>CAZOYL010000095.1:8912-10443 GCA_964584035.1 uncultured Gemmatimonadota bacterium | reverse complement strand
CCCGTTTCACGGCGTCGAGCACCCGCCCGCCTGCGTCCACCAGGATGATGTTGGTGCGTTCTTTTAAATACTGAAGTTCACGATCGGCGACGCGAAAAGGACAGTCAATGGGGGTAATGAAAACCCTTCCCTGAAGGTTTAATACACCCACGGCTGGTCCACCGGGCGGCTCAAAGACCGTCGCTCCGCAACCGGGGACCTCGGGCGGGTAATTGGCCGGGCGCAGCAGGAAAGGATCCTCATCTAAAATGGGCACAATCTCTTTGCGATCCCAGAGATGATTACCCGATGTGATCACATCGATACCGTACTGATGAAGCTCCCTGACGATTGGCTCGGTCAAACCGAATCCGCCAGCAGCGTTTTCACCATTGGCAATGCACACCTTGATGTCATGCTGATCGATCAGACCGGGGAGCAGCCCGGCGATGGCTTTTCTTCCGGGTTTCCCGACAATATCGGCGATAAAGAAAATATTCATATGATAACGAACAACCTGTGAGGGCTTTTGTTATTTGGCGTATCCCACCGACCGAATTTCCCTGATAACGGTGACCTTGATCTGACCGGGGTATTCCATTTCCGCCTGGATCTTTTGGGCGATCTCCTCGGCGAGCTCTTCGGCATGCACATCATCCACCTTTTCGGGCTCGACGATCACGCGGATCTCCCGTCCGGCCTGGATGGCATATGCTTTGCCAACGCCCCGGAAGGAATCTGCTACTTCCTCCAGTCTCTCCAGCCGCTTGATATACCCTTCAAGCGTCTCCCGCCTGGCCCCGGGACGCGCTCCGGAGATGGCATCGGCCGCCTGAACCAGCACAGCGATCAGAGTATTGGGCGTCTCGTCCTCGTGATGAGCCATGATGGCGTTGAGAACGACCGGGTCCTCGCCGTACTTCTGGGAGATCTCATATCCGATCTGGCTATGTGTCCCTTCCGTGAAACGATCCACGGCCTTCCCGATGTCGTGCAACAGTCCGGCCCGCTTGGCCAGCCGGGTGTCCAGGTCCAACTCCGCGGCCATCAGACTGGCCAGCGTGGCGACCTCCTTGGCATGCTGCAGCACATTCTGGCCGTAGCTGGTACGATAACGCAGGCGACCCAGCAGTTTAACCAGTTCGGGATGCAACCCATCCACTCCGACATCAAAACAGGCCTGTTCACCGGTCTCCAGGATGATGGCCTCCATATCCTTCTCGGCCTTGGTCACGGTTTCCTCGATCCGGCCGGGGTGGATGCGGCCGTCAAGAATTAACCGCTCTAGGGCCATCTTGGCGACTTCCCGGCGAATGGGATCGTAGCCCGAGAGGATCACCGCTTCCGGTGTGTCATCGACGATCACATCGATACCTGTGGCCGTTTCAAACGAACGGATGTTCCGCCCTTCGCGGCCGATAATGCGGCCTTTCATTTCGTCGTTGGATACGTCGACCGTACTGGTGGTCGAATCGACGGTGTGCGCCGACGAATATCGCTGGATGGCCGTCAGCAGAATGTTCGTCGCGTCGTAGCTCAAGGTCGCTACGGT
>CAZOYL010000095.1:0-8902 GCA_964584035.1 uncultured Gemmatimonadota bacterium | reverse complement strand
AAATGAACGGATGTTCCGCCCTTCGCGGCCGATGATGCGCCCTTTCATCTCGTCATTTGGAAGCTGGACGACCGAGACGGTGGACTCCACCGTATGGTCGGCGGCACAGCGCTGAATACTGGATACGATGATCTCTTTGGCTTCACGTTCGGCCGTCAATTGAGCTTTATCCTTGATTTCCTTGATCAATTTGGTGGCTTCGCGGCGAGCCTGCGTCTCCAGATTGGCCATGAGCAGCTTTTTGGCCTCATCACTGGTCATTCCGGCCACACGCTCCAGCTGCTGGTTCTGATCCTGTATCAGGCGGGATAACTCTGTGTCCTTGGCTTTTACTGCCCGCTCACGAGCGACCAGGGTTTTCTCCCGGGACTGATTTTCTCTCTCCTTCTTGTTGAGGATATCGACCTTGCGATCCAGGTTCGATTCCCTCTCGGAAAGTTTTCTCTCCAGTCTCTGAATCTCAACCCGTTTTTCCTGGGTTTCCTGTTCAAACTTCAACTTGGCCTTGTACCACTCGTCCTTTGCTTCCAGCTTGGCCTCGCGAACCTTGATTTCAGCTTCCTTCTCGGCATCCGTGATGATCTTCTGGGCCAGCCGTTCGGCTTTGTTGACCTTCCCCTCGCTAATCCTTCGGCTGACCCACCAGCCGGCCAGAAAAAATAGCATGGCCACCAAAGGCAACAAACTGATCAGCGTCTCCTCCGATAGAAAACCAAGAAAGTGCATTTGATTCATGTTCGAACCCTCCCTCTGGTGACGACTCTCCTCCACCCCACGGGTTCACTTCTGTTCATAAAAAATCCCGCCTCCGTTCCGCGTCCAACAGGTCGGGCCGATCAAACGTCTCCATTGACGATATCGGCTCGTCCTGACGAAAGCCTTTGAGTTCGCTTTCACCGCGGAGAGGGCGGGGTCCATTTCCAGAACCCACGCTGTGACTGTGTTAACAGGGACTGCTCATTCTCTTCCGGATCGTAATCACATTACAGTGAGTGCAACGTCTTTTCCAGCCATTCGGACAGTTCGGCGGTGCGGTCCTCGACTTCGGCAACAGTCTTATCTTTATCAGCCTTTTCTTGGAGCAATTCGTCGGTGATATTCAAGGCTACCAGGATGGCCACTTCTAACGCCGTACGATTGTCAACCTTGTGGGCAATTTCTCTCATCTTTTGGTCCACGTATTTGGCCACCCTCTTGATGTATTCCGGGTCCGCATCGCTCTTTATGGGATATTCATTCCCGTAGATGTTGACTCTCACCGTGTGCTTTTCATTTTCCATAGTCGCACTGCCTGGAAGAGATGATCAGTCGGAAGGAGAAATTCATTATGGATTAGCCCGTCAATCTTCCCCGTCCCTCCTGAAACCTGAAAAGGAACCCCCCGTCCTCCCATCGTCACGATCTTTGTTCAGCGTTTACGAACGGTCTTCTTAAAAAAGACCTTCAGGACAGCTTGTTCAAGCAATGAGGTATAAAAAGAAGAGGCTCAAAACACATTCATTTTGAGAACACTCACGATAGTCCACTCTCTACGATTTCCAATTTCTGCAGCATCTTTTTCACTTTTTCGGTGATCTCCTGTTGTTTCTCTCCCAGTTGGCCTTCTTTTTCCAGACGCCTCAGTTTCTCTTCCTGTTCTTTGAGCTTGCTGTTGGCATCCTCCAGTTCCTGAACTTTCGCTTGAAGTTCTTGATTGGTCGCGGTCAGCTCTTTATTCTCCTCGGTCAGTTTGGCCATCTTCTCGACCGTTTTATTGATCCGTTCCTCTAACTGATCGAAACGTTCCATATGCATGCGCATCACCTCATCGTGAAAAATCAATATTTGTCATAGATATCAATTACGACATCACGATCGATCACACCGCACGAAGCTCAGCCCCGAACCGTTTTTGAAGATCAGCAAGAATATTCTGCTGGACGGCCGCGATCTCATCGTCGGTCAGAGTTTTTTCGGACGATTGATAACGCAGCGAGAAGGCCAAGCCCTTTTTCCCTAAAGCGATCTGTTTTCCCCTATAAATGTCGAATAATACGACCTCTACGACCACACCACCGCCGCTTTCTCTGATGGTCCTTTCCACCTCGGCGGCCGGAGTATCCTCGGAGAGAATGATGGACAAATCACGGTCAGCCGGAGGAAATTTAGGCAGTTCGCAATATCTCCCGGAGCCCTCTATTTTCTCCACCAGCATGGAGGCGTCCAGGTCGAAGGCAAAAGCGGCCTCATCAAGATCAAAAACTTTTAAAACAGTAGGATCCAACTGTCCCAGCAGGCCGCATTGCTGATCTCCCAGCACCAGGGCAGCAGCATGGCCCGGCCGGAAAAATCCACCTCCATCATACGGCAAAAAATTAAACTTGTCAATAGATAATTTTCGAAGGATGGATTCAACCAATCCCTTGAGGTCGAAGAAATCCACGTCCTCATCCGGTCCCTCCCAGAATCGGGTTCGGCCGCGTCCCGACAGGAGTCCGCACAGAGACCATTTCTCATCGGTGATCTGACCATCGGGAGGCTGTCGGAAGATCTTGCCCACCTCGAAGATGCGAAGATCTTTCAGCGCCCTGCGGCGATGATAAGCCAGGATATGCAGCAGCCCTGGCACCAAACTGGGACGCAAAACCGAAAGGTCGTCGCTGAGGGGATTCAGTATGGGTCTGGGGTTTTCCGGGTACTCTAAGATTGATAAGAGCTTTGGGTCGGTCAGGCTGTTGCTGACCACCTCCTGAAGGCCCAATCCGCAGAGCGCTGTGCGAAGCTGCTGGAGAGAAAGGTCTTGAGAATCCTGACGGACCGTGAGAGATCCACCGGCACGAACGGCGGCCGGAATGCGGTCGTAACCGTGGATCCTGGCCACCTCCTCGACAAGATCGATCTCTCGGGTGACATCCGGACGGAAGGTCGGCACCGTGACGGTCAACGTCTTCGTTCCGGACCTTTCCGGGGCCGTTGACATGTCCAGGCTGTCGAGATAGCGCCGTATCTCCTTCGACGTCAATTGAGTACCCAGTAGCTCGTTGACTCGTTCCGGTCGCAAAGAAACTTTGACGGGTGCCATCGGCCGGGGATATTCATCGGTTAGCTCCCCGGCCAACTTTCCGCCGGCCAGCTGCAGAATGTGGGCAACGGCTCGATGGGAAGCGTCTACCACACCGTTAGGATCCACGCCCCGTTCGAAACGCTGCGATGACTCGGTGGAAATATTCAGAAATTTGGAACCTCTCCGGATAACGGTCGGCTCGAAATAGGCGCTTTCCAGAAGAATGTTGACCGTATCCGGCCGAACCTCAGATTCCAGGCCTCCCATGATCCCGGCCAGGGCCACGGGCCTGTCTCTGTCGCAGATCAGCAGGATCTCCTCGTTCAGGGTATGCTGTTTTTCATCAAGAGTGACGAACAGCTCTCCCGCCCTGGCCCTGCGCACATGAATCTGTCCGCCTCGAAGCAGATCGTAATCGAAGGCATGCAGCGGTTGACCCAGTTCCATCATGACGTAATTGGTCACGTCCACGACATTGTTGATGGATCGAATGCCCGCAGCCAGAAGCCTTCTGGAGAGCCACAGCGGAGAGGGAGCGATCTTGATACCGCAAATCAACCGGGCTGAATAGCGCGGACAGGCCGCGGTGTCGTGCAGAGTGACGGAGATCCGGCGGGCGGCATTTTTTTTATCGGCATCTTCTTTATCGACCTCTTCCGGCTTCCCGGGCGGCTCGATCGGGGGCGGCCGAAATTGCTTGTCCGTCACGGCGGCCACCTCTCGGGCGATTCCCACCATGCTGAGGCAATCCGGACGATTAGGTGTCAGATCGGCCTCCAGGATGAGGTCATTGAGGGGCAGCACCTCCTGCAGGGGTTTACCCAGGGGCAGGTCATCCTCCAGAACCATGATGCCGGAGGCCTCTTCGGAGATGTTCAGCTCCTTCTCGGAGCAGATCATGCCCTGTGATTGAACTCCCCGGATGGCGCGGGCCTCGATGCGGAAGTCTCCGGGGAGAACCGAGCCCACCAGAGCCACGGGCACCTTCTGTCCGGCGGCCACGTTGGGCGCTCCGCAGATGACATCCAGAACCTCTTTGCCCACATTCACCCGGCAGACAGAAAGACGATCGGCCTTGGGGTGTTTCTCCTTGGTCAACACCTGGCCCACCACCACACCACTCAAGTTGGGCGTCAGGGATGAGATGCCTGAGATCTCCGTTCCCGTCAGAGTCAAGCGCTGGGCCAATTGCTCAGCGGTTATATCGATATCGACGTAGTCCCGAAGCCAGCGTTCACTGATCTTCATATAACTATTTTCTCCAGGGCTATGAAAACTGCCTCAGAAAACGCAGATCGTTTTCGTAAAACAGCCGGATGTCATTGACTCCGTATCGCAGCATGGCAATTCGATCCACACCCATGCCGAAGGCGAATCCCGAGTAGACTTCCGGATCGTAGTCGACAGCCTTGAGAACGGCCGGATCCACCATTCCCGCGCCTAAGATCTCCAGCCATCCGGTCTGCTTGCAAACCCGACAGCCCTTTCCCTCACAGAGGAAACAACTGATGTCCACCTCGGCGCTAGGCTCGGTGAAGGGAAAATAATGGGGCCGAAACCGCAGTTGCGTCCGTGTACCGAAAAATTGCTCGACAAAGGAGGTCAGGACCCCTTTGAGATCGCCGAAGGTGACACCATAATCCACGGCGAGCCCCTCAACCTGATAAAATACGGTGTAACTGCGCGCGTTGATTTCTTCGTTGCGATAGACTCTTCCGGGAACGACCACGCGAACGGGCGGTTTCTGCTGTTCCATAACACGTATCTGGACCGGTGAGGTATGTGTTCTCAGCAGGATGTCCTTGCCGAGATAATAGGTATCCTGCATGTCTCTGGCCGGGTGATCCTGGGGAAAGTTGAGGGCTCCGAAGTTATAGTAATCGGTCTCCACTTCGGGCCCCAGAGCGACCCCAAAACCGAGAGAACGGAAGATGTCCACCACCTCGCGGGTCACCTGCGTCAGCGGATGACAGCGCCCCACCCAGGGACGACGCCCGGGAAGGGTGACATCAAGCTTCTCCTCCGGTCCTTGACCGTCATCGGCCAGATCCTGCCGCCTCCGGTCCAGGGCCTGCTCCAGGCGAACCTTCACCTGGTTGGCCAGCTTTCCCATGGCCGGCCGTTCTTCCGCCGGCAGCTGCCCTACATTTCTGAGCAGCAGAGTCAGGTGTCCCTTGCGACCCAGGTACTGCACCCGTATCTGCTCGAGCTGATCGGCATTCTCTGTCCGGGTCACCTCCTGGAGCGCTTCCGCGGATAGCTTTTCCAGGTCCTGCTGCATCGATGACGGTTCCTTATGAATATCGGCCAATAAGTAACAAAGACGGAACAGGCCGGCACCGTCCAAAAGGCCAGCCTGTGTGGACAGCCCATCCGGTCGGTTCAACCAAGCCGTACCGTCTGATGAAAATTACAGCTGCCTTTTGGCCATCTCGGCAATATGGGCAAAAGCAGAAGCATCATGAACGGCCAATTCGGCAAGGATCTTACGATCCAGATCGATGCCGGCCTGGACCAGACCTTTCATGAATGTACTGTAGGATAATCCGTTGAGTCTTGCCGCGGCATTAATGCGCGCGATCCATAACCGGCGCATATCCCGTTTGCGCAGCTTACGGCCGTGATAGGCATAGGCTCTGGCTCGATTGACAGTTTCCTGAGCCGTGCGGTAAAGCTTGCTCCGCCCGCCGCGATAACCCTTGGCCGCTTTGAGAACCTTCTTCCTCCTCTGCCTGGAGGCTACTGTACTTTTCGCTCTGGGCATCTTTCACTCCACAATTGCGCTGAGTAAGGCTCTTGTTGTTCTGATATCGGGGTAACAGGCAGGCGGCTGAACGGCCGTTGACGTCTCCCCGAACGGTGGACTGCGAATATCGATCTAGCTAGGAGGGCAGCAGACGGCCGATCCTTTTTGCATCGGCGCTATCCACCAGGACGCTTTTGCGCAGCTCTCTTTTTTTCTTGGAACTTTTCTTGGTCAGAATATGCCTGGCATAGGCCTTGTTTCTTTTGATCTTGCCGGTCCCAGTTTTTCGAAACCTTTTGGCTGATCCTCTGTTGGTTTTTATCTTGGGCATCTGTATACTCCGTTGTCTCAATGTTTCGGGATCATCGTCATGACCATGTTGCGGCCCTCCATTTTGGTGGGACGCTCGATGGAGGCCACATCCTTGAGCTCCTCGGCCATGCGGTCGAGATGTTTGTTGCCGAACTCCTTATGCGTGATCTCTCGTCCGCGAAAATAGACCGTGAACTTCACCTTATTTCCAGATTCCAAAAACTTCTTGGCATGATTGAGTTTGAATTGAAAATCATGTTCCTCGATCTTGGGGCGAAGTTTCACTTCTTTCAGTTGCATGAAGTGATGTTTTTTACGGGCTATCTTGGCCCGCTTGCTTTGTTCGTATTTATACTTTCCGTAATCCAATATGCGGCAAACCGGAGGTTTCGACTGCGGGGCCACTTCGACGAGATCCAGCCCCTGTTCCTCGGCCATAATCAGAGCCTCATCCCGTTTGATAATGCCGATCTGCTCACCATCGGCGGCGATGAGACGCACCTGAGGAACACGAATCTGCTGGTTGATGCGCACCTGCTTAAAAATCGTCACGCCTCCTTGAAAGGGGGTAAATCTGTCAGGCGATCTTTTTGGAAATTTCCTCTTTCATCCGGCCAATGACGTCATCGATCTTCAATCCTCCCAGTTGCTCGCCGCGCCGCTGGCGAAGAGACACAGTTTCATCGGCCTCTTCTCTGGCTCCCATGATCAGCATGTAGGGTATCTTCGAGGTTTCGGCATCCCGGATCTTGTATCCCATCTTCTCATCACGCCGGTCCAGCTCGGCGCGAATGCCCGCGGCCGTCAATCGTTCCGCCGTCTTGGCGGCATAATCCAGGTGATCGCGACTCACCGGTATGATCCGAAGCTGTACAGGGGCCAGCCAGAGCGGCAGATCCCCTCCATAATGTTCGATGAGTATGCCGATGAACCGCTCCAGCGATCCATACAGGGCCCGGTGGATCATCACCGGACGGTGCTTCTCGCCGTCGCTTCCGGTGTATTCCAGTTCAAACCGCTCCGGCATCGAGAAATCAACCTGTATGGTGCCGCACTGCCACCGCCGGAAGAGAGAATCCTCGATATGGAAATCGATCTTGGGACCGTAAAAGGCTCCCTCCCCGGGATTCAGCTCGTAGGATATTCCCTTGTTCCGGAGCGCCTGGCGGAGGGTCTCTTCGGCCCGGGACCACATCTCATCGCTGCCGATAGACTTGGCCGGCCGGGTCGACAGCTCCACAAAAACATCATGAAATCCGAAGGCGTTATAGATTTCCAAAGCCAGATCGATGACGCCGATGACCTCGGTCTCGACCTGTTCCGGGAGACAGAAGATGTGAGCATCATCCTGGGTGAATTGACGCACACGAAACAGGCCGTGCAGCACCCCGTGTTTCTCATGCCGGTGAACCATCCCCAGCTCGGCCATTTTCAGCGGAAAATCACGGTAGGACCACATGGTGTTTTTGTAAATCAGTAATTCCCCGGGGCAGTTCATCGGCTTGATGGCATAACCGACACCGTCGATCTCGGTACAATACATCGCTTCCCGATAGTTGTCCCAGTGCCCGCTGCAGCGCCACAGATCATCGCACAGCATCATCGGCGTTCTGACCAGCCGATATCCCTCGCGGAGATGGAGCTGTTTCCAGTACTCGACACACTGGTCGTGGATCACCAGACCCCGGTGATGCCAGAAAGGAAATCCGGGGGCCTGAGGATGGAAACTAAACAGATCCATCTGGCGTCCAAGTTTTCGGTGATCACGCTTCTTGGCTTCCTCGAGGCGATGGAGATGCTCTTTCAGTTGCGCCTTGCTGGGAAAGGCAATCCCGTAAATGCGTTGCAGAACGGCATTACGCTCATCGCCGCGCCAGTAAGCACCGGCCACGCCCAGCAGTTTCACATATCCGATCCGGCCGGTCGACGGAACATGCGGACCCCGGCAGAGATCTCGAAATCCATCCTGCCCATAGATGCTGACCTGTTCATCCTCCAGTTCGGAGAGGAGTTCCAGTTTGTATTGTTCACCCATTTTTTCAAAGATCTTCCGGGCCTCTTCCAGCTCCATCTCCTGACGAACGAGCGGAACATCTTTTTTGATGATCTCTTTCATGCGTGTTTCTATGGCCTCAAGATCATCACTGGTAAAGGGTTCCGGCACATCGAAATCATAATAAAAACCGTTGTCGATGGCCGGTCCGATCGCCAGTTTTGCCGATGGAAAGAGCTCCTTGACGGCTTGGGCCATGACATGGGCACAGCTATGCCAGTAGATTTTCCTTCCCTCTTCAGCCTCGAAGGTCAGGAAGTCCACCCGGGCGTCCGCATCCACGGTTCGATAAAGATCAACGGCCTGATCGTCAAGCCGGGCAGCGAGGACACTCTTCCCGGCGGACGGGTTCATCTGTTTCAGAACATCCGTCAGAGAAATGCCCGATGGAAATCGAGATGCCGATGTATCGGCAAATGTCAACTCCACGGTGGACACCCTGCTTCCTCCCCCTATGAAAAAAATGGCGGGCAGAACCATATGGCCGCAGAAAGGATCCACGGCTTTAGGCATCGCCCCCCAGCGGATGTGGCTTCAATTTAACTCCAACCTACTTTATATCTTATGGTTACTAAATATTCGAGAGGAATGGGCGATACTGGATTCGAACCAGTGACCTCTTGCATGTCAAGCAAGCACTCTAGCCAACTGAGCTAATCGCCCTTCATTTCTGAAGATACCGGCTTCATTCGATCACGCCTTGGATGATCAAGCCGAGCCGGTCACGTTCGCTGATCACGTTCTCTGC
>CAZOYL010000094.1:0-10521 GCA_964584035.1 uncultured Gemmatimonadota bacterium | reverse complement strand
TTTGTCAGGTGTTTATTGATCAGATCCAGATCCAGAGCTTCGGGAGTCTCGAAGTCGTAGTCTCCGAACTCATCTTTGGGATGCATCTCCAGATCGAAAAAATAATTGTCCAGGCTCATCGGCACCGGCCGGCAGTTCCGTTTTCGCAGCTGAGCAATAAGCTTGGCCATGGTGGTGCTTTTCCCGGAGGAGGATGGACCGGCCACGATGATCAGCTGGGCCTGCGGATCCATTTCACAGATGTCCCCGACGGCCTTGGCGATCTCGGCATCAAAGGCATCGTCGGCTTCCTGAACCAGCTGTGGAAACGTCCCATCCTTGACCCGACGGTTGAGCCCCTCGACCGTGTCCACACCATGCATCACGTTCCACAAAAGCACTTTCCACATCACCTGATAGGGAATGGAACCCTGGGTTACGGCGCCGGCTTTTTTCCTCCGCCGGAGTCTGGACCGCTGATCACGGTAAAGAATGTATGCCTTGGCTGTCCGGGCATGGCCGTTCTCGATAAGGATCTTCTCGACCAAATCCTGAATTTCCTCCACCGACGGTGTAGCCTCGGGAATATACAACTGGTTCAGCATATCCACCACCTGGTCGGCCAGTCTCAGGGCCGTCTGGCGGTCCTTCCCCCCGACGCTGGAGGCGGCTTTATAAATGGCATTGGCGATTTTATCCCGATCGAGGGGAGCCACCTCGCCGTTGCGCTTGATAATTCGTGTGATAACGTTCTGTTCGGTCATGATCGAACCTCATGGCTCCTGGAGATTGAATAATAAGAGATAAGCGTCCCCGACGGGATTCGAACCCGTGTTGCCGGCGTGAAAGGCCGGTGTCCTAGACCTGGCTAGACGACAGGGACCATTGTGGATGCTGGATTAATGTGATAGTATTATGAAATTTCCTACCGTTGTCAAGTTCTTTTTCTCTCAGAACCGAACCCTGATGCCGGCCTGATCTGGACCGATAGAGATGAACCCCAGCCCGACGGGGTATTATTTTCGCGCCACAGCGGCATACCCGGCCGCCAGACCGATGCTGGCGCCGAAGACGACATCGGAGAGATAATGCCGGTTCTCCTCCATGCGTCCCAGAGCGGTGAACCGACCATCACGATCAGAACGGTGGATATGATCACAGAACGGACAGGCATTCAATCCCTCCCCGATTTTCCTACAAAGGGCCGCATGAACATCATGCGGCCCCTCAATCAATCTCTAGGGCATCAGTTTTTATTCCAGCACATGTATCTTTTTTTCGGCACACATGTCCTTGAGGATCCTGGGCCATACGGTGACGCTGCATTCGCCCAGATGGGCTTTCCGCAGCAGGTACATATAGGTTCGTGACTGCCCGATGCCGCCGCCGATGCTGAGAGGGACGCGATCGTTGAGAATCATCTGATGATAGGGCATTTTGAGGAAATCGAGCTGTCCGGTCATTTCCAGCTGTATCTTCAGCGTTTCTTTGGTCACCCGGATCCCCATGGAGGTCAGCTCGTGGCGCCGTTTGGTGATCGGATTCCATACCAGAATGTCGCCGTTCAGGCCATGCATCAGCTGCCCATCCTTGGTGATCGTCTCGGTGACCCAATCGTCGTAATCGGCCGCTCGCATCTCGTGGGGGTAGCCGTCCTTGAGTGTCCAGCCGACGCCCAGGATGAAGACGGCGGGAAATTCCTGCAGCACTTTCGTCTCCCGGGCCTTGCGGGGCAGATCCGGGTACATGTTCAGAATCTCCTCGGCATGCAGAAAGTTCAACTCCTCGGGAATACCGGGATACCGGTCCGTTTTCAACTGTGGGAAAAGCTCTTCGGCGTGAGTGCCGGCCCCGCGGATGATCCGCCATAATGCCCGAACCGTATCTTTGAGATAATCCAGATTTCTGTGCTCGGCCGTGATGACCTTTTCCCAATCCCACTGATCCACATAGGCGCTGTGGTCATGGTCCAGGAAATAGTCCTTGCGCACAGCCCTCATATCGGTGAACAGGCCCTCTCCCACATCCATGTTGAACTGTTTTAAAGCCCATCGCTTCCATTTGGTGACCGCCTGGACGATCTGAGCATCGATGGGATGCTGATCGTAATCGTTGGAGATGTGAAACTCGATCGGGGTTCGGGAGCCGTCACGATCCAGATAGTCGTTCATTCCGCTCTCGCGATCAACGATAAGGGGACATTCCACCCTGATGAGATTGAGCTCCCGGCTGAGGTGGTCCTCGATATAGCTTTTCACTGCGGTGATGGCCTGCTGGGTTTCCTTGGGATCCAAGATCGGTTCATAATCACCGGGCAGCACCTGTTTCAGGTCGTCGTAATTGCCGATGCCGGGACCGGCCAGATCTGCCTTCTTGTCTGTCATCGCTTCCATTTCCTCTGTGTGATGGTGAACAGGTAAACGAACGTCTTCCACTGCGTGAAGGAGGGCTCATGGGCGATGGGACATCATCAGGATGGTCAGATTACCAGTGGTGAATCTCCGCCTCTATGCGGTCTCCCTGTATCGTGAGCCGGCCATAGGAGCGTTCATCCGAGAAACGGTCGTCCAGCAGGCTGCCCGGATTGAACAGCAGGCGGCCGTCGATCCACTCCTTATAGGGCTGATGCGAATGGCCGAAGATCACCACAGCCACATCCTCGGAAAACTCCCGGGACACTCTCTGCGGCAATCCCTGGGGCGGTCCCCAGCCGTGAATCAATCCCAGGCGGACCTTCTCGATGTCCACGATTCGTCTGGCCGGCAGTTGTTTCCGGATCTCGGCGGCGTCCATATTGCCGGCCACGGCCTGTACCGGTGCGATCTTTTTCAGCTGATCGAGAATTTCTACGGTCACCAGATCTCCCGCGTGGAGAATGAGATCGACTCCCGAAAGCTCTTCAAACAGTTCCGGCGGCAATGGCCCATCGTCGACTTGCCAGTGTGTGTCCGAGACAACCCCGACCTTCATCACGGCGTGCCCTCCGGGGGATATCACCGCTTCTTTTTCTTATGGCGATCGGCCTTGAGACGCTTTTTACGCTTGTGCGTGGCAATCTTGTGACGTTTTCTTTTTTTCCCGCTGGGCATAGGCCCCCCTCATAAGTACATGATCCGTACGACGTACATACGATGAGCAGGGCAGATTGCGCCCTGCTCATGGTCGAAGATAACTTTTTAACTACCAATAAATGTTTAACTTATACGCCTCTCGCCACCCGGTCCTTGAGGAAATTGGACGGCTGGAAGATGGGTACGTTCCGCTCCGGAATGGGAACAGCCTCTCCGGTTCTGGGATTGCGGGCGACGCGAGCCTTGCGGCGCTTCACCTTGAATCTGCCGAAACCTCGAATTTCGATATTATTGCCTTTAATCAGGGCATTCGAAATGGCCTTCAGAAAAGCCTCGAAGACCATGGCAGTGTCCGTTTTGGTCAGTCCCGTTACGCTGGCGACTTCCTCAACAAGATCAGCCTTGGTCATTCGTCATCCCTCCTTTGCCACCATGAGTGAAAGAGAAAGGCCCGGTCATCGACGGGCGGCTCAACGACAGGTGCTACAGGTCTTGGTCGAACATGTCCGGCAACTGCTGTCCGAGGAACCATCCCCACCTTTTCCGCCCCCCAGGCCGAAGGTCGAGAAGATGCGTTTCGCGTTGCTGCTCCCACAATGACTGCAGACAACTGCGTTCTGATCTTGCCGGGTTTTAAACAAACAATCGAAGCGTTTCCCGCAGTCCTGGCAGATGTACTCGTAAATCGGCACGTTTCTCTAACCTCTTTGGACCCTTAAAGATATTTTCTAAAAATGAAAAAGTCAAGGAAAAAATTATTACGGACTCAGCAGATATTCCAGTCCAGCCTGTTGGTGAACCGATCCCCCAAGCCGTCCGGCCAGCTGGAAGACGATGTCGAACAGATCTTCCTTTCTGCGTCTTTCCTTTATCAAACGAGGCTCTCCTTCGATACCCACCATCCTCGCGGCCAGGAGGATGGCCTCTTCATAAGTCCCTATCTCATCAACTAATCTCAGACCATGAGCCTGCCGGCCTGTGAAAATACGGCCGTCGGCCACGGCCAGCACATCTTCCCGCGGCAGGCCACGGCCGGCCACGATGATGTCGACAAACTGCTCATAACTGTCGTCGATGACCTCCTGCAGGATTCTTCGCTCTTCCTCGGTCATGGGCCGGTGCGGCGATCCGATGTCCTTATGGGGACCGCTCTTGACCACGCGAAACTCCACCCCGATCTTCCGGAACAGTTCCTCGGTGCTGGGCAGCCGCATCTGCACACCGATGCTCCCGGTCAGCGTAACCGGATTGGCCACGATGGTATCGGCAGCGCAGGCCACATAGTACCCTCCGGACGCGGCCAGCGATCCCATGGTGGCAACCACCTTTTTCCCATCCCGGCGAACCTTTACGACCTGATCGTAAATCTCCTGGGCCACCGCGGCTGTGCCGCCGGGCGTATCGATATGCATCACGATGACCGGGACGCTCTCATCCCGGGCGTATCGTTTCAGTTGCCGGACCGTGGACTCGGCCTCGGTCATCACTCCATGGATCTCCACCAGGGCAATCCGCTGACCCAATGACCCGAAGGTCAGGGACCGTTCGGTGAACAGGCCCATGACGGCCAGGGTAAAAATGACGAACACGAAGAGCACGCTGAGCCCGATGACGACCGCGATGATGATATCGTTTCTTTTCATACCTCTCTCCCGACAACGGCTAATTGAGCCGCTTAATTCTCAGCTTGCTGCCCGGCCTGATACGGGAAGGGTCTCGCAGGCCATTTTCCTGTATCAGCTCGGCCAGGCTGACCCCGAAATCCTGGGCTATGTCCCACAGTGTATCGCCCCGCTTTACAGTATACATCAGCTCGGTATAGGTCTCCGCGGAGGGGACCGAGGCAGCCTCCCCCGAGGATAAGTAGATGGTCAGTTTGTCACCCGGATAGATATACGCTCCGGATCGGAGATTGTTCCACCGGCGCAGCTGAGAAAGTCCGATCCCGAAGCTGGCGGCAATACGGCTCAATGCGTCGCCTTTTTTGACGGTGTAGATGAGTTTGTCGCCGGAATCGGCAATCCGGGCGGACGAGGAGGCCGTCGAGATTGACGGCGCGGAACCGCCATAGGGGCCAACCGGGATCAGCAGATATTTCCCCGCGATGATGCGGTGACTGCTGCGCAGCGAGTTGGCCTCTGAGATCGCCCGCACGGAGGTACCGTACCGCTGGGCAATCTTGGAGAGCGTCTCGCCCCGCTGGATCTTATGCCTCTGCCAGGAGACCTTGTCACTCTCCGGAACCAGGGCGTAATTGGCCAGAAAGGTTTTGCGTGTTCCGGAAGGAATTTTCAAGCCATAGGCCTGGTGATTGGGCGGCGTGCACCAGCGGCGCAGCTCGGGGTTCAACGCTTGAATTTCATCGACCGTACTGTGACAACACCGCGCTACCACCTTCAGATCGGTGCAATCGTCGATGGTCACCTCATCATAGCTCAGCGGCGGCTCGGGCTGAACGGTAAAACCATATTGCTCCGGCGATTTGGCAATGATGGTGGCGGCCATGAAGAGAGGCACATAATTTCTCGTCTGGCTTGGTAATACCAGCTTCCAGAAATCTCTGGATCCGGCACTGGTGATGGCTTTTCGAACCCGGACCTCGCCGCAGTTGTAAGCGGCCATCGCCAAACGCCAGTCCCCGAATTCATCATAAAGGTTTTTCAGATACTTGGCGGCCGCATGGGTGGATTTAACCGGATCTCGACGCTCGTCCAGCCACCAGTCGTAGGTCAAGCCATAGAGCTTTCCGGTGCCGGAGATGAACTGCCAGGGGCCGGAGGCATGGGCCCAGGAATAGGCCTGGGGATTGAATCCGCTCTCGATCAGGGCCAGATAGATGAGATCCTCCGGCAATCCATACTGCTGCAGGATCCCCTGCATCAGCTCCATATAGCACCCGGATCGATTCAGCCAGCGGGCGAAAGCCTCCCGGTTTTCCACCTGGAAATAGCGGACACTGCTCTCCACCTTCTCATTCCAATCGATGGGCACGCCGTAGGAAACATCCTGCTCCATTTCCAGACTCACCACGCTGTCCGGAGTTTCACTTAAGAAACCGTCGGCCCGCAGCTCGCCCAACTTCATAAACAACAAGGCCAGAGAACCCTCCTGAGGCAGCTGCTCCAGATGTGACAGCACCTCGGGATATTCCCGCGCCAGATCCTGCACCAGGCGATCATAGCGCTCTGCCTGGGAAGGATAGTCATCGGCTGTGGTCAGTTCGGCCAGCACCTGGAGAGATGCCGAATAAAGTTCCTCGGCGCCCGTCCAGTTGTCCTTTTCCTGCTCCGCAGATCCGATCGCGAAAAGACTTTCGGCCTCTGCTAAAGCCTTTTCTCCAGTGAGGTAATCGCCCATCTCCGGCTGCTTGGTAATCTTTTTCTGAATTTCTTTTTGCACGGGAGGATTGGCCGCGCAAGCCATCAGCATAGCGACGCCCAATACCGTCATCAGAATAATGGGAACGTTTCTCTTCATGAATGAATTCCCTTTACCAACTGCGAGTCCTTACCACCGCAGGCTTACAAATGTTAAAGTGGAGCTGACGGGGATCGAACCCGTGACCTCTTGTCTGCCAGACAAGCGCTCTCCCATCTGAGCTACAGCCCCATGAATCCATGATTTTTACTTCATATAGGTTCATTCAAATCTTGTGACGGCCAGAAAATCTCTGCGGCGCACTCCATCAGAATTTATAGATGAACGAGAGCTGGCCGCGATGATTCTGATAACTTTCCCCGCCGGCATAAGTGGTCTCGGTGCCCAGATACTCCACTCCCATGGACACGGCGCTATGCAAAGTCCAGATGATATTGCCGAAATAGGAAAGATTTTCGTCCAGCGTGTTAGCGATATCGCCTTCCTTCAGCTCGGGATCATCCCAGCCGGCTCCCAGGTTCAAGCTGGCATAGGTATTGAGAACCACGGCCAGATGACCCCAGCCCCCGCTGCTTTCGATCTCCTCCAGGTGATCGAGATCGATTCCCTGGCCGATTCCGCCGAGGTAGCTGGCCATGTTCTGACCCGTGTAAAACTCGCCTTTGAGGGAAGCCTTCTGGCCCAGAGGGATGGTCAGATCTACGGCCACGGCCTCCGATTCAAAGGTCTCCTTCAGGACGTCCGACTCCTCGCGACCATACAGCCCGGAAATACCTATCGTAGCAAATTTCTGGCCATTCAGCCGGGTGGAAAACGCGATCCTTCCCATCCCGGACGGCAGGGCGGCATCCTCTCCGTCCTGGCCTGTTCCCACGGCGCGGTTGAGGCTGCCGGCCAGCGTCAAGTTGGCCTTTTCCCCTATTTTCACCGTTTTCGTCAGGCGGATCTGGGGCCTGCGATAACCGGTATTGCCACACTTCCACAGAACGATATAATTGAGCGTGGTCGGATTGAGCGGGGCGTAAAGATCACTGGTCTGCCCGGCCAGAAGGCTGAATCCGGGATAGCTGAGCTCCATGAAGGCTTGCCGAAGCATGGGATTAGGTTTATTCTCCGGGCCTCCGCCGTAGAAATCCAGCTCCACTTTGCCGGTCACCTTAGGACGGACCGAGCCGTCCTCCTGAAAGGACAGTCCCAGTCGCGTCTGCTTGGCTGTCATGTTGAACTCGTCATCGGCCTGGGCCTCCGGCAGCACGATATAGACGAAATTTCCATCGTTCGTTTGGGACTGATCGTAGGAGGCGTCAAGTTTGATATACCCGTAAGGCGTCAGCTTCGCGCCTGCCGTGCCGCTGAGGCTCAGGGACAAAAGAAGAGCCAGAGCTATGATCACACCTGTCTTCGCTTGTTTGTTCATCCTCTATCCCAAAATGATCTCAAGGTCAATGTTCAAGGTCAATTCTTAAGGTCACTGCTCAAAGTCAATGGGAATATTCCATGTGATATCCCATGATGCAGGATTCATGGTCGTGACCAAAGGTCCTGTCCGGGCTTGACGTCCATGATGGCCAAGGCCGGAGTCCTGTGAGCCGCAATCCCGGTCAATATAAAACGGCCGGCTGAACTTGTCAATGGCCTTTTACGGCGTCTTCGGCGAATAACTCTTGGGAGGCCGGGTCATCAGGGCGATTACGGCAGCCACCAGACAGAGAATGCCGCTGATGACAAAAGCCGGAGTGAAACTGCCGGCATCGCGGAAGATACCCGCCATGATGGGGCCCACGATCCCTCCGACGCCGTAAGCGGTAAACATCCAGCCGTAGTTCTGGCCCACGCTGGCCGAACCGAAGAAATCGGCCGTGGCCGCCGGAAAGAGTGCGAAGTTCGCCCCGAAGTTGAACCCGATGATGGCGGCGCCCAGATAGAACAGAGCCGGGGTTCCGCCCATCTTGAAAAAGAGCAGCATCATGACACCCTGGATGGCCGCCATCAAGAAGATGGCCACCTTGCGGCCGATGGCATCGCTGATCGTGCCCCAGGCGATGCGTCCGATGCCGTTGGCCAGGGAGTAAAAAACGGCCATGGCCGTTCCTGCGATGGCGCTGGCCTCTGCGGCCGAATAACCGCCCTGCTGGAGCGAGTCGATGCCGAACAGCTTGATGATGCCGATGGTCATCAATCCGGCCATGGCGCAGAAGATGAAAATGATCCAAAGCATATAAAACTGCGGCGTGCGGAGCATCTGGTCCGGTCCCATATCGGCGCTGGTGATGTTCCGGCCGGTTTTCGATCCGACCTCAGGCGGCGTCCACCCGGCCGGCTTCCACCCGGCCGGCGGGTTGACCATGACGATGCTGCCCAGCGCCACGATGATGAAGAATATAATTCCATACAGCCCAAAGACATTGAGCACGCCCATGGTGTCGATCAGATGCCCCCAGGAACCGGCCAGCTTGATCCAGATGAGGGCTCCAAAACCGAAGCCGGCCACGGCCAGTCCGGTGATGAGGCCCTTTTTGTCCGGAAACCACTTGATGCCGACGGCGATGGGACAGACATAGCCCAACCCTATGCCGGCTCCTCCAATGAGGCCGATGCAGATCACCTGACCCATGAAGGAGGCGCCTAAGAACTTGGCCAGCACATAGCCCAATCCCAGCAACAACCCCCCGACGAAGGCCACTTTCCGGGGTCCAACCTTGGCCTGCCAGCGACCGGCCAGAACCATGACCACGGCAAAGGTAGCCAGCCCCACGGAAAAGACGATCTGAGTCTGCGTGGCGCTGAAGCTGAAGGGCGTCTCCTTGAGCGCCGGTGTAAAGACGCTCCAGGCATAGATGGCGCCCAGGCATAGTTGTATCGGGATGGCTCCCAGCAGGACCAGCCATCGATTGAAAGCTTTCTCTTGGGTCATTTAAAACCTCCTTTTAGACGAAGGGGAGCCGCCTGGTGAGGCGGCTCCCCTTCTCCGGTGGCAGTATCACTTTGCCTTACCGATCTCCTCGACGGCCTCCGGATTGGCCAGCGTAGAGATATCGCCGACCTGTTCACCGGTGGCCTTGGCCCGGATGACCCGTCTCATGATCTTGCCGGAACGGGTCTTGGGCACGTCGTGAACGAAGTACAGCTCATCGGGCCGGGCGATCTTGCCGATCTCCGTACCGACGTGCTCCCGGAGCTCCGCCCGCAGTGTATCGTTGATCTCCACACCCTGCCGCGGGACGACGAAGGCACAGATGGATTCGCCCTTGAGCTCATGGGGCTTGCCGATAACGGCCGCCTCGGCCACCTTGGGATGGCTCACCAGGGCGGATTCGACCTCGGAGTTGCCAATCCGGTGACCGGATACGTTGAGAACATCATCGGCCCGGCCCTGAATCCAGAAGTACCCGTCGCCATCTTCTCTGGAAACATCGCCGGCCAGGTAGATACCCTCATACCGGCTCCAGTAAACATCCTGGTACCTTTCGGGATCCTTATAGAGACCCCGGAGCATGCCGGGCCAGGGATTGAGCATCACCAGGTTGCCGCCGGCATTGACCACCGCTTCGCCTTCCTCATTGAACACCTTGGCATTGAGGCCGGGGAAAGGTTTCGTGGCCGAGCCGGGCTTCAGCGGCGTGATGGGCAGCGGGGTGATGCAGAAGTGTCCCGTCTCGGTCTGCCACCAGGTGTCCATGATGGGACAGCGCTTCTTGCCGATGACCTCGTAGTACCACCTCCACGCCTCAGGATTGATGGGCTCTCCGACCGAGCCGAGCAGCCTGAGGCTGCTCAGGTCGTGCCTGCTCGGCCACTGATCCCCGAAGCGCATGAGCCCCCGTATCGCGGTCGGCGAGGTGTAGAGTATGGTGATGCCGTACTTCTCGATCATCGACCACCACCTGTTCGGGTACGGATGGTTCGGTGCTCCCTCGTACATCATGATCGTGGACCCGTTTATGAGCGGCCCGTACACGATGTAGCTGTGCCCGGTAATCCATCCGGGATCGGCCGCGCACCACCATCGGTCCTCGTCCCTGACGTCGAACACGTACCGGTGCGTCGTTGAGGTGTATACCGCGTACCCTCCGTGCGTGTGGAGCACGCCCTT
>CAZOYL010000093.1:0-10572 GCA_964584035.1 uncultured Gemmatimonadota bacterium | reverse complement strand
CTTGCCGGTGGCGGCTTCGCTCTGGGCGATCTCATTCTCGTGGTGGGGGAACATGTTATCCACCCCGCCGGTGTGGATATCGAAGGTCTCCCCGAGATACTTCATGCTCATGGCCGAGCACTCGATATGCCACCCGGGACGCCCCTTGCCCAGCGGTGTCTCCCAGTAGACTTCACCGTCGGACTCCTCCCAGGCCTTCCACAGGGCAAAATCGCTGGCCTGTTCCTTCTCGTACTCATCGGCCTTGACCCGCACCCCGCATTTGAGCTCATCCAGCCTCATGTGCGACAGTTTGCCGTATTCCCGGAAACCAGAGATGCGATAGTACAGATTGCCCTCCGCCTGATAGACCAGTTCCTTTTCCTGGAGCCGCTGAATGAGGGTCACCATCTCGTCGATGTGTTTGGTAGCCTCCGGATAATATTCAGCCCGCTCGATGCGCAGGGCATCCAGGCCGTCGAAAAAGGCTTTCTTGTATTTGGCGGTGTATTCTTGCAGGCTGAGCCCGGTCTGGCGAACGCCGGCGATGCTTTTATCGTCTACGTCGGTGATGTTCATCACCTGAGTCACCTGGTAACCCCTGTATTGAAGATACCGTCGTAAAACGTCCTCGAAAATATAAGCTCGATAGTTTCCGATATGGGCATAGTCATAGACGGTCGGTCCGCAGGTGTACATGCCCACCTTTCCCTTCTCCAGCGGTTGAAATTCCTCTTTCCGCCGGGTCATGGTATTGTATAACATCAAGCCCACAGACATCACCTCCCCAGGCTGGCCAACAGGGCTTTGACCCGTTCGATATCGACCGCTCGTTCGGTCTGTCCGTCTCTTTTCAACGAGGTCCCGACGATGGCTCCGTCGGCGACCGTCAGGATTTTGGAAACATTCTCGGGCCGGACGCCGCTGCCGGCCAGCACAGGACTTTCTCCAGCCGCCTCCTTGATCCGGGCGAGGTCCTCCCCGGCCGGTTCCCGTCCGGTGGCCGGACCGGTGACGATCAGCACGTCGGCCAGTCCGCGTCCCAGAAGTTCTCGGGCCGACTCGGCCGCGTCCGCCCGGCCCAGCGGATGGGCGTGTTTGACCAGAACATCGGCGAATATTTTCACTTCCGCACCCAGTTCCCGCCGGCGGCGCAACAGCCGGTGAGCCGGTCCCTGTATGATGCCCTGATCGGTGACGCTGGCCCCCATCAGGACGTTGACCCGGATGAAGGCCGCTCCGGCGGCCACCGCGATCCCCAGGGCCGAGAGGGCATCGTTGCGCAGCACATTGATGCCCAGGGGACGGTCGGTCATCCGGCCGATCTCCCCGGCTGCCACGGTCATCGCGGCCACCGTCTCCGGAGGAACCGGTCCGGGGAAAAACGGCAGGTCGCCGTAATTCTCCAGGATCAGGCCGTCCAGGCCGCCGTCGATATAGCTCCGGGCATCGGCGCAGGCTCGGTCCGTCACCTCGGCCAGGGAACCCCCATAGCGGGGACTTCCCGGCAGGGGCAGCAGATGAACCACTCCGATGAGGGGGCGTTGGTCGCCGAACAGATCGCTCAACGGGGCTGTTCCTTCGTCCATCGTTTTCATCCTGTTGACAGGCTCCCTTCGATCCTGGCCGGCCGCATCAATGAGCGGTCAGGCCCCGGACGGTTTTATCGTCCAGCCGCCGGATGACCTCGACCAGCAGGGTTACGGTGCGATCATAATCGTCCCGGTGGAGAATGCCGGTATGCCCGTGGATGTAACGGGTCGGCACGCCGATGGTCTGGGTGGGCACGCCGAGGCCGTGGATGTGGATCCGGCCGCCGTCGGTTCCTCCGCGGGCAATGCTGGAGAACTGGTAGGGGATCTTCTTTTTCTCGGCCACATCGATGACCAGGTCCCGCAGCCCGGTGTTGGGAATCATGGTGGCGTCGTAAATATACAGAGACGGCCCGGCGCCCATCTTCTCTTTTTGATCGCCGTTGATACCGGGGGTATCCATCGCCAGGCCAACCTCCAGCACGAAGGCCGCATCGGGCTCCACACCCCGTACGCTGGTGGTCGCCCCCCGCAATCCGACCTCCTCCTGGACGGTGCCCACGCCGAAAACGGTATTGGGGTGTTTGATCTTGGCCAACCGTTTCATCACATCGATGATCAGGGCGCAGCCGATGCGGTCATCCCAGGCCTTGGCCAGATAGGCTTTTCTGTTGCTGAGTATGGTGAAGGGGCTGATCGGGACGATCGGATCGCCCGGGCGGATGCCCACTTTTTTGGCCACATTGTTCTTCTCGGTCGAGCCCACATCGATATAGAGATCCTCGATCTTCTGGACCTTCTTGCGTTCCTCCGCCTCAAGGATATGGGGCGCCTTGGAGCCCACCACGCCGACCACGTCCTCCCCTTTGGAGGTCCGGATCAACACCCGCTGCGAGAGGATCACGTGGGGCCACCAGCCGCCCAGGGGCAGAAAGCGGATGAACCCCTCCTTGGTGATCTCCTTGACCATGAAGCCGACCTCATCCATATGGCCGGCCAGCATGATCCGGGGGCCCTTCTGCCCGGCCTTTTCCCGGGCGATGATGCTGCCCAGCTTATCATAGGAGATCTTGGCGATAGGTGAGAGATGCCGGGCCATAATGCGGGCCACATCGCCCTCGTGACCGGTGACGCCATAGGCATCGGTCAGCTCCTGCAACATCTTTTCGGTCTGATCCATGAACTCCTCCTGAGAAAATATGGAGCCATCTGTTTTCTGTGAGAGAGTTTTAGTGAATCGGTTTGTTCAGCGCCAGCGTGATGATCCGCTCGATCAGTTCGTCAAAATCGATGCCGGCGGACTTGGCCGCCTTGGGCACCAGGCTGTGAGGCGTCATGCCCGGCAGGGTGTTGATCTCCAGCACATAGGGCACCTGCCCGGGATCCAGGCGAACGTCCACCCGGGCGTAACCGTAACAGCCCAGAGCCCGGAAGGTCTTCAGCGACAGGTCCTGTATCTCGGCAGCCACCCCCGGCGGAAGGTTCGGCTCGGTGATATAGCGGCTTTTCCCGTCGGTATATTTGGATTCGTAATCGTACAGTCCCCCCTCGGGGATGATCTCCACGACCGGCAGAACCCGTTCCTCCAGAATGGCCGCGGTCAACTCCCGGCCGGGGATGTACTGTTCGATCATGACCGGGCCGCCGAATCGCCCGGCCTCCCGGAAAGCCCCCGTGAGCTGATCGATCCTCTCAACCAGACGTAATCCCACGGTAGAACCCTGATTGCTGGGCTTGACCACCACCGGCAGACCGAGGGGCGGCTGGAGCTCATTGAAAAGCTTTCCGGGGTCGACCCGCTCATCCGGCCTGACGGTGATATCCCTGGGCACCCGAACGCCTTCCCGATCGATGATCTTTTTAGTCAGGGCCTTGTCCATGGCCAGGGCGCTGGCCAGCATGCCAGAGCCGGTGTAGGGGATCCCCACCAGATCGAGGTATCCCTGGATGGTCCCATCCTCACCCAGCCCGCCGTGGAGGGCGTTGAAGATCACCTCCACCCCATCCCGCCGGCAGGCCTCGAGAGCGGCGAACAGGGCGCCGTGATATCGTCCCCCGTGAGCGACCGGTTCGGGTGGCGCCGGATGAGGCCCGTGACCCCAGGCCTGCAGATCGTCCGGCAGCGGCACGGCGCCACGGGCCGGGTCCAGCGGCAGCAGCTGATGGCCCAGACCTTGCAGCGCCCGGGCCACGGCTCGCCCGGTTTCCAGAGAGACATCCCGTTCGGGAGAATCCCCTCCCAGAAGAATGGCTATCTTCAAGAGCACCCCTCCTCGTGAATCTCGGTACGGTCCCCGGGCCGAAGCGGTCCATATTTTCTCAGATACCAGACCAGTCCCGCGATCAGCACCAGGCTGATGACTAACCAGTTATAGATACGAATCCAGCGGACCACGGCATCCCAATTCTGGCCAAGCTGCCATCCCAGGAACATCAGCAATCCGTTCCAGGCCAGGATGCTGATCAAGCTGAAGAGGACAAAGCTGGACCTTCGAACCCGGCCAACCCCGGCCGCCACGGCCACCAGAGACCGGATCCCGGGCAGAAACCGGCTGGCCAGAATGACCTTCTTGCCATGTTTCCCGAACCAGCCCTCTACCTGATCGAGCCGGTCCGGAGAGAGAAACCGAAACCGCTTCTTCCGGAAAAGGGTCCTTCCCCGTGATGATCCCAGAGCGAACAGGACCAGGGCTCCGGTCAGGCTGCCCGCCACCGAGCAGAGCAGGCCGCCGCCGGCCATGATCTGTCCGGAGCCGGCCAGGTATCCGGCCAGCAGGATGACGGTATCGCCCGGATAGGGCGGAAACAGGTTTTCCACCAGGCAGCTGATCAGCAGGATGAGATAGAACCACTGGACCTGGGAGCCGGACAGGTTCTGTAGGAAGTTATCGAGGGAGAGCATGTTCCCGGTCAGCTGTGATGGGTGGAAAAACACTGAAGCCTGACAATATGAGCTGATCAATCCAATGCGATGGGGCTTGTTAGGCCTGGAGGCTTCTTCTTTCAATGATCGCTTTCTTCGATCACCGCCACAGCGTAGGCCGCCATCCCCTCCCCGGCCCCGGCGAAGCCCAGCCTTTCGGTGGTGGTGGCCTTGACCGAGACCTGCCCGATCGATATGGCCAGCGCTTCGGCCAGGTGCTGACACATCCGGGGCACATGAGGCCCGATCAGGGGCTGTTCGGCCACCAGGGTGGCATCGATGTTGACGATCTCGAATCCCTTTTCCCGCATCAGAAGGCTCACCCGGCCCAGCAGCTCGAGGCTGGAGACATCCTTCCAGCGATCATCATCATCGGGAAAGTGGCGCCCCAGATCGCCCAGGGCGGCCGCTCCGAGGAGCGCGTCCCCGATGGCATGGCAGATAACATCGGCGTCGGAATGGCCCAGCAGGCCTTTATCGAACGGCACGGTCACCCCGCCCAACACCAGGGGGCGCCCGGAGACCAGCCGGTGAACATCATATCCCAGGCCGGCTCTCATCTCTTCGCCCTCCTGGACAGGACCGCTTCTACGAACAGCAAATCCTCAGGTGTGGTCACCTTGATATTGTCGCGATGCCCTTCCACCACGCGGACCGGATGTCCCATGGCCTCCACCAGAGCCACATCGTCGGTGCCGTCAAGCTTGCGCTCGACGGCCTGCCGGTGCGCCGAGATGATCAGGTCGCAGGAGAAAACCTGGGGCGTCTGCATGAGCCACAGTTTATCCCGGTCCAGGGTTACCTGGAAGGTCTCCCCCTCTCCCCGGCGGACCGTATCGCCGGGACGAACGGCCAGGGCGGCGGCACCGTGCCGGGCGGCCTGAGCCACCACCCGGTCGATCAATTCGGGCGTGATCAGCGGGCGGGCTCCATCATGAATGGCCACCAGTCGGCATTCGGGCCGGAGGGCCTGCAGCCCCAGGCGAACCGAGTCCTGCCGTCTGGCGCCTCCCGGCACGATCTGGCGAACCTTGCGGATTCCGTGGGCATCGACCGCTTCCTGAGCCACCCAGGCCAGCAGATCCTCGGCCGCCACAAGGATAACCCGGTCGATGGAACGAGCCTGTTCAAAAGCTCTCAGGGTATGCACCAGCAAGGGCAGGTCTCTGACTTTCAGCAACACCTTGGGCGTCTCGGTGCCCATGCGCACGCCCCGCCCGGCCGCGACGATCAACCCGGTGGCCGTCTGCGGATGGTCCTTGGCCATTCCCCCTCCTCGTCGCTCTCCCTGAGCGGCGATCACAGAATGAGCATGGCATCGCCGTAGCTGTAAAACAGGTATCGCTCGGCGACGGCCTCCCGGTAGGCTCGCAGGATGAGTTCCCCTCCGGCCAGGGCCGAGACCAGCATCAGCAGAGTGCTGCGGGGCAAATGAAAGTTGGTGATCAGGGCATCGGTCATGCGGAAGGCAAAGGGCGGATGGATGAACAGATCGGTCCACCCCTCTCCCGACTCCAGATGCGCCCCCTTCGCAGCAGTCCCGGCGGCCCGGGATTCCAGGGCCCGCACGGTGGTGGTGCCCACCACCACGATCCGCCCTCCCCGGTTCCGGGTGCGGTTGATCGATTCGGCCGCAGACGGGGAGATACGATAGAATTCCGCCTCCATGCGATGCCGGGCGATGTCGTCCTCCTTCACCGGCCGGAAGGTGCCCGGCCCGACATGGAGCAGGATGGGAACGATCTCCACCCTCCGGCTGGAAATTCCTTCCAGGAGATCCCGGGTGAAATGCAGGCCGGCCGTCGGAGCGGCCACGGCTCCATCTTGACGGGCATAGACGGTCTGATAACGGTCCCGGTCGTTCTCCTCGGGCTGCCGGCGAATATACGGCGGCAGCGGGATCTGGCCCAGCTCTCGAAGGGCCGTTGCCACATCCGACAGGCTGCGGAACCGGCCGGTCCATTCTCCGGAGCCGACCCGCTCCTCAACCTCACAGATCAACCGCCCGTCCCCGAATGAAAACTCGATCCCCGGGCGGGCCCGCCGGGACGGCTTGACCAGAAACTGCCAGCGCTCTTCCCCCCGGTCACGCACCAGGAGGATCTCGACCTTCCCACCGGTATCCCGCCGGCGTCCCAGCAACCGGGCCGGCAGCACCCGGGTTTCGTTGATCACCAGGGTATCGTCGGGCTCAAGATATCCGGGCAGATCGATAAAGTGCTTATGCTCGATGCGGCCGCTCCCTCGATGAACCACCAGCAGGCGGGATTGGCCCCGCCGGGGACGCGGCCGCTGGGCGA
This sequence comes from uncultured Gemmatimonadota bacterium, assembly GCA_964584035.1. GTDB lineage: Bacteria > SM23-81 > SM23-81 > SM23-81 > SM23-81 > CAZOYL01. The sequence continues at coordinate 3,838 of CAZOYL010000093.1, read as the reverse complement.
TCAATTCCTCGGGCAGCTGATAATCGAAATCGTTGAGATGCATCTCATATCTTCAGTCTTCAATTCTTCTCAAGGTGGCCTTCCCGATCTTCACCACGATCGGCGGCACAAAAAGCAGCTGGATGATGATGCCCGGCCATCCAACCATCAGGGCAGCCAGAACGACGGTCAGTGTTCGGCCCGGAAAACCCAGCAGGGGGGCGATCGCTACGGCCATCAGGCACCAGACGATCCGGCCGGCGATCATGGCACCCACCAGGCTGACATACAGGCTCGTCCGGCTGCCCCGAAACAGCAGCCCGGAGATCAATCCGTAAACGGCCAGCTCCGGCGTCATCGGTATGGCCAGGGCGGTCGGCGGCATGCCGGTGATCATGGCGCTCAAGCCGGGGCTCAGCGCCCCCACCAGCAACCCGGCCCAGGGCCCCAGGATCAGACCGGCCAGAAAAACGGGTATGTGCATCGGCAAAAAGATCCGTCCGGCGATCCCGAACTGATGAAAGACGAAGGGAAAGATCACGCCGGTGGCCAGCAACAGACCCGTCAGGCTGATAAACCGGGCGTCTATCTTGTCGTTCATGGTCTGCTCTCGTCGAACAACTCAGTTTCCTCCATTCCCCATACCTCCACTGCCAGAGCCTCCAACCGGTCGGTCCCCTCGGCGGCCCGGATCCGTTCCCACATCTCGGGCTTCAGAGACAGCTCCAACTGCTGTTCGTCGCGCCGGGCCCGGATAACCACCCGTCCGCCCTCCCGGATGCGGATCTGACCATTGCCCACGGTACACGGAGTGGCCAGCTGCAAGCCGTCCACCACGCAGGACAGCGGCGGACGTGGGCCGGTGAAGACCTCGATGATCATCGAGAAAGGCTCATCTCCCATCCGCCGGACCACGCACCGGCCCATTTTGAGACCGACGACCAGATAGGGTCCCAGGTGGGAGTGGAAGACTTTAGCCTTCTGAAGTTCTTGGGGAAGATCATTCATCGCACGAGTGTGATCATGAAAGGTTGGATACGGTCGAGAGATCAGAATTGGCGTTCATGATGTTCTGGGCTATCAAAATAACTTGCCCTGGTCCTCCTCGATCTGCTGAAGATGCAGATGTTTCCTGGCCCGCTCGGTTGTCACCCGGCCCCGGGGGGTTCGCTGGATGAGACCCTCCATGACCAGATAGGGTTCGTAGACCTCCTCGATGGTGTCCTTGGCCTCTCCCACGGCCACCGCCAGGGTATTCAATCCCACCGGGCCTCCTCCGAACTTCTCCTGGATGGTGATGATGATCCGCTTATCCATCTCATCCAGGCCCAGTTCATCCACCTCCAGCATGGCCAGGGCCATGGCCGCCACCTCCCTGTTGATCCGCCCGTCGGCCTTAATCTGGGCGTAATCCCTCACCCGCCGCAGCAGCCGGTTGGCTACCCGGGGCGTTCCCCGGGCCCGGCGGGCAATCTCCATGGCACCGCGGTCGTCGATCTCGACCTCCAGGATCTGCGCCGAACGCCGGACGATCTTGCCCAGATCCTTGGCGCCGTAATAATCCAGCCGGGAAATGACACCGAAGCGGGAACGCAGCGGCGAGGTCAGCAAGCCGGCCCGGGTAGTGGCCCCGATGAGAGTAAAATGCTTGAGGTGCAGATCGACCGTCTTGGCCCCCACACCCCGGTCCAGCACGGCATGGCAGACACCATCCTCCATGGCCGAGTACAGCGATTCCTCGACCGCGGGATTGAGCCGGTGGATCTCGTCAATGAAGAAAACCTCGCCCTCTCGCAGTTTGCTGAGAATGCCGGCCAGATCGAAGGGTTTCTGCAGGGTCGGTCCGGAGGTGGGCCGTACATTGACGCCCAGCTCATTGGCGACGATGTGTGCCAGGGTGGTCTTGCCCAGACCCGGGGGGCCGCAGAACAGGACGTGGTCGAGGGGCTCCTGGCGCTGCTTTGCGGCGTCCACGAAGACCCGCAGATTCTCCTTGGCCTTGCCCTGGCCGACGAAATCATCGAACCGGGTCGGCCGCAGGCTGCGGTCCAGCTCGAACTCGCCCTCCAGGCGATATGGCGCGGTGATCTTTTCTTCCATCGATATCCAATCCGTAAAGGTCTTTCTGCTTTGTCTGTCACGTTCAGGCATGCTGCAGGGCTTTCAGGATCAGCTCCTCAAGAGTCAGCTCGCTCTCCGACTCCCTCTCCTCGACCGCCCGGATCAGCCGTTCGGCCTCACGCCGCCGGCAGCCCAGCGATATCAGGGCTTTGACGGCATCACGCTGCCGTTGGGATCCGATCTCGGCGCCCGGCAGGCCGTCGGCACCGACTCCGGCCGCATCGCCGCCGACCTTATCCCTGAGGTCCACCAGCAGCCTCTGGGCCGTCTTCTTGCCCACGCCCGGAATGGCCGTCAGCGGGGCCAGATCGCCCCGGGCCATGCAGGCCCGGAACTGTTCCACAGAAATGCCCGAGAGCACGCTCTGGGCCAGCCGCGGGCCGACACCCGAGACGGAGATGAGCAGACGGAACAGATGCCGCTCCTCCCCCGTGGCGAAACCATACAGCTGCATGTCATCCTCACGAACATGCAGATGCGTGAAGACCTTGATCCCGTTCGAGGTGACGGGAAACTTCTTGTAGCTGGACACGGGAATCTGGACGAAATAGCCCACCCCGCCGTTCTCCACGACGATATGGGTCGGTTCCTCCTCGACCAGTTTGCCTTGCAGATAGGCAATCATCGTTTCTCCGTCGGCGGCAGAAAGGGGCGATAAATAATCATACCGGCACATCCAATCTATTGGCGTGGCACAGAGCCACTGCCAGAGCGTCGGAGGCATCCGCGGCCAGATCGGTATCCTCGGCCTGAAGCAGCTGCTTGACCATGTACTGCACCTGCTCCTTGGAAGCCGCGCCGAATCCGGTTACGGCCAGCTTGACCTCCCGGGGAGAATACTCCAGGACCGGCCGGTCGGCATTGGCGGCCGCCAGCAGCGAGATGCCCAGGACCTGGCCCATGACCATCGCCGTGCGCGGATTGCGGCCGGAGAAGCCCCGTTCCACGACTACCAGGTCGGGGCGGTACTGATCAATGACGGCCATCAGATCGGCATAAATGCGTCCCAGCTTGCGAGCCAGCGCTTCGCTTCGCCGGGCGCGAACGCATCCGTGGTGCAGCAGGCACCAGCCGTTATCAATCCTTCGGATGAGGCCGAAACCGGTCGCGGTGCTGCCCGGATCGATGCCCATGATGATCATCTCGGCTTCCCCGTTCTTATGAAGCGACCTGCTCAGTCGCTCATCTGCTGGATGATCTCCTCATCGATGTCGAAATTGGTGTAAACGTGCTGGACGTCTTCATGGTCCTCCAGCTCCTCCATCAAGATCAGAGCCTGCTCGGCGTTTTTACCGTCCAGCTTGATGGTGTTCTGAGGGACCCTGGTCAGCTCCGCCACCGTATATGGAATCTTCTTCTCATCGAGCGCTTCTCTGACACTCTCGAAATCGGCCGGCGCGGTGGTGATCTCATAGGTATCCTCTTCCAGCTTCATGTCCTCGGCACCGGCCTCCAGGACCACGGCCAGGAGTTGGTCTTCCTCGCAGACATCCTTGTTCACGGCGATCAGGCCCTTCTGTATGAATATCCAGGCCACGCTGCCGGTCTCCCCGAGATGTCCGTTGCGCCGGGTGAGAATATGACGAATATCGGCCACGGTGCGGTTTTTATTGTCGGTGGCCACCTCCAGCAACAGGGCAATTCCTCCGGGACCATAGCCTTCATAATTGACCTCTTCATAGGTGACGCCGGGCAGCTCACCGGTGCCCTTCTTTATGGCCCGATCGATATTATCGGC
>CAZOYL010000092.1:0-10775 GCA_964584035.1 uncultured Gemmatimonadota bacterium | reverse complement strand
GAAGCCTTGGGATCCCCGGCACCCAGCACGGCGCCGGGATAGACCATCACCAGGGGCAGGCTCTTTTTCTCGTAGAGCTCCCAGGCGATCTGGTCACCCTGGTACTTGGTGCGGAAATACTCGCAGAAGCGGTCCGGGCCGGGAGGACTGTCCTCGGTGAAGGGCATCTGTTCGGGCTTGCCGTAGACGCCCGCAGTGCTGACATGGACCACTTTGGAGACGCCCAGCTCCAGCGCGCACTCCATGACGTTACGGGCGCCGGTGATATTGACATCGGTGAAGACCCTCTTATCCGGCACCCAGAAGGCATACAGCCCGGCGATATTGATGACCCAGTCGCAGCCCTTCATGCCTCTGAGCACCGAGTCTTTATCGACGACGTCCCCAATCACCCGGCCGGCGCCGGCCCTCTCCAGGTGCTCGACGTCGCTGCCCTCCCGGACCAGACAGGTCAGGCGATGTTTCGTCCCGGCCAGCCGCTCAACCACATGGCGGCCGATAAAACCGGTCCCTCCGGTGATGAAGATGTTCATGGCAGGACCTCGGAATTGGAAGAAGTTGGGGGTTGAACAATGAGAACGCCGTTAATATAAAGTACGTTCTATCATAATGCAATATGGTTCTGAATAGCACAAAACCGAGCCCAGGCCCGGACGCATCGGGCCCCGCAGCGGTTCGGATCGTGACCGGCGGTCAACAAGAAAAAGGGGCCGCCAACAAGCGACGGACCCCTGATCGACCTTTATCAATTCACCTGTTCATTACAAAAAAGGTTCCGCCCGGCAGGGCGTCGGCCCCAATTCCCTGATCTTCTTGGTGAAGTCTGCGATCACCTGAGCGAATCTTTGACCCTCCGAGGCAGACACCCACGAAAGCCTGATGCGATCGGGTTCCAGGCCCAGACTTTCCAGAATTCTCTTGACCACGGCAAATCGCCGGCGAGTGTAATAATTGCCCTTCTGATAATGGCAATCTCCCGGATGGCAGCCGGCGATCAATACCCCATCGGCTCCGTTTAACAGCGCGGTGATGATATGCAGCGGATCGATCCTGCTGGAACACATCACCCTGATCGGCAGGATACTGGCCGAGTACTTTAACCGGGACACCCCGGCAAGATCCGCACCCCGATAAGCGCACCAGTTGCACAGAAACCCCACGATCTTCGGTTGAAATTGCTGTTCCATAACGGTCTCCTGGCTTCAGATCCGGAACGGTCACGAGAACCACTTTTTACCCGAACGGCCGGCGGGATACTCCGCCTGACGGCCGGCCGATCCGCTCAATCCTCGAATTCGGCCAATTCCTCGTTCTCATACTTGGTGATGGGAACCTCCTCTTCCGGGTCTCTTCCCGGAAGATAGTCGAACAACTCCTGAACCGATTCTCCCACCTGAAGAAAAATACTCGACACCGGAATATCCACGGGGCACACGTCGGAACAGGATCCACAGCCCACGCAGGAGATGGCCATATGATTCAACCGGCCCAGATGATACAGAACCGTATCAGGAGGAATCCTTAAAGCTTCTTTCCTGTTCAGTGCCCGCTCGAAATCAACCGGCTTCGGCTCGAAGTCCTGTGATTCGAAAACGCACAGCTCACAATAACAGATGGGACACACCGCCCGGCATCCATGACAGCCGATGCATTTTCCGAACATCTCGATCATGCCGTCGAGGCCATAGGCATCCAGCTTCATCTCCCGGGACAATTTTTTCTTCTGATCTTTCCTGGCTCCGCGGTGCCGCCGGATCAGATCCGACTCGAGTCGCTCTTCCGGCGCCCTCTTTTTACCCGCCTTCCCTTCTGACAGCTCCCCTGCAGACATCTCCCCTGCGGCGTCCCGGATCAATTCCACGGCCCTGTCCGTCTGCAAAAAAATCGTGCAGGTTTCCCCCAGATCCTCCCGTCCCATGGTGGCCACGGTCATATCCGCCCCCATCGGAATGAACTGTTCGCAGGCCCGGCAGGCGGGGCGCAGGTCCGGAACGATCTCGGCCTCCCCCAGGGCTTTCCAATAATCAGGGAGTTTTTCTTCAATGCCGCCGTTGGTCAGGGCTGCCTGCAACGGGTATACGCCTCCGCAAACGGAAGAGATCAGGATGAACTGTTCCCGATTCCCCTGACCGCGCTTGACCAGCTCGATGAATGCCCGCAGCTCACAGGGCCTGATCACCGCGGCGATGGGCTCGGAGAACGGCTCTTTCAGGGTCAGCCGGGACAATACCGATGCCGCGTTGACCGGCATGAGAGGAAGAAGCGGAGAGGCATCGGCCAGCGCCCCTGCGTCGGTGATCAGCGAATAGGACACCGCACCATGGCCGTCCATTTTTTGAAGGACGACGGCTCCCCCTATTTTCTTTTTTTCCAAAAGAAAGAGAAGGAGTTTTTTCACACCCTCTTCCACGCTCGCATCGAGCTTGAACGTTATATTCATCTCTCCTCCGGTCTTTCGGATATGTTCATCTTTCACGTCGAATTCTGATCCTTTACGCTGCGCCAGGCACGCGGCGCCATAACGTACTACCGACGATAGGTCTCGTGGTAGGGCGTTTCCACCTCTTTCAGCTCCTCCTCCTGATAGACGGCCTGAGGCAGAGGCTCCTGAGGACTCCGGCCGGCGCGATAATCGAAGACACCCTGAGCATCATCGGCCACCAGAGTAAATATTCTTGAGACCGGAATGTCCATTGGGCAGGCGTCTTCGCACATTCCGCAGGACACGCAGGAGAAACTCATGTGGGACATACGGCCCAGCTGGAACAGCAGGGTGTCGGGCATGAGCCGCAATCCACCCTTCCTGCGGGCCCGCATGACATAATTATCCGGATTCATCTTGAGCGCCTCGGAATCGAAATAGCACTGGCGGCAGTAGCAGACCGGACAGACCCTCATACAGTTGTGACAATTGATGCAGTTGCTGAAAACATGGAGCAATCGCTCCGCGCCTTGAATTTCTCGACGAAATGTCTGCAGTCTTTGCTTTCTTTTTTGCCCTCTCTCCTCGGTGATTTTTCGCACCCTTGCCTGCCAGTTTTTCAACGGAGTATCGAGCTTGATATCGAGCCGTTTGAGAAGCTCCTTGCCCCTGTCCGTGCCGGGGATGAGAAGAAGTCCGCCCCGGGGCGCTCCCGGGATCCCGATATGCAGGTCAGAAGAGGTCATGCTGAAGGTCTCGCAGATATCGCAGACCCACCGGGGCGATTCGAGCGTCCACCCTGCGAGAGCCTTTTCATAGACGGCATCGCCTTTTGGGGGGTCTTTGAGATACTCGCCCAGAGGCAAAACACCCGGACAGTCCATGCTCATCAGAAAGATGTTCTCGAGGTTCACCTGATCGAGTTTCTGCAGTTCGATGACAGCGCGGATCTCACACGGCCGCATGAGAGCGGCAATTCTCCGGGGACCCTTTCCATATCTGGTTAAACTCGTCAGCGCCTTGGCGCCCTGGACGGGCATCACCGGAGACAACGGAGACGCTTCTTTCAGCAAGGCCTCATCCCTCATCAAGACATAGCTGAAGGAGTCGCCGCCGGGAACCCTGACCGGGACAAGCAGGGCGTCAAAGATCCCTTTTTTCAACGCTCCCCTGAGGAAGCCGATAATGGCATCCGTGAGACCCGTTTTGGCCGGAATCGTCGCACCCTTCACGTGTCCCTCCTCAGCTTGAGCGGATTGGGACCAAGTTTTTTGATGTGATCATTGAACTCCACCGCCGTGTCGACAAACCTCTGACCCTCTCCATGGGCGACATACCGAAACCAGACCCTTTCCGGCCCCAGCCCCAGCGTCTCGAGGATCGATTTGACCATGGCAATCCTTCTCCTGGCCCGATAGTTTCCGGTCTCGAAATGACAATCCCCCGGATGGCAGCCGGAAATAACGACTCCATCGGCGCCCTCTATGAGCGGTCTGAGGATATGAACGGCAGACAGCGATCCGGTACAGTTGACCCTGGAGATCAGTACATTCTCAGGATAATACAAACGATGCGCTGAGGCGGTTTCACATCCCCCCGTGCCGCACCAATTGCAGAGAAAATAGATGATCTTCGGTTGGAACGATTTCATGCCCACTCCTTTTTGTGGGATCATTCAGTGCCCAGCAAGACATCGAGTGCCGCGATGGGCTGGCTGCTTTTAAAATCGGTCAGATAGGAGGCATCGTTGGGACAGATGGCCACACAGGAACCGCACGAATCACACAGGAAGGGATGGACCACGGCCACCTTCCGTTGCGGATCGATGTGCCTGGCAGAGTATGAGCAGGCGTCCACACAGATACCACAACCCATACAGAAAGATTCCTTGACCGCCGCCAGATACATGGCGTTGGGCGGCGGCATCCGTTTCTTTCCGAGAATGGTCAACGCTCGACCGGCCGCATCGCGGGCCGTCAGCAGGCACCCCGCAAATCCCCTGGGAGAATGTGCCAGCCCCACCGGAAAGATGCAGTTGGTCGCCCACTCGTATGGTTTCGTCAGCCTCTTGATGGCCTCCTCGTAAGGATAGGCGTTGGCATCCGAATCGAAAAAGCCGTCCCCGTCGAGAGGATGTCCCAGAAGAGAAGACAGCTCCTCGTTATTCGTCCTGTCCGGCACAATGCCCGGGCTCAATACGACCAGGTCAAACTCCTGCTGGTTTCCATCGGCTGTCGCGACCTCCAGGCCGCCTTTTGTCTTCCGCACTTCAGGGTAGTGCCGGCCGTCAAACCTGACAAACCTGATGCCTTGATCCAGCGCTTGACGGTAGAGATCTTCCGGACCGTACACGGTCATGTCTCGATAGAAAACGGTCACCTCGGCTTTTTTCTTTCCGAGCGCGATGGCATTATCCAGAGCCTGACGGCAGCAGATCCTGGAGCAATAGGGGTGTTCGTCATCCTTTGAGCCGACACATTGAATCATCGCCACTCTCAGGGTTCCGCTATGGGCAGCGAGGAGTTCCGGAAGACGCTCTTTCATCTCAAGCTGCGTGAGCACTCCGGGGTCCTCGCCATAGAGAAATTTATCCGAGCGATATTCCCCGGCCCCGGTCGCCAGCACGATCACGCCGCTATCCACAAAGACATCCCCTTCCGGCGTGTCGATGGTCACCTTAAAATTGCCCGCGTAGCCGGTCACCTCTTTCAGGACCGCCTTCCGATAGACAGCGATACCGGGGGCGGCCGTGACCTTCGAGGTCAGGTTCAGCAGATACTCTTTCTGTTCCGGCTGGAGATATTCACTGTGCCCGCCGAGCGTATCCGTGCCCTCCACCAGGGTTACCGTGAAGCCGTTCGAAGCGATGCCATCGGCGGCGGCCAGCCCGGAAAGGCCGGCCCCGACGACCAGGGCGTGAGGCGTAAAGGGATCGGTTGGAGGAGACAGCTGGGTTCCCTTTCTGGTTTTCTCGATCCCGACCCTGATCAGGGCAAGGGCCTTCTCCAGCATCTTGTCACGGTCCTTATGGACGTTGATGACATCCTCGCGCAGCCGCACGTATTCGGTCAGCAAAGGATTGAGGCCGGCCATCATGACCGTCTTGCGATATTTGAGAAGCTTCTGCAGCGGCGTGCAGACGGCCAGCACGGCCCGGTTGACACCTGATTGCTTGATCTTCTCCGCCGTCTCTCCGATGGAGTCAGGCGTGCAGCAGGCCGTGATGATCTCGGCATGAGAAACGCCCGGCAGGCGCTCCGTTCTTTTCCTCAACGCCTCTAAATCCATACGCTCGTTGAAGCTGCCGAAACAACTGCAGATAAAGACGCCCACTCTTGGTTTCTGGCCCCCGAAATCCTTCAACGCCGGCGGGGCCGCTCGTTGAAAGTTCGGTTCTCCGAGATACTTCAAAGACTCGGTGAGTACGGCACAGCCCTCCCATATCGTCTCCGGGTTGCCTTTCGGGCCGGTAAACTCACCGACCGCGAAGATCCCATCGACATCGGTCTCGCAGGAGGAAAACGGCCGAGTCCGGCAGAATCCACAGTCATCCGCCTGAACGCCGCATATCCGAGACAGCGGATCCATCAGGACCGGCGGTCTCTGCCCGGTAACCAGGATGGCCAGCTCCATATTTTCGGCTGAGGGGTTTCCGTCTCTTTCATACTCGATGGCGACGGATGTGTCCTTTTGCGGCGTTATTCGCAGGCTTTGAGTTTTCACCACTCTGACTCCGGCATCCCTGGCCTTGCGATACCAGACGTAATGCTTCTTGCCGAACCCGCGATAATCTCGGAGAAATACGGTCACCTCGGCATCCGGCAGAAGCTCTTTCACGCGAACAGCCCTGTAAACGGCGCTGACCGACAGGTTGTAATTCTCGAATTCCCTTCCGGGCTCGTTGAATTGCGGCGTGATGACGATGCCGATACGTCCGGGCAGCTTCCCTGACGGCAGGGTGATCGAATCGCGAATAAAATTGGTCAGCACCGATTTTCTGGCGATGGAGGAGTTTTTCATCACATGGGCCGTTTTTCCGAAACCAAATTTCTCGAGATCTTGATCGGTCGGCTGATCATATTCGGGGGCCAGCACGATGGCGCCGACATCGACTTCTCTTATCTCTTCCGCTCGGTCGAGCTGCAGTGCCCCCGTGGGACAGACCTCCTGGCATTTGCCACAGCGCGTGCAGTGCTCCCAATCGATCAGATAAATATTCTCCCAGCCGGCCTCGGGGTGCACCGAGATGGCCTTGCCGTCCCCCACCTTCACGGGACAGATGTCGATGCACCGATCGCACTCGGCACAGGCGAAGTTATTCACCAGCTGGGCTTTGGTCTTGAACTTGACCTTAAAATGGCCGGCCTTTCCCGACACCTCCAGCAATTCCGCCTGGTAACAGTCGGTCAAACAGCCGATCGCCTTAAACAGACGCTGAGGCATGTGACCGCAGATCCAGCAAAAATCGAGGGGAAGCTGGGCCAGAGCCTGATTGTGCATCTCATCCACATAGCTTCCCCGATTCAGCAGAATGACTTTATAACCTTTCTTACAGAAAGCATAGGCCGCTCGATATCCCCCCAGATTGGTTCCGTAAATCAACACCGTGCTCTCATTGGCCACAGGATGCCCCCTTTTAAGGAATATCTTTTCAGCAGTAACAAGATGTTCATCTGCCGAAGCAGATATAAGATGTTTATCTGCCGACCGGCGGCAGAGCCCTCGTTGCTGAATCGGAATATATGGCGCGTTCCATCAGAAGTCTAATATTGTCATCTGGAACGAATTCGTCAAGGATTATTTCCCTGATAATTATAGGCCTATATATACTAGGATATTTTCTTCGATGAAAGGACCCGGAACGACCGCCGGCTTTCACTGCCCATGCCGCCTGTTCTGTCTTCCTTAATCCTGTTGACAAACCATTACTCAGGGTTTATGTTTTCAGCACAGACGAAATCTTTTCGAAGGAGCTCCATGCGCATCAAATTGGCCAAGACGGCCGGATTCTGCCCCGGCGTGCGGCGGGCCATGAACCTCATCCTGGAAGCGGCCAATCAGGAAAAAGGACCGCTGTACACCTACGGCCCCCTGATTCATAACCCTCAGGCCATCGAGATGCTGGCCTCCAAGGGCGTTCAGGTGCTGCAGCCCGGCGATGAGCTGCCCTCCGGAGATCGTGGCGCCTATGTCATCATTCGCTCTCACGGCGTTCCGCCGGACGAGCGCAGGAAGATCCTCGGCTCCGGCGCCCGGGTGGGCGATGCCACCTGTCCCCGGGTCTCGCGGGTCCAGTCGATTATCAAAAGACACGTTCGCCAGGGTTATGTGCCCATCATCGTCGGCGACCGGGGCCACTCGGAGGTGACCGGGCTGCTGGGATATGCCGGCTCCCGGGGCCGGGTGGTGGAAAAGATCGAGGAGATCGCGCAGCTGCCGGATACCGACAAGGTCTGCGTGGTGGCTCAGACCACCCAGGAGGTCGAGACTTTTAACGAGATCGCCCGGGCCATCAAGGCAAAATACCCGGACGCGCTCATCTTTCACACCATCTGCGATTCCACCGGCCATCGCCAGAGCGAAGCCAGGTCTATGGCTGAGGAGACCGATGCCATGATCGTGGTAGGGGGACGCAACAGCGCCAACACCCGCCGCCTGGCGGAGGTCTGCCGGGAGACCGGCACCCCCACCTATCATGTGGAGACGGCCGATGAACTGGACGCCGGAGCTTTGGCGCCCTACGGCACGGTGGGCGTCACTGCGGGAGCCTCGACGCCCAACTGGCTGATTCAGGAGGTGGTCGATCGGCTGGAGGAGTTGCGAGGGGAACGGCGGAACCGGTGGCTGCAGTTTCTCTGGGACCAGATCACCTATCTGGTGAAAAGCAACGTCTATGTGGGACTGGGGGCCATGAGCCTGAGCTATGCCACCTGCCGGCTGCAGGGGATCGCCCCGCGGTGGAGTTATCTTCTCACGGCCGGATGCTACGTCTTCGCCATGCACATCCTCAATCATTTCACCGATTGGACGGCGGTTAAATTCAGCGAGCCGGCCCGGCTGGCCTTTTACTCCCGGAACAAGAGAGGCCTTATTCTGCTGGGTTCCCTGGCCGCCCTGGCAGCTCTGCTGGTTGCCCTGACGATGGGCACCTGGCCGTTCCTCCTGATCCTGGCCATGTCCGTCCTGGGGGTGGTCTATCGCATTCCCCTGATCCCCAAGAAATGGCCGGGACTCCTGGGCTATCGCTGCCTTCAGGACATCCCGGCCTCAAAAGATCTCTTCCTGGCCCTGGCCTGGGCCATCGTAGCCGTTATCACTCCCCTGCTGGCCGTTCGCCTTCCCCTGAGTGCCGCCACCGGCGTGGCCCTGTCGTTCACTTTCACGATGGCCTTCATTCGCTCGGTGCTGTTCAGCATCAAGGAGATCCAGGGCGATCAGATCGTCGGCCGGGAGACCATTCCCATTCTGGCCGGCATCGGCAAGACCAAGATCGTCCTGGTGATGATGACGGCCCTGCTGGCCGTGGTGCTGCTCCTGTCGGATCCCCTGGGCTGGACCCCGGGGCTGAGCGCCTGGCTCCTGGTGGGCGTTCTCTACACGGCTCTCTATCTGCTGCTCTACCACCGGCGAGTGATCGCCCAGGGCACCGCTTTCGAGCTGATGGTGGACGGCGTTTTCCTGCTCTGCGGGCTGCTGGCCTATCTCTGGGCCCGGTCCGTCTCTTCCTGATCGCTCACCTGCTCTGCCCCGATCGTCCTCTGGTTCGCCCTTCCCGCCCTCTCTTTCTGCAGCCGAAGGAAACCCTCATCGATCACCTCCAGCACGCGCCGGTGCAGCCGTTCATTGCTGGTCACCAGGCAGCTGGGCATCGGGTCCTGCGGTTCCCGGATCAGGGGCAGATCATCCAGGGATCGGCCGGCGGCATCGGTGACGACACAGCCGGCCTCCTCGGCCACCAGCACGGCGGCGGCGATATCGTAGGGAAACAGGCAGACCACGCGGCCCTGACCGGCCTGAAGGAATTTATCGCGAATGCCGGGCAGGTCGGTCAGCAGGCGGGCGCCGATGTCGATATAGGCGTCCATCTGGCCCAGGATAATGCGGGAGATACAGTAGGTGCAGCTGCTCAGCAGGAACATGCCGGCTTCCAGACCGCTGGCCATGACCAGAGGCTCGAGGATGTCCATGGTCTCCAACGGCGGGCGTCCGACCAGCTCGAAGCACCAGAACATATGCTCCAGCCGCTCGGTGGACGAGGGGCGAGGCGTCTGGACGCGGGGATGATGGGAGATGACCACACCCTTGCCCCGCTCGGCTGTGAAAGCGGTCCTTCCTCTCAGCTCCACCAGGCAGCCGATACGGACGTCGCCGAGCCGGGGTTTGGGACCATAGTCGGCCAGGGCCACCGATACGCAGGCGCTTTCCAGGCCGGCTAAAGCCGGCCGGGTGCCGTCGATGGGATCGACCACCAGCAGTCCCCGGGGCTCGCCCGTGCCGTACCGGACCAGGCCGCGGTCCTCGGTGAACAGAGCCAGGGGCAGGTTCTCGGCCTCCAGGAAGTCGGCCAGGGCCTTCTCGGCCAGCAGATCGATCTGGAAGCTGGTGTCCCCGCTGTGGGCTATCCGCTGAGGAAGCCGCCCGCGGTGGTCATCGAGCGACCCGGAGACAGCCTCCCTGATGATCCCGGCGACGCGCAGGACGAACCCGGAATCCAGGTCCTTTCGAGCAGGATCTTGACGCGCAGCGCTCAAAGAAGAGCCTTTCTATTTTATCTCCGGCAGGTGCTTCAGCGCCTCCTCGATCTTCTCCCGGGGATAGTCGTAGTTATGCAGCTGGCCGGCGAAGAAGGCCTCGTAGGCGGCCAGATCGAAATGTCCGTGGCCGCTGAAGTTGAACACGATGACCTGTTCCTGTCCCGTTTCCTTGCAGCGCAGGGCCTCGTCGATGGCGGCCCGGATGGCATGAGAGGTCTCCGGGGCCGGGATGATGCCCTCGGTACGGGCAAAGGTCAGGGCCGCCTCGAAACAGGGCAGCTGGTGGTAGGCCACCGCCTCGATGATCTTCTGATCGTGCAGCAGGCTGACCAGCGGGGCCATGCCGTGATAGCGCAGGCCTCCGGCGTGAATGCCGGGCGGAATAAAGGTATGACCCAGGGTGTACATCTTCAGCAACGGGGTCAGCTCGGCGGTATCGCCGAAATCGTACCGGAAGGGACCCTTGGTCACGGTCGGACAGGAGGCCGGCTCGATGGCCAGTATGCGCAGCTCCTGACCCTTGAGCTTATCGGCCACAAAGGGAAAGGCGAAGCCGCCGAAGTTGCTTCCTCCGCCTATACAACCAATTAATACATTTG
>CAZOYL010000091.1:0-10793 GCA_964584035.1 uncultured Gemmatimonadota bacterium | reverse complement strand
TCATCCTTCTTCTTGTCCAGACCGTAGGCCAGCGAGGCCGCCGTGGGCTCGTTGATGATCCGCTTGACCTCCAGCCCGGCAATGCGGCCGGCATCCTTGGTGGCCTGGCGCTGGCTGTCGTTGAAATAAGCCGGCACGGTGATGACCGCCTGGGTGATCTTCTCCCCGAGGTAGTCCTCGGCCGTCTGCTTCATCTTCTGCAGCACCATGGCCGAGATCTCCGGAGGAGAATACTCCTTGTCGCCCGTTTTGACGCGAACATCGCCGTTAGGTCCCTTGACCACCTCGAAGGGGACCTCCTTCTTCTCCTGGGCCACCTCGTCGTACTTGCGCCCCATGAACCGCTTGATCGAAAAAATAGTGTTCTGGGGGTTGGTGATGGCCTGTCGTTTGGCCACCTGGCCGACCAGCCGTTCCCCGGATTTGGCGAAGGCCACCACCGACGGGGTGGTGCGCCCGCCCTCCGCGTTGGGAATGACGGTCGGGGCGCCGCCCTCCATGACCGCCACGCAGCTGTTGGTGGTGCCCAGGTCGATGCCGATGATTTTTCCCATGATCGTTTCCTCCTTAAAGGTTCACAGTATATCAAACAACCTGTTCGTCAGGTCCTTGCTTCGATACGGCAACAGGCAGGGATCCTTCTGCCGCCCTGCGTTTGTATCCTTCGGGGGGAAGGAAACCCCTGCCTGCCTTCAGGTCATCGCGTGTTGTCGGTGCCGTCTGAGTCACTTCACCTCGATGGGGATCTCCCTGGGCTTGACCTCTTCGGCCTTGGGCAGCTCGATGTGCAGCACGCCGTGTTTGTAAGAGGCCTTGATCTTGTCGGCCTGAACGGGTATGGGCAGCTCGAAGGCCCGGGCGAAGGAGCCATAGCGCCGCTCCCAGCGATGGTAATTCTCGTCCTTGACCTCCTTCTCCTGCTTTTTCTCGCCCTTCAGGCTGAGCACGTTGTGCTCCAGCGAGACCTTGATGTCTTCCTTCTTCATCCCCGGGATCTCGACGTCGACATAGAGATGCTCATCGTTCTCGGAGATATCCACTGCCGGAGCCCAGCGGCCCTCGGCACCTCTGTCCAGGGCTCGTTCGAAAGGAGACCGGCCGAAAAAATCGTCGAACAGCCGGTTCATCTCGTCCTGGATGCCGACCAGGTTCATGCCGCCCTGGTCTCCCCATGGTCTCCACCTCATGATCGCCATCTTCGTTCACCTCCGATACTGTTAAAAAGCCTTGATCTGAATCTTTCCAGTTTGAAATCCCGCGGCTGGAATCGCTTCGGTCCGGGTGACCCGGCGGTCTCCGGACGCGGGAGAGATCTACTTCACCTCGATGGGGATCTCCTTGGGCTTGACCTCCTCGGCCTTGGGCAGCTCGATATGCAGCACCCCATCGTGGTACCTGGCCTTGATCCGGTCGGCCTGGACGGGCATGGGCAGCTCGAAGGCCCGGGAGAAGGATCCATAACAGCGTTCCCAGCGGTGATAGTTCTCCTCCTTGACCTCCTGGCCCTGTTTCTTCTCGCCCTTCAGGCTGAGCACGTTGTGTTCCATCGAGACCTTGATGTCCTCCTTCTTCATCCCCGGGATCTCGACCTCGATATGCAGATTGTCATCATCCTCGGAGATGTCAACCGCCGGAACCCAGCGGCACTCCTCTCGTCTCACCGGGGACCGTGCGAACGGGCCCTGGCCGAAGAAATCCTGCGCCCGGTCTCCCCAGGGTCTTAAACTGATGATCGCCATCTCGGTTCACCTCCTCATCACTGTTTGTGGTTCCATTTTCGCGTTCATTGAGAATCGGTTGCAATGGTCGTGCCAGAATCAAGCCGCGGCCCATTCGACGCTTTAATATATTGTTATATAAAGAATTAAAGAGGTAAATAGTTTGCGTGGCGCGATCCAGCGGGAGGCCGGGTAGAAAAAAATGTCATTATGGCATTTATTTTTCTGCCAGAATGACATTAGAAGTTCGAGACAGGGCCATTTTGACGAAAACTCTGCCAAAATGGCTGACGGGGTCGAGTCCAGGATCGATTGTATCAGTCGAACAGAATATCTATCAATATGTTAAGAAGATGTTCTTACGGCCGCATCAGGCGGCTCATATAGGCCACCATTCGGGGGAAGTAGTCTTTCAACCGGGGAACCTCGACGCCCCGGTCCTTCAGGGCTGCAACTGTATTGGCATGGTCGAATCTGGGGCGGCCGGAAAGATAGGGCCGGTAGATGTCGATCTCGGCGATCATCTTCTGTTCCTCCTCGGAGAGGGCCTCCTTTCGTTCGGCGATCATAGCTTCGAAGGCTTCCGCAGGGAGGATGGTGAACGGTGCTATGCCGAAATAACGAGCGGCCAGGTCCCTGATCCGGCCCAGAGATGTCAGGTTGCCCGGCCCGGCGGTGAGGTGATAACATCTCCCGGCGCTGGAGGCCTCACCAGAGATCCGGGCCACGGCCTCGGCGCAATAGTCCAGCGGCACCAGGTCCAGGAGGGCGCCGGGATCGCCGGGCAGCGCCATGACCCGGCCCTGCCGGTACATCTCCAGGACCCGGTAGAAGGCGCTGTGCCGGGAGATACGGCCGGTGGTTGCGTCGCAGATGACGATGCTGGGACGGAACACGGTGATCGGCAGGCGGGTCCAGTGTTCCCGGATCAGCCGCTCCGCCTCCAGCTTGCTCCGCTCGTAGGTGTTATTGTGCTCCTGGCCCTGGTCCAGCTGATCCTCTGTGATGACGCCATCCCGCCGGCCGGACACATAGGCGGTTCCAATATAATCCAATTTTACCAATCTTGGACATCGCTGCGCCAGAGTGAGAATCTGCTCGGTGCCGCCCACGTTGATCCGGCGGGCCTGGTCGATCTCCAGGTCGAACCGGGCCGCGGCGGCGCAGTGCACGATGTGGGTGATGGTGTCAGTTAGGCGCTCGTAATCGGCCGGGCGCAGTCCGAGACCCTGCCGGGCGATGTCGCCCTCCAGGATCTCGAGCCTCGACCGCAGGCGCGATGCGCTGCCCTGCGGATAGAGCTCACCGAGGATCTTACCGATCCGGCTCCGGGGGCTCTCATCGCGTCTGGATCTGACCAGCAGATGGAACCTGGCGTCGGTCGCGGCCAGCCATTTCTGCAGCAGGCCGCTGCCGATGAAGCCGGTGGATCCGGTGAGAAAGATGTCAGCAGGCATAAGGACAACCCATCCTATCGATGCGCATGAGGGCCATACATGTCCTCGATCTGATGACAGTACCGCTCCAGGATCTTTCCTCTTCTGACCTTCAGGGTCGGCGTCAACAGGCCGTTCTCGACCGTGAAGGTCTCCGCCAGCAGGGTGAAGGCCCGGACCTGCTCGAAACCGGGCAGATCGGCGGTGGCCCGGGCGATCTGATCGGCGAACAGGTCCCTGAGAGCCGCTGTTCGCAGCAGCCCGGCGTAGTCGTCCGCCCGGAGGCCCTGCTCGGCGGCATACCGCGACACCATCTCCCGGCGGGGCACGATCAGAGCGGTGAGGTATTTGCGCCCGTCCCCGATGAGGACCGATTGCTCCACGTAGGGGCTGCCGGCGAGTTTCCTTTCGATGGCCACCGGGGCCACGTTCTTGCCGTATGAGGTGATCAACAGCTCCTTGATCCTCCCGGTGATGATGAGATTTCCGTCCTCGTCGAATCTCCCCTGATCGCCGGTATGGAACCAGCCCCCTTCGTCGATGGCCGCCTTCGTTTCCTCGGGCTTGCCGAAATACTCCTTCATCACGTTGGGCCCTCTGACCAGGATCTGGTCATCCTCTCCGATCCGAACCTCCACTCCGTCCAGGGGTTTACCCACCGTGCCCAGGCGGTTGTCCGCCACCGACCGGCAGGTGACCACCGGCGAGGTCTCGGTCAGCCCGTATCCCTGAATGATATTGAATCCCAGGATGTGGAGCGCTTTCTCGATACTTTTATCCAGCGCTGCGCCGCCGGACACCAGCAGCCGCAGCCGGCCCCCGGCAATTCTGCGAAACTTGGCGGCGACCACGGCATCATAGAAGAAACGCTTCAGGCTCAGCGTGATGGGGATCTTCAGGCCCCGATAGATGCGGTTCCAGTATTCGTTCAAGGTGCCCATGGCGGCCGTGACCAGCTTGCGGCGGACCACGGTGCTTTCCAGGATCCGCTGGCTCACGGCCTGATAGACCTTTTCGATGATCCGGGGCACGGCGATCAGAATGGTCGGCCGGACCAGCCGGATATCGTCGACGATGGTGGTCATGTCCTGGGCATAGGCGATGCGGGCGCCGGCGAACAGAAAGGTGTAGTAGCCGCAGGTTCTCTCGAACATATGACAGAGCGGCAGATAGGAGAGAATGACGTCGTCCGCCGTGAACCGGAAGCGCCTCTTGGCCGCCAGGGCGTTGGACACGATGTTGCCGTGGGTCAGCACAGCCCCCTTGGGCTCTCCGGTCGTGCCGGAGGTGTACACGATGGTGGCGGGGTTCCCCGGGGAGACGCCGGGGGCGTGGTTCGAAGGGGGTTCATCCGGAGCCGCCGGCCGATGGGCGAGCAGGCCGGAGAAGGTGCGGTCGCCTTTGCAGACCCGCCTTCCCGGATCTTCGAAGAAGACCACATCAAGGAGCGTCGGACATCGTTGTGACACCGTCTCCAGGCCGGAGAACAGTTCAGCATCCTGGACAAACAGGAGCCGGCTGCCGGAGTCGTTGATGATATCGGCCACGGCAGCCGGGGGAAGTGTCTGATAGACGGGCACCACGATCCCGCCCAGCTTCAGAACGGCCAGATCGGCCACGGCCCACTCCGGGCGGTTGCGGCTGTAAATGGCCACCCGGTCACCCGGGGCGATGCCCAGACTTTGAAGGGCGCCGGCCAGGCGCCCGACCGTCTCTTTCAGCTCCCGGTAGGTGATGCCGATGTATTGGCCGTTTCGGCCCTTGACCATCAGGGCCACCCGGTCGGCATGCCGGATGGCGCTGTCGTGAAAAAGATGGTAGATGGTCTGGGGAGGACCTTTGTCAGGCTCTGCCGTGCCCGATCTGCTTCGAGTCTGATCTTTCTTCATCCGTTCAACCCATACATCTGGATCTTGCGATAGAGGGTCCGTTCCCCGATGCCCAGCAGCCTGGCGGCTTTTTTACGATTGCCGCCGACGTGCTGCAGCGTTTTCCTGATCACCTCTCGCTCCACCCGGGCCATATCGGTGCCCACCGGGACCTCGATCGTGTCCGTCTCCGGGGCCTGTTCCTGATGATCCTCCTCCTCCCCTGTCTGTCCCTCTACCCAGTCGACATGCCGGGAATCGACCTCCATGGGAGAGCGAGACGGCGGCCCTCCGGCCAGCAGGTCTTTCATCTCGGCCACATCGGCCCGCAGCCCGAGGAGCGTTTGATAGATGATCTCCCGTTCGACCTGTTCCCGGGTTTTTTCCACCCGGATGGGCAGGTTGGCTCCGGGTGCCGTCCGGGGGCCCAGGTATTTGGGGATATCATCGGGACGGATCTCCCGCTCCGGGGCCAGCACGATGAGGTTTTCGATCAGATTGCGCAGCTCGCGAACATTTCCCGGCCAGCGGTATTGCTTCAGGATCTCCATGGCCTCCGGGGAGATGCCCTGGAAGCGCTCTTTGCGGTCCAGATGGGACTGGCGGACGAAGTGGTCCGCCAGCAGGGGGACGTCGTCGGGCCGCTGGCGCAGAGCCGGGATGTGGATGACGACCACGTTGAGCCGGTAGAAAAGATCCTCCCGGAAGCGGCCCTCGGCCACGGCCTCCTCCAGATCGCGGTTGGTGGCCGCGATGAGCCGAACGTCCACCGTGATCGGGCTGGTGCCGCCGACCCGCATGAATTCCCGCTGCTCCAGAACCCGTAACAGCCTCACCTGGGTCGTGGGAGGAAGCTCCGAGACCTCATCGAGGAACAGGGTGCCGCCGTCGGCCAGCTCGAAACGGCCTTCCCGCCGGCTGATCGCCCCGGTGAAAGCCCCCTTCTCATGGCCGAACAATTCGCTGTCCAGAACTCCCTCGGCCAAGGCGCCGCAGTTGATGGCCAAAAACGGCTTGTCCCGGCGGAGGCTTTTCAGGTGCAGGGCCCGGGCGACCAGCTCCTTTCCCGTTCCGCTCTCGCCCACCACCATGACGGTGACATCGGTGGGGCCGATCTGTTCGATGGTCTCATAGATCCGCCGCATGGCCGGCGCGTTGCCCACCAGGCCGACTTCCTGAAGATAGCCCCGGCGATGCCGGATTCTCTCGATGGTCCGGTCGATATGGCCGGGATGAACGGGCCGCTGAAAAAGATCGTCGGCCCCGGAACGGAACGCTTTGGCCGCCAGGCTCTCCCCGCCGCTGTCCGAGATCACCAGAACGGTGGCCCGGGGATTTTCGTCTCGGGCCAGCTTGATCAGGCCCAGCCCGTCGCTGTCCGGGAGGGACAGATCGAGCAGGAGGACGTCATGGCTGTCGCCCCGCAGCAGCTTGCGGGCCTGGCTGCCGTTGGCGGCCTCGGTGATCCGGTACCCCCGGCCGGCGAAGTGCTCTTTGATCATGGCCCGTTCTTGAGGATCGCTGTCCACCAGCAGAAGTGTCTCGGGCCTGCTGTCCTCGACCATGATGATCGCTCTCCCTCTTTGGGATTGACCTCGCTCATCGCGCCGGTGCTGTCAGGGTTCCTGCCGTCATCGGGAGGCCGCCTGAGCGAAGAGGTCGTACTCGGAGTAAGCCGTCACCTGCGCCCTGACGAAACGGCCGGGCACCAGCCCCTCTCCGGCTAAATAGACCGTTCCGTCGATATCCGGCGCTTCCCGCCGGCTGCGGCCGACCGCCGGCCACTGTTCATCGGAGATGGCCGCATCCACCAGAACCTCCAGCTCCTGCCCGGCCAGATCCCGCTGATGCTCAAGGGAAATCCGCTGCTGAAGGCGCAGCAGCTGGTCCAGGCGCCGGTCGGCCACCCCTTTTTTCGGCCGCCGGGTCATTTCTGCGGCCGGAGTGCCCTGTTCCGGGGAGTAGGAGAAGGCGCCCAGCTTCTCGAAGCGGTGGCGATCGACGAACTCCAGCAGTCGCTCGAAGTGCTCCTCCGTCTCGCCCGGCAGGCCGACGATGAAGGTGGTCCGCAGGGTCAGGCCCGGGATGGCCGAGCGCAGCTTATCGATCAGAGCCTCGATCTGCTCCCCGGTGACCCGGCGGTTCATGGCCCTGAGCAGGTCATCGCAGACATGCTGCAGGGGCAGATCCAGGTAGTTGCAGATCTTTTCCTCCCGGGCCACGGTCTCGATCAGGTCAGCGGTGTAATGGGCCGGATGGGTGTACATCAGCCGGATCCAGCGCAGGCCGTCGACGGCGCAGAGCCGGCCGAGCAGCTGCGCCAGCTGCGCCTCGCCGGCCAGGTCCCGGCCGTAATCGGTGGTGTCCTGGGCGATGATGTTCAGCTCCCGGACCCCGTGGTCGGCCAGCTCGCGAGCCTCTTGCTCAAGCACCTCCGGCCTGCGGCTGCGATATCTCCCGCGGATCAGCGGGATGGCGCAGTAGGCGCAGCGGTTGTCGCAGCCGTCGGCGATCTTCAGATAGGCGCTGTGCGGCACGGTCAACTGTTTTCGGGGAATGATCTCTTCCACGAGCTTATCGGGATCGTGGACCAGACAGGGCCGCTGGTCGCCTCCGTCGAGGATACGGCCGCAGACCGTGACGATGTCATCCTGCCCGCCGATGCCCAGGAAGGCGTCCACGGCCGGCAGCTGTTCCCACAGGGACCGGGGATAGCGCTGGGACAGGCAGCCGGTCACCACCAGGCCGCGGCAGCGGCCCGCCAGCCTGTGCTGCATCATCTCGGCGATGGTGTCCAGGGATTCCTGCCGGGCCTGCTCGATGAAGCCGCAGGTGTTGACCAGGATCAGCTCCGCCCGGGCCGGATCGATCTCCAGGCGGTAGCCGACCCCCTCCAGAGCGGCGGCCAGCCGCTCGGCGTCGACCAGGTTCTTGGGGCAGCCCAGGTTGATGATGGAGAAGGAAGGGGACATGGGGTTACCTCATCATGACCATCTTGACCACGTCCTCGAACCCGCCGGATTCGATCTTGCAGAAGTACACCCCGCTGGTCAGCACTTTTCCTTTGTCGTCCCGCCCGTCCCAGGAGATGGTGTAGCCGCCGGCTTTCTGGCGGCGGTTCAGCAGGGCCCGCTGCTCCCGGCCCAGGGTATCGTAGATCTTCAGGCTGACCTGGCCGTCCCGGGGAAGATCGAAACGGATGACGGTGCTGCTGTTGAAGGGATTGGGATAATTCTGGAACAGCGCGTAGCTGTTGGGCACCGAACCGCCCTGGGGAACCGGCTCGGCCGACACCGCGGCGGCCCCGAAACGGACCACGAAGACGTCCTGGCGGCCGTGATAGTCCGACCGCAGGGCCTGGGATATGATCGGGAAATCACCCGACTCGGTCCAGCCGGTCAGAAACGCATTCCCGGCCTCGTCCAGGACCAGGTCGCTGCACCGGTCAGCGCCCCGGCCGCCCAGCAATGTGGAGGAGACCAGGCGGGAGCCGGAGGGGTCCAGCAGGGCGAAAAAGGCCTCCGTCTGGCCGCCGAAGGCGGTATCGAAGGCCCCCGCCGTGGTCGGAAATCCGGGCCCCTCGGTCTGGCCGCAGAGATAAGCCGAGCCGGCGGCATCCAGGGCCATCCCGGTGATCTCATCCGAAGCGGGACCTCCCAGGTGGGTGGCATAGATCGGGCCGTTTCCGGCGGCATCGAATTTGGCCACGAAGCCGTCCCCCTCAAGGATGCCGGCCCGGTGATTGGGGGACCGGTCGAAGGCCTCCTCGGTGGCCGGGAAGTCGGGGGACAGGGTTCGGCCGGCCAGATAGGCGCATCCGGAGGGATCGATGGCCACGCAGGCGGACTCCTCCTGGCGGCTGCCGCCCAGCCGGGTCGAAAAGGCCAGTGTTTTCCCGTCAGGGTTGATTTTGGCCAGGAAGGCGTCGGACCGGGTGTCCTCCCGGCCGGAATCCCCGGCGGCCGTCGTGATGGGGAAATCATTCCCATCGGTCTGTCCGGCCACCCAGGCGTGGCCGCTCCGGTCCACGGCGATGCCGCTCCCCCGGTCGGCGCCGGAGCTGCCCAAAAAGGTGGAATAAAGCAGCCGGTTCCCTGAGACATCCAGTTTGGTGACGAAACCGTCGCCGTCACCGTCGCCGTATTCCGGTTGAAAGGCGCCGGCCGTCACGGGGAAGTCCGGGGACCGGGTTTGACCGGTCAGATAGATGTTCTCCGAGCCGTCCAGGGCGATGCCGGCCGCCCGATCGTCTTTATCCCCGCCCAGGAAGGTGGAGTAGATCAGGCCGGTGCCCATGGCGTTGAGCTTGGTCACGAAAGCGTCTCCGGCCGCCTCGGTGCCGCCGTGATACCCGGCCTGGAGGGCGCCGGCCGTGACGGGGAAGTCTTTCGACCAGGTCGTGCCGGTCAGACAGAGGTTACCCGAGCCGTCCAGGGCGATGTCCTCAAGGTCCTCCGCCAGGCTTCCTCCCAGCAGGGTGGCGTAGACTACACCGGACCCGGAGGGGTGCAGTTTGACGATGAACAAGTCCCTGGAATCGGAGGGATCGGACTTGCCCGGCGGGGCGGCGTCGAAGGCTCCCGGTGTGGTGGGGAAATCGAGTGAGGCGGTCTGGCCGGCCACGTAAAGGTAGCCCTTTTCGTCCAGGGCGATGGCCTGGCCCCAGTCGTGGCCGCTGCCGCCCAGCAGGGTGCTCCAGGCCAGGTCGGTGGGCGCGGCCGAGGTATGGTTTTCCGGAGCGAACAGGAAGACTAACAGGCAGATTGTCAAGAGCGTTGTTTTCAAAGGTCAGGTTCTCCTCTCACCACCTCATGTCGATGACCTCGACCGTGTCGGGCGCCTGGAAGACGAAGAGCGAGTCGGCCAGGCCGGGATTGGTCTTCATCTCGGTAAAGCGATATTGAGTGATCATGCCCCCGCTGTCTGTGAACTTCAGCCGCCGGGCCAGCCAGGTGTCCTTGTCCACCCAGACCTGCAGCGAAGAGATGGCGGCATCCTCGGTGGGACACAGGCAGAGATGATAACAGTCGAACCCGGCCACCGGTTCGGTGCCCAGCAGGGTCGCCTGGGCGTCCTGGAAATAGGTCAAAAACAGCTGATCGGGGCGCATTCCCCCGCCGGTGGTGTCGGCCGCGTCGACCAGGACCTGGTTGTGGACGGGCACGTAGGTCCACAGGGTGATGCCGTCGGAGACGGTGGTCTGGTGCTCCAGCTCCAGGCGGAATCTGGCCGGCTTTTTGACCCACAGGGTCCCCGAGGCCAGGGTGCCGGCCGTGTCGGCCGAGTCGATGGTGACGGTCTGCTGGAAGGCGGCCTGAAAATCGGTCAGGTTTTCGTAACGCTCCTCGACCTTCTGGAGGATCTCCTGGGCGGTGATGCTCTCCGCCGGCGGGGTCGGGAGCAGGATCGATAGAATCAGCAATGTGCATGCTGAAAGGAACCGTTTGGGATTCATGGGAACCTCTTCAATCTCAGAATCTCGCCTTGTAATTCTTTTCTCACAGCGATGTCATATTGCCCATCTCCAGGTCGTCCAGGTAGCTGGGATCCACCAGGACTTGGCGGGCCTTGCTGCCGTCGAAGGGGCCCACGATGCCGGCCGCCTCTAACTGATCCATCAGCCGTCCCGCCCGGGCGTATCCGATCTTCAGGCGGCGCTGCAGCAGCGATACGGACCCCTGCTGGTGGCGGATGACCAGTTGGAGGGCCTGATCGAACAGCTCATCGCGCTCGGCGGCGATATTGGCGGCCGTGACCTGTTCCTCCATGTC
>CAZOYL010000090.1:0-10962 GCA_964584035.1 uncultured Gemmatimonadota bacterium | reverse complement strand
TGGGCGCCTGCGTCGCCCCCCACGATCTGATGGACTGGCCCCCCGGGGCCCACGCCAATACCTTCGGCGGCAATCCCATCTCCTGTGTGGCCGCCCTGGAGACCATCCGTCTGGTTCAGGAAGGTCTCATGGAAAATGCCGCCCGGCAGGGACAGCGGCTGCTGGAGGGACTGCAGAAAATCCAGGAGGAGCACCGGCTGATCGACCGCGTCAACGGCAAGGGCCTGATGGTCGGCCTGGAGGTGGTCAGGGATAAGGAGACGAAAGAGTATGCTCCGGAGGAACGGACCGCCATCGTCACCCGGGCCTGGAAAAAAGGCCTGATCTGCTTTGGTTGCGGGGTCAGCACCATCCGCTTTTCACCGCCCCTGATCGCCCAGGAGGAGCACATCGACACGGCCCTGGAGATCTTCGATCAGGCTGTCACGGAGATTGAGAAAGAGATGTAACATTTAAAAGGAATACTTTTTCGGACGGAGGAGAATGTGAGACTTTACGAGCACGAGGCCAAAAGCCTGTTCGCCAAGGCCGGCATTCCGGTGAAGGAGGAGATCCTGGCCGCCACGCCCCGTGAGGCAGGCCAGGCGGCCGAGAAACTGGGCGGTCCGGTGGCTGTCAAAGCCCAGGTTCTCATCGGGGGCAGGGGCAAGGCCGGCGGCATCAAGCTGGCGGAGACCCCCGAGGAAGCGGCCCGGGCCGCCGAGGAGATCCTGGCCCTGAAGATCCGCGGCTATGACGTCGAGAAGGTGCTGGTCGCCCCCAGGCTGGATATCGCCGATGAATACTACCTGGGCGTGACCATCGACCGGATCAATTATAAGCTGGTCGTCATCGCCTGCTCCCAGGGGGGGGTGGACATCGAGGAGACGGCCAGGAAGAACCCGGAGAAGATTCACCGGCTGAGCCTGGGCATCGACGAGCCTTTCTATCCCTTTCAGGGAATGGCTCTGGCCAAAAAGCTGGGGGCCTCCGGAGGCGATCTGCGAACGGTGGGCTCGATCATCGCCCGGTTATATGGGCTCTACAAGAAGTACGATGCCAAGCTGGTGGAGATCAATCCCCTGGTCCGGCTGGCCGACGGCCAGTACGTGGCCGCCGACGCCCGTATGAACTTGGACGATGACGCCCTTTTCCGGCACAAGGATCTGGCCGAGATGGGCATCGAGAAGCGGCACGAGGAGGGGGAGATGACCCCCCGGGAGCAGCAGGCTCAGGGATGGGGCATTCCCTACCTGGATCTCGATGGAAACATCGGTATGTTCCCCGGCGGCGCCGGATTCGGCATCATGGGCAACGATTTCGTCGAGCACTTCGGCGGCCAGCCGGCCAATTTTATGGATTCCGGCGGGGGTCCCAAGCCGGAACGGCTGGCCCAGATGCTGGTGCTGCTGGATGAAAATCCCGACGTCAAGGCCATCTTCGGGGCTCGCTTCGGGGGCATATCGCGCTGCGACGATTTCGCCAAGGGCGTGATCATGTTCCTGACCGAGCACGGTCTGTCCAAGCCCATGGTCATGCGCATGACGGGCAACATGTGGCAGGAGGGTGTGCGCCTGTTCGAGGAGGCCAAAAAGGAACATCCCGAGCTGTTCGAGCAGGTCGAGATTCACGGCATCGAGACACCCATCGAGGAGGTCGCCCAGCGGGCGGTGGAGCTGGCCAAAGGTTGAGTCCGGTTCACCGATGAGTCTTCACACGCCGATCGAGGAGAAAAGCATGTCCATACTGGTTAATAATAAGACCCGGGTTCTGGTGCAGGGAATCACCGGCGGCTCGGGGAGTTTTCATACCAAACGCATGCTGGACTATGGCACCAATATCGTGGCCGGCACTTCTCCCGGCAAGGGAGGTCAGGAGGTTCACGGGGTGCCGGTGTTCGACACGGTCGCCGAGGCTGTTGAGGAAACCGGCGTCGAGGCCAGCGTGCTTTTTCTTCCGGCCCAGTTTGTCAGAGACGCCGCCATTGAGGCGGCCTATGCCGGCCTGAAGCTGGCGGTGGTGGTCCCGGAGCACATTCCCATTCACGATATGCTCAAGGTTCGCGAGGCGGCTGTCCGGCACGGCACACGCGTGATCGGCGGCAACACCGCCGGGATCATCAGTCCCGGGGAGGCCAACCTGGGCATCATTCCCGATATCGCCTTCAAGAAGGGACGGGTGGGGACCGTGTCCCGTTCCGGCTCCATCACCTATTATGTGGCCGACACCCTGACCCGGACCGGATACGGCGAGACCACCTGTGTGGGGCTGGGCGGCGATCCCATCCTGGGCAGCACCTTCGATGAGATCCTGGATCTGTTCGATGCCGATAATGAGACCGAAGCGGTCGTCATGGTGGGGGAAATTGGCGGGGTATACGAGGAACGAGCCGCCGAGCGGGTATCCCGGATGAGCAAGCCGGTCGTTTTCATGATCGGCGGCATCACCGCTCCGCCCGGAAAACGGATGGGGCATGCCGGGGCCATCGTGGAGGGAGAGATGGGGACCGCCGGCCACAAGGTGGAGGTGCTGGAGGAGGCCGGGGGCCACTGGGCCAGGACCTTTCAGGATATTCCCAGAATACTGCAGGAACAGGGATTATAGACCATGCCGGGGGACCGGACGACCGATCCCAGGGGAGAGCGACCGATGGATGACGCGCTGAAAAAACTGATCCCCGAGCTGGACCTCATCGCTGCCGATGATCTCAGAGAAAAAGTTTTAGCCGTCTGGAGGGAAGCCCTGGAGTTAGGCGGCTGGGAACCGGCCGACCTGAACAAGATCCCCTTCACCCTGCTGATCCCGGACTGTCCCATCGGATTTTTGGACCATGTCCGGGCCGTGACGCGGACGGCGGTGGAGGCGGCCGGCGTGATGCGGGAGATTTACGGGGAGGCCATCGCCATCAATATGGACCATCTGGCGGCCGGGGCGCTGCTGCACGATATCGGCAAGCTACTGGAATACCGTCGCCAGGGGGGAGTCATCATCAAGAGCCGCCGGGGAGAGCTGTTGCGGCATCCCTTCACCGGGGCCGCCCTGACCTTCAAGCACAATCTGCCCGATGAGGTGACTCACATGGTGGCGCTGCACGCCAAGGAAGGGGAGGGGGCCAGGCGCTCGGTGGAGGCCATCATCATCACCCACGCCGATTTTCTGAACTATGAGTCCCTGAAGCGGCATCTGGGAAGGTGATGACCCCGGGAGGGTGATCCCCCGAGAGGGTGATGACCCCGGAAGGAGGAGGCCGTCATCAGGAAATCTGCTGCCCTTAAGTCGATCATCGTCTGCTGGCCGATCGTCCCGCTCCTGTTGTTGGGCTGCGGGGCCGTATACCAGGCGGAATGGCTGCTTTTCCCGGAGGAGAGTTCCCTCACCGGGAGAGTCGTTCTGGAGTCCGGCCGGGGATTCGACGATGTGGACGCCGTGCTGGCGGGCCCGGGTGAAGATGCAGAAGAGGCCGGCAACTTCTGGACCCTGGAGCTCAGCAGCCGGGGCGAATTCCGGACGGAAGGCTTGATGCCCGGCAGCTATCGGCTGGAGATTATCAAGCCGCGCTATGATCCATACGTCTACCGTTTCTCCCTGGAGGAGGATGAGGCCATCTATATAGAAGTGGAGCTGAAACGGTACACCATTCCCGATCGGATCTGGGATGTGCGGGTGACGGGAGACTTTTCGGATTGGGATCCGGGGCGGGCCGTTCCCCTGGAGGATGACGACGGGGACGGATTCTGGGAGACATCTCTTCCCTTTCCGGCGGGCCGATACCTCTATGCCTATATCATCAACGGCCTGGAGGAGCGATTCATCGATATCGACAGCTATCTGTATGAGCCCGACGGTTCGGGATATTATCACTCCGTTCTGGAGCTGGATGAGGCCGGTCTGATCAGCTTTCACCTGAATACCGGGGATGACTGGTACCATCGGGCCGTCTTCGATGAACCGGCCGAAGAGCGGCAGCCCGGATGGGTCATCTGGGAGCCCGAGGAGCCCCGCCGGGGACAGGAGATCTCCATCCTCTACGATGCCCGGGGCGGCCCCCTGCAGGGCGCCGAACAGATCTGGCTGCACTGGGGCGTAAACGGCTGGACGGTGCCGTCCCGGCAGCCGGAGGAAACGATCGAGCGGGAAGAGGGCGCCGCCGTGCAAACGCCCATGGATCTCCTCTCCGAGGAGATCTGGTGGACGGTCGTGCCCACCGGCGAACAGGTCGAGGGGATCGATTTCGCCTTCACCGATGGCCGTCGATGGGACGACAACCTGTCACAGAACTGGCTCATCCCGGTCCTTTCCTTCGGGCAGCCGGACACGTCCTCGGGCATAGAGCAGTAATGCCCTCCCGTGCCCCCTCTTTCTAAGAAAACAGAAAAGAGCTGTCAGCAAAGGAAATGTTTTAGCTGAACCTGGCCGGTGAAAAGATATAGGATTGAAATCATGATTGCGACGAAACAAAAACCGTTTGAGGAGATCTTGAAATCTCTGGAGGGCGAGAAGAACATCTTCATCGTCGGCTGCGGGGATTGCGCCACCATCTGCCATACCGGAGGAGAGGAAGAGGTGTGGGCCATGGAGGAAAAACTCGCCGCTCACGGTAAAAGGGTGGTGGGCACCACCGTGATCGATGTGGCCTGTCATACCCTCAAGGTGCGCAATGTCTTCAATGAGCTGGCCGATCGCATCGCCGAGGCCGACGGCTTGCTTATCCTGGCCTGCGGAGCGGGTGTGCAGTCCGTGGCCCAGATCACTGATCAGACGGTCCATCCCGGACTGGACTCCCTGTTTCTGGCCAACATCCGGAGGCACGGACAGTTCAACGAGCGCTGTTCCATGTGCGGTGAGTGCATTCTGGATCTCACCCGGGGCATCTGCCCGGTCACCCGGTGCGCCAAGGGTCTGCTGAACGGCCCCTGCGGCGGCGCCAAGAACGGCCAGTGCGAAGTGGATCCGGAACGGGAATGTTGCTGGGTGGAGATCTACCAGCGGCTGAAGGAACGCGGCGAGCTCGACCGGCTGTTGGAATACCAGCCGCCCAAGGATTTTCAACGGACGGTCAAGCCAGGCAGGCTGACCTTAGATCTCCCCCGGAAGGGAATCGCCAAATAGAAGACCGAAAGAGCAGATATGTCCAAACTCAGAGACCAGCTTGAAGCCAACCGATTTGCGGTCACCACCGAGATCGTTCCCCCGAAGGGCACCGACATCGCTGAGACGATCGAGGTGGCCCGTTCTCTTTGGCCTTACGTCACGGCGATCAATATCAACGAGAACCCTCACGCGGTGATGCGGATCAGTTCCCTGGCCGTCTCCCGGCTGCTGGTGGAGAACGGTATAGAGCCGGTCGTCCACGTCACCACCCGTGATAAGAACCGCCTGGCCTTGCAGAGCGATCTGCTGGGCGCGGCCGTGCTGGGCATCGAGAACGTCCTGGTGATCTCGGGGGACCACCAGAGCCTGGGCGATCACAAGGAGACCAAACCGGTCTACGATCTGGACGCGGTTCAGATGCTGCACGTCATCGCTCAACTCATGTCCGGCGAGGACCTGGCCGGCAATCCCCTGAAGGGCACGCCGGTTTTTTTCCCGGGAGCGGTGATCAATCCCCAGGCGGAGATCCCGGAGCTGGAGATCATCAAGCTGGAGAAAAAAGCGCGAGCCGGGGCGCGTTTTTTCCAGACCCAGGCTGTGTTCGACCTGCCCATCCTGGCGGCTTTCATGGAACGGATCCGGCATCTGGATGTGAAGATCCTGGCCGGCATCGTGCCCCTGAAATCCGCCCGCATGGGCCGTTACATGAACGAGAAGATTCCCGGTATTCATGTGCCCGATGCGCTCCTGGAGCGCATGGACAGGGCCGGCGACCGGGAGGCCGAGAGCCTGGCCATCGCCCGGGACCTGATCGCCGGATGCCGGGATCTGTGTGACGGCGTTCACCTGATGACCATCGGATGGTACCACAAGGTGGCCGCCATGCTGGAGGGGCTTGTGGTCTAGAGCCCTGCGGTTTGCCTTCTCCACTGAGCGTCGGCTTCCGACTGCTTCCTTCTGTCCGTTGACTGGCGAATGCTGACTGCCGAGCGCCGATTGTCTGCCATTGATTGCCCCCCGTTTGTGTCCGAATCCACTCTTTCAGCCGCACTTCTCCTGCTGAAAAAATCCCTTGACACCTCTATCGAACCCGGTCATATTGGAGCCGAGGCGTAAAGGAGCTATTCTGTATGGCGATTTCATAGGAGCGAACATGAAGGTCCAATTGCAGCCCTTCACCGAGGCCGATATCGACCGCCTGATCGGCTGGATCCCAACGCCCGAATTTCTTCTTCAGTGGGGCGGCACCGGTTTCAGATTCCCCCTGAATCGCGAGCAGCTGCTGTTCCATCTGGCCAAATCCATGGAGAGACCTCCGGACCGTTTGATCTACAGTGCTGTGGATGAGGACACCGGGGAGGCGGTCGGTCACGGGGAGATCCTGGCCATTGACCCTGACAACCGCTCCGCGACGCTGGGGCGCATCCTGGTGGGAAAGCCGCAGGCCAGGGGCCGCGGGGCGGGGGAGCAGCTCCTCCGGGGGCTGGTTCGGATCTGCTTCGGGGAATTGAAGCTTCATCGGGTGGCCCTGCGGGTTTACGACTTCAACCGGGCGGCTATCCGGTGTTACCTGAAGGCGGGCTTTCAGCAGGAGGGTCTGCAGCGGGACGTCCACCTGATCGGCGGGGAATACTGGTCGGTCTATACCATGAGCATGCTGGAGGATGAATGGATCCGCTCATCCAGCGATGGCGCCTGATCGAGCTTGGAACGTTCCATCACGATTTGTTCTTGAACGGGGGACAGGTATGCGAGTCATCATCGTCGGAATGGGCCATGTCGGCAGTCAGTTGGCCCGGGAGTTGTCTCAGAGAAAGGCCGTGGAGCTGGTGCTGATCGATGCCGATCCTGAAAAATGCAAAGCCCTGGCCGAGGAGCTGGACGCCCTGGTTCTGGAGGGTGACGGCACCACCCCGGAGCTGCTCAAGAAGGCCGATGTGAAAAAAGCCGATGCGCTGGTGGCCGCGACCGACTCGGACGCCCTGAACACGGTAGTGGCCATGCTGGGCAAACAATTCTCAGTGCCGACCATTATCGTCAAGCTCGAGGAGATCGGCCTGCGGACCGCCTGCCAGGAGATCGGTGTCTCGCACATCATCTCCCCCAAGATCTCGGCCGTGGCCGAGATCATCAGCGTGCTCTATGGGTATAACGTGCTGGACTTTTCGCTGCTCATCAAAGGCGGCGTCCGGATGGTCGAGCTGCAGGCCGGCAGGATGGCAGGACAGCGTCTCGAGGAGATCAAACTTGCTGAAGGCACTCTGGTCATCGCCGTGTTCCGGGGCGATGCCGTGGTGGTGCCGGCCGGCCAGACCCGGATATTAGAGGATGACCGGCTCCTGATCATCGCTGAGGACGAGAAAAGGCTGAATGATGTTCGAAAGTTGTGGGAACAGGAAAAATAGGTTTCTCCAATTATACCATGCCGCTTGAAAAATACATACAGCCGGTCAATCGAAACACGGTCCTGACTCATCTGGTCCTGGGGGCCGGATTGATCGGACTGACCGATCTGGTGCCGGCCCTCTACTCGCTGCTGGTTGGAGAGGTCCGCTATACGGCCATCTTCGGGTCTCTCAGCGTCTTTCTGATGGTATTGGGATTCGGGATCTATCGCAGGCGGGAATCATCAACTAAGGAGCTGATGCTCAAGGACGGCCTGGCGGTCACCGCCCTGTCCTATCTTTTATTCGGCCTGGTCAATGCCTGTGCCTTTCTGCCCGTGGCGCCGTTTATCGACGGCTTCTTCGAGGCCATGTCGGGATTCACCACTACCGGACTGACCGTGCTGGACGTCGCCACCCTGCCGCGGACGCTGCTTTTTTTCCGATCCTTCTCCCAGTGGATCGGGGGCTTGGGTATCATCATCCTCTCCCTGGCTCTTCTGCTCAGGCCGGGGAAGGCCATCTTTCAGCTCTACTCCACCGAGTTCGGCGAGGAGAACATCAAGGGCAGCGTCATCGGCACCGCCCGCATCGTCGCTAAAATCTATCTGATCCTGACCGCTGTCGGCTTCCTGGCCTATATCCTGGCCGGAATGGGGCTGTCCGACGCCCTGATCCACATTCTCAGCACCTTGCCCACCGGTGGTTTTTCCAATTATCCGGATAGTATCGGTCATTTCGGCCCAACGGCCGTTCCTCTGGTGGTGTGCCTGTTCATGCTCCTGGGGGCGATCAGTTTCCCCCTGTATTATCGCCTGGCCAGGGGGAATGTTAAAAGCCTGCGGACCAATTTGCAGCTGCGGGGTCTGCTGGTTGTCCTGCTGGTCGCGGCGATTGTTTTCTTCATACTCCTCGGCCCGGCCCGGCCGCGAGCGGTCCCGGCCCTCTTCCAGGCCGTCACCTCGCTGACGACGTCCGGTTATAACATCATGGACAGCAGCGCGTTGTCTTCCACCGGCAAGGTCCTGACCATCGTGCTGATGAACGTCGGGGGGACCGCCGGATCCACCGCCGGGGGGATCAAGATCTTCCGCCTGCTGGCCGTCCTGGCCCTGATGCGCTGGCTGGTGCTCAAGGCTCTGCTGCCCCGGGAGGCCAGGTTTCCCGTGGCCGTCGGCAGGATGAAGATGGCCGATGAAGACATCAAAATGCTGGCAGCCTTCCTCTGCGCCTATGTGATCATGCTCGGTTTGTCGACCATCGTGGTGCTCTGGATCGAGGGGTTCAACTTTCTCGATACGCTCTTCGAGATCTCCTCGGCCATGGGCACGGTGGGCCTTTCGGCGGGCGTCACCTCGCCGCATCTGTTTTTAGGGACGAAGCTGATCCTGATCCTGAACATGTGGATGGGCCGCCTGGAGATCATTCCGGTGCTGGTGGTCTTCTATCCCCGAGCCTGGCTGCGGTGGTAGGATATCCATGTTACGGCCGGCGATCGCAGCTTGCATCTGCGTCTTCGCCCGGTTTGCCTCGTTTGTGCCTCCCGAATTCCTGATATCAGAAATTTCTTGACAAAAAGCCAAAAAGCTCTCATATTTGGCCGAAAACCGAAGATGTGGTCATTTCCCCGGGCGACCCCACCATATCTGGGCGTCCACAGGTCACCACCTTGTCGTCAACATTTCACGGGAGGGAGAAGATGACAAAACATGGGTCCGTTCTATTGATGGCCGGCTGCCTGCTGCTGCTGGCCGTCGCGCCCTCTTTTGCAGAAGAGGCCGGTCCGCCGCAGATGGCGCCGAAGATAGAATGCCCGGAGCGGGAAATGCCTCCCCGGATGGGCGGTATTCCACAGTGTGTGGATCAGTCCTACATCACCGGGCAGGAGATGCCCGAGCAGTTCAAGGACCTCATGCCCCCGCCGGCACAGTTCGACTGGCGAACCACAGGCAAGGTCACCGCGGTGAAAAACCAGGATACCTGCGGTTCCTGTTACGCCTTCGCCAGCCTGGCCAATCTCGAGTCCAAGATCCTCATCGATGGCGGGGGAACCTATGATTTTTCGGAGAACCACGCCAAGGAGTGTAATTATTGGGACCGCAGCTGCAACGGCGGCAGCTACTGGCATCTGGCCGACCTGTTCTCTAAATCGGGAACAGTTCTTGAATCCTGCGATCCCTATGTGGCTTGGGACGCGACCTGTAATTCCGCCTGTCCCTATCAAAAGACGCTTCTCGACTGGCGCCGGATCTGCGGCGCCAGCGTGCCCTCGACCACAGTGCTAAAAAATTACATCTATACATATGGGCCAGTTTACACCCTGATATATGCCGGCGATAGCAATGACAACTCCTGGTGGACGGAATTCGGTTCCTATGACGGCTCTTATACCTTAAGCTATTCCGGCAGCATTGATCCCAATCATGCCGTGTGCATCGTCGGCTGGGACGACACCGCCCGCACCAAGGACGGTAAGGCCGGGGCCTGGATCGTCAAGAACAGCTGGGGCAACTCCTGGGGCGGCACCTGCGGGTACGGCAGCGAGGGCGGCTACTTTAAGATCGCCTACGGCGACGCCCGCATCGGCGAGTGGTCGTCGTTCATCTACGACTGGCAGGATTACGACGCCAACGGCGGCATCCTGTACTACGATGAGGGCGGCTGGACGAATAACTGGGGCTGGGGCACGACCACGGCCTGGGGCATGTGCAAGTTCGTCCCCGGCAGCGCCTGTCAGGCCACCCGGGTGGAATTCTGGACCAACGATATCACCACCGATGTGGACGTCTATCTCTACGATACCTTCAGCGGGGGGTCCCTGAGCAGCCTGCTGGCCAGTTATACGGACACCAGCTTCGCCGAGGTGGGCTATCACTCGGTGCCCTTCAGCTCGCCGCCGTCGGTCTCCTCCGGAAACGATGTCTATGCGGTGGTCACATTCACCAACTCCTCCTATGGATATCCGGTGGTCAGCTGTGACACCGCCGCCATCGAGACGAACAAGACCTATATCAGTCAGTTCGGCAGCACCTGGTTCGAGATGGGGGCCAGCAACGGCACCGACATCGCCATCCGGCTGCGCTATACCACATCCACCGGGGCTCCGGGCATCGACGTGACTCCCGATACATTGCAGTACGGCCAGGTGACGGTGAACACCGATTCTGTCCAGGCCATCAAGGTGAAGAACACCGGCACCGACACCCTGCGGGTGACCGATATCAATTCCTCCGATGCCGCCTTCACCGTCTCCGATACTTCGTTCAAGGTGGCCCCCTCCGGGAGCACCAATGTCAACGTGACCTTCCGGCCGCCGGCGCCGCTGCACTATTCAGAGACCCTGAATATCATCCATAACGCCAAGGGACAGACCATCGTCTATCTTTTCGGCCAGGGCATCCCGGTGAGCGCTCCCGGCATTCAGGTCTTTCCCGGCAGCCTGGACTTCGGCCAGGTGGCGGTGGGGGATGACTCCTCGGCGGCGCTGCGGATCAGGAGCACCGGCACG
>CAZOYL010000089.1:0-11022 GCA_964584035.1 uncultured Gemmatimonadota bacterium | reverse complement strand
GAAGATCTGCTACTTCGGGACATATGAGCGGGAGTATCCCAGAAATCGGGTCGTTATCGATGCATTAAGGGCGGCCGGAGTGGAGGTGGTGGAGTGTCATGTTCCGGTCTGGGAGCTGACCCGTCACAAGACGGGCCGTTTTTTCCACCCCGCCTCACTGCTCTCCCTGGCCGGGCGCATCCTGTTTGGTTATCTGAGATTAGCCGTAAGGTTCGTCCGGCTGGCCGGAACCGTCGATCTGGTGGTGGTGGGCTACATCGGTCAACTGGACGTGCTTCTGGCCCGACTCTTGATGACCCTTCGGGGACCTGACAGGCTTATTTTCAATCCTCTGGTTTCTCTGTATGATACCCTGATCGACGATCGCCGGTTGTTCTCGCCCCGTTCCCTTCCCGCCCGGCTGCTTTTTTCATTGGACCGGCAAGCGTTCCGCCGTTCCAACAGGATACTTCTGGACACGAACGTCCATATTGATTATATTTCAGACAAATTCTCAATCGACCGAAGCCGATTTGAACGTCTTTTCGTGTCAGCCGATGAGCGGTTATTTTCCCCGCGGCGGGAACGGCCCGAAGAGCTGCCATTCAGAGTCCTGTTTGTGGGGAAATTCATACCGCTTCACGGACTTGACACGATCATCCGGGCCGCCGGCCGGTTGCAGGATGATGACCAGATCCGCTTCCGGATCGTCGGCACCGGGCAATTGTATGATGATATCATGGACCTGTGCCGTCGATTGAAGATCGACAACATCGAGTTCATCGACTGGATTCCCTATCGGGAACTGCCCCGGGAGATGGCCCGGGCTCACGTCTGCCTGGGGATCTTCAGCCGGGGCGGGAAAACGGCTCGGGTGATACCGAACAAGGTATTCCAGGGCCTGGCCGTCGGGCTGGCCGTCGTCACCGGCGATACGCCGGCCAGCCGGGAGTTGATGGTCGCGGACCGTGACGCCGTGCTGGTTCCGGTGGGGCGGCCGGATGAATTGGCGCGGGCCATTCGCTCTCTGAAAACTGATCCCCGCCGCCGCGAGGAGATCGCCTCAGGGGGCCTGGCCGTTTTCCAGAAACGATGCCGCAGCGAGGTCCTCGGCCGGCAGCTGAGGTCCCTTTTCCAGCAGGTGCTTCGCCAGGGCTGAAGCCGTCCGAAGGCTCGCGGACGGGGGGCGCCAGAGGGGGAGATGATATGACTCCGGAGATCACCGCCAGAGGAACCGTCCTGCTGGTCCT
Source organism: uncultured Gemmatimonadota bacterium (assembly GCA_964584035.1). Classification (GTDB taxonomy): domain Bacteria; phylum SM23-81; class SM23-81; order SM23-81; family SM23-81; genus CAZOYL01. The sequence continues at coordinate 9,793 of CAZOYL010000089.1, read as the reverse complement.
TTCCAAGGCCCTGTTTTTAGTCGGCAGCGTGCTGATACACGTGTTCCTGGGCAGAACTCTGGGGCCGGAGGGGTATGGCCAGTATGGCCTGGTCATGTCCATCCTGCTGTGGTTTGAGGTGGTGGTCAACTCTGCCGTCCCGTGGGCCGTCTCCAAGCTCATCAGCGAGCGCAAAACCCTGGCCCGGCCAGTATTTTTACAGGGAATCGGTCTCCAGCTGATCTTCTCCACCCTGGTGCTGGCCGTTTTTATCGCTCTGGCACCCGCCCTGTCGCGGGTGTTCGGCGATCGGACAATCCGCATCCTGCTGTGGTGGGTGGCGCTGGACATTCCCTGTTTCGCCCTGTTGTCGGTTTTCCTGACCTACTTCAACGGACAGCAGCATTTCGGCCGTCAGGGCATCGTTTCGATCAGCCGGATTCTCTTCAAGGTGCTGGCCACCATTCTTTTGGTGCTGGGCGGATACTCCATCAGGGGCGCCCTGGTGGCCAATATCATTGCCTCGCTGCTGGCCCTGGCGACGGGATTGTTCTTTATCCGGCTGCCGGCTCCTGATTCGCAGAAGGTGCATCTCGTTCGCCGGGTGCTCAGCTTCGGGATACCCTATACCCTGTTTCTGCTCAGCGCTCAATTGCTCTTGAGCATCGACCTTTGGTCGGTGAAGATCCTGGTCCATGATCCGGCGGCGGCCGGTTTTTATACCTCGGCGCAGACCATTTCCAGGGTGCCGTATTTTCTCTTTCTGGGCCTCACCACGGCGTTGTTCCCGGCCCTGTCGCACTCGGTCAGCAGCGGCCAGATCGAGGCCAGCCGGGTGCAGGTGCGGCAGGCCATGCGGCTGCAGGCTCTGGTCCTGCTGCCGGCCGGGGCGATCGTTTCCGCCTCCTCCGGGGCTGTGGTTAAGCTGTTTTTCGGCGCCGATTTCCATCCGGCCGTTGTGCCCCTGACCCTGTTGATCTGGGGCATGATCCTGTTCACCTGCTTTTACAATCTGGCCGTGATCCTCTCGGTGACCGGCCGGCCTTTGACGGCTCTGGGCCTCAGCCTGGTCTTTATCTGCGGCGACGGCCTGTTGAACTGGCTGCTGGTTCCCCGGATGGGGATGACGGGGGCGGCTCTGGCCACGCTTCTGACCACCCTGGGTGGAACGCTTGCGCTGGTCATCGTGGTCACGCGGCGATACGGAGTCCTTCTGCCGGGATGGGCCCTGATTAAGATGGTGGCGGCCGCGGGCCTGGTCTTCGGCCTGTCGGCCCTGGTGCCTCTCGATGGATTTCTGCTGATTCTTGAGGGGCTGGTGCTGTTCGCCATCTTTATCGCCGGCATGGTGGCATTAAAAGAGGTGCATCGAGAGGATTTCGATCGCCTCGGGGCCCTGTGGCCCTCTTTCCTTCGCTGGCCCCGCAGAGAGGTCTGGTAGGTGACCGAGCGAACGTACCACATCTGCCTGGTCTCTCAGCAATACGGCCGGGTCAGGAGCGGCATCGGGGTCTATACCCGGAATGTGGCCAGGAAACTGCTCCAGGACGGTCATGCCGTCACGCTGATCTGTCCCCGCGAGCGGACCGTTCCGGATCTGCCCGGGATTCGGCTGTGGCCGGTATCCGGTCGCCGGACGGGATCTTCCCATATCCGCTGGGTGCTTCTCTCGTGGCGTTTCGGCAGCGCCGTCCGGCGGGCGCTGTCCCAAAACCGGTTTGATCTGATCCATTTCACCGACGCTCGAGAGGCCCTATTTTGCCGCCGGACCCGGACTCCGCTGGTGGGCAATATGAATGATTATTACTTCGCCGCGGCCCCCGGCACCCCCTGGGCGTTTCGACACGATTACGCGGACTGGCGCCGGCGCTGGATCTATTACCGGGTGGTGCGTTTTCTGGAGCGGCGAGCACTGAAGAAATTGGCCGCCGTCATCTGTAACAGCCGTCATACCGCCGCGGTGCTCCATGATGCCTACCGGATCCCCGAACATCGGCTGCCCGTCATCTACAAGAGTATCGACCTGGAACAACACGCTTCCGGGGCCGGGTCTGACCGGGCCGAAGGACGCCAGGTCCTGTTTATCGGCGGCAACGTACAGCGCAAGGGCCTGCCAACCGTGATTCATGCCGCCCGGGAGGTGCTGAAACGCTATCCAGAGACCGTTTTTTCGGTCGTGGGAGACAACCAGAATCTCGACGCCATGAAGGCGCTCTGCCGGCGGCAGGGCGTCGATCATCGTTTCCGCTTCTGGGGCTGGCAGTCATACGATCAGATTCAGGAGCACTATCGGCGGGCCATCGTTTTCGTCATGCCCTCCCTGGTCGAGGCTTTCGGGGTGGTCTTTCTGGAGGCCATGGCCGCCGGTGTCCCGGTGATCGGCGGCGACACCGGGGGCACCCGGGAGTTGATCCGGGACGGGGTCAACGGATTTCTCGTCGAGCCCAGGGATGACCGGGCGCTGGCAGCCAGGATCGTGTCGCTGTTCGAGGACGAAGTCCTCCGCCGCCGGCTGATCGACGGCGGACGACAGACGGTCAGGCAATACACGGTGGAGGCCATGCTGCAGCGGACCTACGCTTTATATCGGGGGCTGCTGGCATGAGCCTGGACACGGTCCCATGTCCCATCTGCGGTCCGGGAACCCGAGAAGTTCCCCTCTGGACGAAGAACCGGTATCGATATATCCGCTGTGCCCGCTGCGGCCTGATCTACATCAATCCCCAGCTGACCGACGAGAGCGTCGCCCGGATCTACAGCGAACAGTTGTACGGCCAGAAATCGGACCGGCTGGATCTGTTGCTGCCCCGCCTGGACCGATATAAAGCCCGGCTGTTACGGAAATTTGAAAGATACCGCCGGACCGGCCATCTGCTCGATGTGGGCTGCTTTAAGGGTTTTTTTCTCCACAGCGCCGCCCACAGAGGCTGGAAGGCCGTGGGGACCGAGGTGTCTGAACCGGCTGTCCGTTTTGCTCGCCGACAGCTGGGTCTGCGGGTGGAGCTGGGCGATCTTCTGTCGCTGCCGCCGTTCGAGGACGGCCCGTTCGATGTCATCACCCTGTTCGACGTCATCGAGCACCTGTCCCGCCCCGACCGGTATGTTCACAGGATTCACCAGCTGCTCCGCCCGGGGGGCCTGCTCTATCTCGAGACGCCCAATGTCCGGGCTCTGCCCCGTTATCTGCTGGGTAAAAGGTGGTCCATTTTTCATGGCCTGCACCGGTATTATTTTCAGCCCGGGACGATCGAGAGGTTGCTCCGGAAGGCCGGGTTCGGCCGTATCCGGATGACCACCGTGGGGCTGCTGCCCCTGGGAACCAGCCGGGATGAGCCGGGAGGTTCCGCCCCGAAGAGCGGTCGCCGGCTGCTGGAGCATGCGCCCATCGATCTGCTGCGCTCGGTCAAGGACACCGTCGAGACCCTCATTTTTGTGCCTCTTGACAGGATGGGATGGCGCATCGGCACCAAGATGGTGGTATCGGCTGAAAAGGGAGACTAAACCGATGTCGTCTAGGGGAGAATGGAAAAAGGATCTGGCATGGCTGGTACTGCTCTATGTCCTGGTGCTGTTTCTCTACCGGGAGGTAGCTTTCTTCGGCAAGATGTTCGTCTCGGCCGACACCATCGCCCAGGGGGCGGTGTTCCTGAAGTACGGATTCGAGCAGCTGGAGAGCGGGCATTATCCGCTCTGGTTCCCGCACATCTTCTCCGGCATGCCCTTTTTCGCCAGCATGTCCTTCGACCTGTTCGTCTATCCGGCCAGGATCCTGCTGCACTACCTGGACCAATTCGGCCTTCATTTTCTGAACTACAAGATCGTTCATTTCTTCGTCGGCGGCCTGTTCACCTATTTATTGATGCGTTCCTATCGGCTGGCCCGGTCCAGCGCCTTCGCGGCCGCGGCCGTGTTTGTCTTCAGTCCCATGGTGGCCTCTCTGGAGCACGGCAACCGGATCATCACCATCATGTATATCCCGGCCGTCTTCTATCTGGTCAAGAGACTGTTTGAACGACGCGATATCGCTTCTTTGGCTCTGGCCGGCCTGTTCATCGGATTTCAGATGATGGCCAATCATCTCCAGATCGTCTATTATACCTGGCTCTTGATGGCCCTCTGGTTTGTTCACCAGGTTATCGCCGATTTCAGGGAGAAGGGCGGGCTGCGCTGGGCGCTGGGCGGCGGCGCCTGGCTGACCGGCGCCTTCGTCACTGGGCTGGGGGTAGCGGCCTTGCTGCTGCTGTCGGTTTACGAGTACACGCCGTTCTCGGCCCGGGCCTCGGGAGATCCGCAATCGGCCTACCAATTCGCCACCCAGTGGTCGCTGCACCCCGGGGAGATGCTTACCTTCGTGATCCCCTCTTTCATGGGCTTCGGAGGGCAGACCTACTGGGGATATATGCCCTTCACTCATTGTCCCAACTACCTGGGCGTGGTGGCCCTCTTCCTGGCCGTCTGGGCTCTGCTTTTCCGGCGCAATCGCGTAACCCTGTTTTTCGCCGGGGCCGGATGCCTGGCCGTGGTGGTCTCTTTCGGTCGGTATCTGCCTCTGTTGTATAAACCCATGTACGTGCTGCTGCCCTTCTTCGATAAATTCCGCGTCCCCGCCATGATCCTCATGGTCCTGTTCTTCTGCGTGGCGGTCCTGGCCGGTTTTGGACTGCAGGCCCTGCTGGAGGCTTCCGCGGGGGACAAGAAGGATCGAAGCTCGAAGCGCAGGAAAAGAACGGCCAGGCGGCTGCTGGTGATCGCCGTGGTGGCCATCGGCATCGGCGTTGTGCTGACGCTAGCGCACGGACCGATGTCCAAGAGCCTATCCGGCATCTACGACAGCGCGGATGCCGCCATGGGACGATACGGGCAGCTCTCGCCGCAGGTTCGTTCACAAATCGACCGGCAGCGCTTCTCGCTATTCTTCGGTGATCTGTGGAAGTTTTTACTTTTTCTAGCCGTTATTTCCGTGATCGTGGCCCTTTATTTCGGCGGAAGGCTTAAGCGCCCGGCCTTGATAACCCTGGTGATCGCGCTGTTGCTGCTGGATTTCTTCTGGATCGACCTCAAGGTGATCAAGTTCGATCAGCGCCGGGGCTATGAACAGACCTTCTACCGCCAACGGCGGGACGATGTGATCCGCTTTCTGCAGAACGACCGGACCCTGTTCCGGATCCTTCCGTTGGAACAGGTGTCGTCCAACGAGTATGCCTATTATGACATCAGCTCGGTGGGCGGCTATCACCCGGCCAAGCTGGGCATCTACCAGCGGGCCATGGAGCAGGTGGGTTTGGGCAATCCCAACCTGATGGATCTGTTGAACGTCAAATATGTCATTACCGAACGACAGATCGATCACTCCCGGTTCGAGATGGTCTTTGAGAACACCTCCGGAAAGGTCTATCGCAACCGCATGGCTCTGCCGAGGGCCTTCGTGGTCCACGAATATGAGATCCTGGCAGTTGAAGAGGAGGCCTTCCGGCGTCTGGCCTCGAAGGAGTTCAACCCCCGGGAAACGGTCATTCTGGAGAAGGACCCGGAATTCGACCCGGGACCGGGGGGGGAGGAGCAAGTCGACATCACGGAATATTCGCCCCACCGGATGGTCGCGCAGACCGGCACCGCATCAGCAGGCCTGCTGGTGTTCAGCGAGATCTATTATCCGGCCGGTTGGAAGGCTTCGGTGGACGATCAGCCGGCAGAGATCCTCAAGGCCGACGGCCTGCTGAGGGCCGTTCGTCTGCCCGCCGGCGAACATCGCGTGGAAATGGAGTTTCACCCCCGCACCTTTCGCCTGGGGCTGTGGACCAGCCTGTTGTTTCTCAGCGGCATCGCCGTTGTGCTGGTCGTTACCGGGACCAGAGGGTCCGGCCCCCGCCGGAAGAAGCAACCGGAGGAAAAGAAACGATGAGCTCAGGGGGAGCCAAGCCGACCCTGCTGGTGACTGGCTGCAACGGTTTGCTTGGGCAAAAGCTGATCATGGCGGCCCGGCAGACCTATCGAACGGTGGGTCTGGATCGGTCGGAACATTCCCTGACGATCTGCGATCAATATCTTCCCGTGGATATTACCCAAAGGGAAAAAGTGTTGCAGGCGATCGCCGGATGCACACCGGCAGCCGTGGTCAACACCGCGGCGCTGACCAATGTCGATGCCTGCGAGAAGGAAAGGGACCTGGCCTGGGCCATTAATGTCGAAGGGGTCAGGCATCTCATGGAGGGATGTCAGCGAGTCGGAGCCGCGTTGGTTCAAATCTCCTCCGATTATGTCTTCGATGGTGAAGAAGGTCCCTACAGTGAGGATAGCAAACCTTGCCCGCTGGGATTCTACGGCACCACCAAGCTGGAGAGCGAGCGATTGCTGACCGCCAGTGGTCTGCGCTGGGCGGTGGTGCGAACCAATGTGCTCTATGGATGGGCCCGGGGTGTCAGGGCGAACTTCGCCTTATGGGTCTATTCGCATCTGGCAGCCGGGAAATATATCCGGGCAGCTATCGATCAATATGGTAATCCGACACTGGCCGATAACCTGGCTGCCGGCATCCTGGCACTGTTATCGGGAAATCACCAGGGGCTGTATCACATCGCCGGGACCGATTACATGAGCCGCTGGGCGTTCGCCCTCAAGATTGCCCGGATTTTCGAATTGAATCATGAGCTCATCACACCGGTGCTTTCTTCTCTGCTCTCGCAGAGAGCGGCTCGCCCCCATTGGGGCGGCCTGAGGGTGGAAGAAACGGTTGGCAGGCTCGATTTCGAGATGGTCGGTGCCCAGGAGGGTTTGACCATCATGAAAATACAGTTACCGATGGGTGAAATGGAGGACCTGTGAAATCCCTGATCATCATTCCGACCTATAATGAAAAGGATAATCTGGAGTCCCTGGTCGAAGATGTTTTGGGACTGGAACATGACATCGAAATATTGGTTGTCGATGATGCTTCTCCTGATGGCACCGGAGAGATCGCCGATCGTCTGTCCAAAGGAGATAAACGGGTTCACGTCATCCACAGACAGGGAAAACTGGGCCTTGGATCGGCCTACATTCGGGGATTTCAATTTGCCATCGAGCGGGACTACGATCTGGTTTTCGAAATGGATGCTGATTTCTCCCACGACCCCAGTTATATACCGTTATTCCTGGAAAAAGCACGCCAATTCGATGTCGTCCTGGGTTCTCGCTACGTGCAGGGCGTCAACGTCATCAACTGGCCCATGTCTCGATTGCTGTTGAGTTATTTTGCCAACGTATACACCAGAGTGATCACCGGATTGCCGGTTAGAGACGCCACCGGCGGATTTAAATGTTTTCGACGCCAGGCGCTGGAGAGCATCGATCTGGACGATGTCAAGTCGGACGGTTATTCTTTCCAGATCGAGATGACCTTCAAATGCTGGAAAAAGGGATTCCGAATCTCTGAGATCCCTATTATTTTCTATGAGCGCAGAAAGGGACATTCCAAGATGTCCAAAAAGATCGTTCACGAGGCCGTCTTCATGGTCTGGCGTCTGAGGTTGATGAGTCTGTTCAGAAAACTGTGAGGGCCAATGGTTGCAAAGGCCAGGGACGTCTCTCCATTTGATGAATCGATCACCGGGGATATCTCGGTCATCGTCGTCAGTTATAACGTCAGGGATTTCCTGCGGCAATGTCTTCATTCGCTGGAAAAAGCCAGCCAGGGGATGTCGGTAGAGATCATCGTCGTCGACAATGCCTCTCGCGATGGAAGCGCCGGGATGGTCCGGAAACAGTTTCCCCGGGTCCGGCTGATTGAGAATGAGGTCAACAGAGGATTTTCAGGGGCCAATAATCAGGCCATGCGCGTCGCCCAAGGGCGCTACCTGCTGCTCATCAATCCCGATACCCTGGCCCGGGAAGATACCCTGGCGGCACTGCTGGATTTCATGTCAGCACATCCCCAAGCCGGTGCTGCCGGCTGTAAGATCCTCAATCCCGATGGGACGCTGCAGCTGTCCTGCCGGCGTAGTTTTCCGACTCCATGGGTAGCGCTGAGCAAGATTCTGGGATTGAGCCGGTTATTTCCCAACAGCCGTCTCTTCGGAAAATACAACCTCACCTATCTGGACCAGGATCGCAGCGCGGAGGTGGATGCACTCTCGGGTTCATTTCTTTTCCTGCGCCGTCAGGCACTTGAGCAGGTTGGACTGTTCGATGAAGAATACTTCATGTACGGAGAGGACCTGGATCTGTGCTACCGGATCAAGAGGGCTTCCTGGAAAATTTATTATGTGCCCACGACCCAGATCATCCACTACAAAGGAAAGAGTACCGAGAGCAGTACCAGCACGGTGATCGATTTCTACCGGGCCATGTATATTTTTGTTAAAAAACACCTTCGACCCCGGTATCTGTTTTTTTTACACTGGTTTCTTGTCCTGGGCATCACCCTGAGGGCGGCCCTCTCCTTCGTCGGGCAGTTCATGCGCCGCTCGTTCCGGGTGATATTGGATGTCTTGCTGGTCAATGCAGCCCTGCTGGCCGCCATTCTGCTGCGTTTTGGAGAAATTATTTCGCTTCCGCCGTTCTGGAACCTTTCCTCTTATCTGTTGATCCACGGAATCTGTACGCTCATCTGGGTGGCCAGTTTATGGGCGCTGGGGCTCTATGATCGCAGGCGGGATTCGCTCACTCAGGCTTTCTGGGCCGTCACCCTGGGTTTTTTACTCATTTCCACCCTGACCTATTTCAAGAAAGAGTATGCTTTCTCACGCATCGTCATCCTGACCAGCTACCTGTTCAATCTGATCTTCATCATTGGATGGCGGGGATTGCTGCGACTTCTGGCCCGAACGGCCATGGGCCAGTCGTTGACCTTTCGCCGTGCCGTGGTGGTGGGAGCCGATCAGGCCGGTGCATCCATCGTCCGTCGACTCAGGAGGCGTCTCGATCTGGGAAGCCGGGTGGTGGGTTTCGTACGAAGCCAGCCCGGTGAACAACCACAGAGTCTGTCTGGGCTTCCCGTTCTCGGCGGGATGAAGGATCTGGCCGATATCGTGGAGCGCCAGAGAATACAGGAGATCATCGTCACCAGCTCGTCGCAGTCCTATGCCGATATCCTCGAGCTGGTGTCTGCCTGCGCGGAGTACCGAGTTCATGTGAAGCTGGTTCCCAGCCCGTATGAGGTCATGATCGGCGGGGCGCAGATCGACCATATCGATGATATTCCTCTGGTGGAGATACGCTACCGCCCACTGCTGCCCTGGAACCGGGTGGTGAAGCGGGTTGGTGATGTATCGATAGCGTCCCTTTTACTGGTTCTGACCGCTTTCCCGGCCGGTCTGTGGGCCCTTTTTCACCGCGCGCATCCCGCACGCTATCGGTATACCGAGAGGATGATGGGCTCCAAGAGCGGCCGCCCGATGAGATGGCGGACCCGGCAGATCGAGATCGAGCATCCCGGTGGGTGGAATTGGTTTCACCGCTTTCATTATCGCTGGTCTCTGGATCGATGGCCGCTGCTGTTGTCTGTGCTCAAGGGAGATATCAGCCTGGTAGGGCCACAGCCGAGAGATACCCTGAGCCCGAAATCCAGGGTCATCAAATCCGGTTTAACGGGAATTGTTCAGATTCATCAACGTGAGAACTTGACCCCTGAAGAGGTGGATGAGCTGGAGATTTACTACCTGCGGAATCAATCACTGATACTCGACATCCAGATTCTATGGAAAAGCCTTTGGCGCATCGTCAGGTTTGGCGGCAGCGGGGCCCGGGATTTGGAGATGAATGCTGCAGGCTCCCAGAATGCGCGGCCATCCAGTATCATCGGTGGAAGCGAAAGGATAGAGGATGAACGAATTCGTTC
>CAZOYL010000088.1:0-11326 GCA_964584035.1 uncultured Gemmatimonadota bacterium | reverse complement strand
CCTCCCGACACCACCTTCCAGCTGAAGTTGATTAAACCTCATAACGCCACCCCGGAGGATACCACCTGGGCGCTGGAATGGAAGAACGTCTATGATCTGCGAACCCGCAATATTCAGAACACTCAGGATTTTCACGTCAAGATCTACAGAGAGATTCCCAGTCAGCCGTCCCTGACCACCCAGGAGGACGGCGCCCCCCTGCTGCAGATCTTCGGCCTCGATGAGGTCGATCTGAACGGCGCGGCCAATCCCGACGATGAGGTAGATCTGGGACGATATCTGGTCGATCTCAGCCGGGGAGAGCTGATCTTTCCAGACCACCGTCCCTTCGATCCGGCCGGACCGATCAGTGACGATCTGGAGCTTGAGGACAAGATCGCGGCCATTTACGACAGCGATGACCAGAGGGCCAAGATCGATTCCAGCCGTTATTACATCAAGGTGGAATTCGTCAATAAGAAAACGACCTATAGCCTGGGTTATATGAACGTTATCGACGGCAGTGTGGTGGTCACCGCCAGCGGCGAACGACTCCAGGAGGGCCGGGATTACAGCGTCATCTACGAGATCGGTCAGATCTCCCTGCTTTCCGAAAAAGCCACCAATCCCAACGCCGATGTGAGCGTCGATTTCGATTATGCCCCTTTCTTTATGCCGGCGCAGAAGACCCTGTTGGGCACCAGGGCGGAGTATGACCTGGGGGAGAATGCCCAATTCGGGGCCACGGCCCTATTCCGCAGCGAGAAGACCCTGGAGCAGAAGCCCCGCGTGGGGCAGGAGCCCACCCGAACCTTCGTCTGGGACGCGGACATGGCCCTCAAGTTCCAGCCTTCCATCATGTCCGCGGCCGTGAACGCCGTACCTCTGGTGGAGACCGACCAGCCCTCCTCATTTAATATCTCTGCTGAGGTGGCTCAGAGCCTGCCCAATCCGAATACATTAGGGGAAGCCTATATCGACGATTTCGAGGGCAGCAAAGAGGCCCTCAATCTGTCGGTCATGAGAACAACCTGGACGCGATCCAGCGAGCCGCTCGATGATTTCAACGAACCTCTTCCCGACAGTACGGCTCGGGGAGGTCTCATCTGGTACAATCCCTGGGACCGGGTTCTGGTTCAGGATATCTGGCCCAATAAGAAGACGCTCAGCGAGGACAGCCGCATTCACACTCTGAATCTGGAGTTCACTCCGGACACCAGTCTGAGCGCTCCGTCCGATGAACAATGGGGCGGCATCATGCGATATTTCTCCCAGGGATATTGGGACCAGAGAAGGAGCAAATATCTCGAGCTGTGGGTCAAGGGCGATGAGGGAGTTCTCAGCATCGATCTGGGCATCATCAGTGAGGACATCAACGCAGATGGCATCCTCGACACCGAAGATAAAGTCCGCAACGGAGTGCGGGACGGGATCCTGGATGAAGATGAGGACACCGGGCTGGACGGTGTGGCCGGCAAAGATGGTGCCGGCGTGGCCGGCGACGACGGCAATGATGATTGGTACTATGATACCAGCGTGAATAAATACGACTACCGGCGCATTAACGGCACGGAGGGAAATGCCGACGATCCCGATGCCGGACGGCGCCCGGATACCGAGGATCTGGATAAATCGGGATACCTGGAGACCGAGAACGGATATTTCCAGTTCAACATCGATCTGTCCGACACCGTCAACCAGGTCATCGGCACCGAGAGCAACGGCTGGCGGCTCTACCGCGTGGCCCTGAGGGATTCTCTGGCGGACTGGTTTCATAAAAGAGGCTCGGCCGATGTCGACTGGCGCACGATCAAGTATGCCCGCCTGTGGATCACCGGAGTGACGAGGTCCACATTGGTGCAGATTGCTTCTCTGGAGATCGTGGGCAACAAATGGGAGGAACTGGGTGTGGCCCAGGCCGACTCGCTCAGCCAGGATATCGGGGCCGATGAGAGTTTCGATCTGGCGGTGAAGAACACCCACGAGAATGAGGATTACCGTTCGCCGCCCGGAGTGACTCCTGAAAAGGACCGGGCCACCAATATCCCCAAGAGGGAACAATCTCTGGTTATGCAATTTTCTAATCTTCGGCCCCAGCATTACGGGTCGGCTCAACGAATACTCTATTCCCGCGAGGATTACACCGGATACGGGGAGCTACGAATGTTCGTTCACGGCAGCGAGGGATGCTCTCCTGGTGATTCCAGCCGGGTGGAGTTCTATTTCCGCCTGGGTGACAGCGGCAATGATTATTATGAGTATCATACCCCGGTCTACTACGCGTCCCAGCTGTGGGATGGCCGCAATGAGGTGGTCATCAACTTCGAGGAGATCACCGGCCTGAAAGATGCTGCTCTGAGGCGGATCGAGGGGCAGGAAGGCGCGGTACTCGATACAACCGATGGGAATTACAGGATTTATGGGCGGCCCTCGCTCTCTTCGGTGAAATGGTTCGAGATCGGTATCATCAATCGTTCCGAAGATGTGATCACCGGCGAGATCTGGCTGGACGAGCTGCTGGTCACCGATGTACGGCGGGTAGCCGGTTGGGCGGGGCGGGTTTCGGTGGATGCTGATTTTGCCGATTTTGCCGGATTCTCATTTTCGTATCGTCAGAAAGACAGCGAGTTTCGCGGCCTCAGAGAAAAGACCGGATCGGGCATGACCACCAGCCGCAGGAACATCAGAGGCAGCCTGCATCTGGACAAATTTCTGCCAGCCAGCTGGGGATTTTCACTGCCGCTGCAGGGATCCTGGGCGACCGAACTTCAGCTTCCCAGGCTGAAGCCGGGATCCGATATCGTCCTTCCCGCCGCGCAGAGGGAGGCCGATCGCACCGAGTCGGACACCCGGACGGCCAATATCTCCCTCAGCAAGGCCAAGAAGTCCGGAAATTGGATCGTGGCCTGGACTCTGGAACGGATCCGGACAGATCTGGCTCTTTCACAAAGAGAAAGCCGCACGCCCACCCATCCTGTCAGCAACTCTTCCAGCTACGAGGCTTCCCTGAGCTATGATCTCACCCCGCGAAAGCAGATTTCCCTGAAGCCGTTGGGCTGGACGACCGGGATCCTGCCGGAGCTGTTTTCGGGGACGGCATTCTCTCCGCTGCCCAGCCGCCTTGACTTCAATTCTTCGCTGGCCAGGAGAAGAACCTATCAGATCGATCGCCTGGCGAACGAGAAGACCACCTATAACCGGGATCTGGAGAATCGGGCCGAGGTGGGCTTCAATCTGTTGAAAAGTCTGAAGACCGATTACAGTATTTCCAATATCATGGATCTGCGCGATGACCGTCGCATCGATCTGGGCAAGTTGCGCCTGGGAAAGGAGCTTAGTAGGAAGCAGACGGCCACGCTCGATTACCAGCCGACCATCGTGAAGTTCCTGTCCAACAGCTATAGTTACCGGGCGGACTACTCTGAGAACAACGATCCCAACAGCGGGGCCAGCGGAGGCCGGTCGGTGAGCGTCAAGAATGCCCAGTCGGTCGATCTCAGCCTGAATTTCAAGAAACTGTTCGGCGATTGGGCCAAACCCAAGTCGGCCGAAGTCGGACCCGGTTCGCCCCAATGGTTCGTTTTTCAAATCAGAAAACTGACCGGCCGGATCGACCCCGTTCGGGCCAGCTATCAGAGGGACAAGAATTTTAACCTCGCCGGATTAGTCTCTCGCCCCTCCTGGAAATTTCAGCTGGGATTGACCGAGGATCCGCAATCCGCTCAGAATCCGCAGGTTTACCAGAACAATCGCGAGGGAATTTCCTCCAGTTGGAGCATCAAAACGGGAGTGGAGATCGTGCCCGGCATCGATCTGGGGACCAGCTATAAACTGCGCGATAACATCAACAGGACGCCGGATAAGGCCGATCAGACGAAGACGGTGAATTTCCCGGACATCTCGATTCGGTGGGGCAATGTGAATAAGCTGGGTCCTCTGGGCATGCTGCTGGAGGCCTCCAGCCTGGATTTCGGTTACGCCAGAAAGCATGAGGAAAAAGGGGACGAGGGATTGCACAAGCTGAGCTCCGAATCGGAAACCAAGGATTACTCCCCGCTGCTGGCCTGGACGGCGCGCTGGAAGAAAAATGTCAGCACGACCCTGAAGACCACAAAAGTATTCAGCGAACAGAAGATATTCTATGGCTCGGCGACCACAACCAAGCGGGAAGAACAGACCTATTCTTTCAACATCGGCTATTCATTCAGCTCTCCCCAGGGCATTCGCCTTCCTCTTCTCGGGCGTATCAAGTTCACCAGCAATTTAAACCTCTCTCTGGATGTCTCCACCCGGAAGAATGTGGAGCGGACCGCTCTACAGGGCTTGGGTTTCAATGTCAAGGCCGATACCAAGGAATTACGGGTGCAGCCGACGGCCAGTTACAGTTTCAGCAAGAATGTCACCGGCGGATTAAATGCCGTCTGGATGAACAGCGACGATCGTAAGACGAACCAGAAACGGAGAGTCCGAGAGCTCGGATTTTGGACCGAACTCAGATTCTGATCCTGACGATATCCTTCCTGACGACCGGGCGGCCGGAACGACAACCATGTTCAGCATCACACCACAGGAAAGACGTATTGTCATCTTTTTAATCGCCACCCTGATGGTAGGCTGTGCCGTCAAGTTGATCCGGCATCATTTTCCACAGCGGCCGCCGGAGGTGTCCCTGATCTCTCAGGAACTCCCTGAAAAAATCCACTCAGACGCCATCGCTTTAGACACCGGGGATGGGAAGCCGGGTGAGATTATCGACATCAATAGCGCCACTCCGGAGCAGCTCCAATCTCTCTCGGGCATTGGCCCGCATCTGGCCCGGAGGATCATCGAACATCGCGACCAGCACGGTCCTTTTTCAAGCACAAAGGATATTATGGCTGTTCGAGGGATCGGAGAGAAAATGTATCAGCGGCTTCGCGAACAGATCACGATCGATTCCGCTGAGACCCTGAAGACCGTGCAAAAAAAATGAGTCCGGTCTGCGGAGAAGGGAAATTTTTATTGACTTCATATTTAATTCGTTGTATGATAAAGAGCTTCTAAACTATTTCTGTGACCAAAGAGGAGGTCATGGTCTATGGGTCCATTGAGGTCTGTGGTCAAGGGTGAAAGCGGTTCGGTCTTCTGGCGGCTGCTGATCGTCATTCTCTCGGTGGCCGTGGTGCTGTCCGTGCTGATTCCTCAACTGAGTCAAATCAGAGAGGAAAAAGAGACCCGGATGTGTCGCGAGAATATGGCACAACTCGCTGAAGTTCAAGATATTTACCGCGAGACGCATGGTCTCTATGGAGAAGTTCCCGACAGTCTCCTCGTGCTCTTACCCCAGGGGTCGGTCATGACCTGTCCGACCGACGGGCGGCCATACATCATGTCTGCCGTCGATTCCACCAGTTACACGATCAGTTGCCCCAACGAGCACGGTTTGGTCAGCACCGGCAGGATGAGTTGGGAAAAGAAGTGAGGTATGCTCCGTTCCGGGAAAAACATCACCGTGGGCCTGGAATTGAGCGGTCAGATTCTGCGGGCGGTGTGCATCGAACATCGCCAGGATCGTCCCAGACTGCTGGCTCTCGAGCAGCATCATCTTCCCCGGAATGCTGCTCATCCGCTAACCTCCCGGGGCACCATCGGCAGGATCGTCAAATCCGGCAACAAGGCCGGGCGCATCGTGGTCAATATTCCCGGGTCTGCCGTACATCTGAGAAAGATCCAAGTCGAGAGCTCGGAGACAGATCATCTTGATGATTGGGTGCAATGGGAAGCGCAACAATATCTTCCAGGTTCCCCGGACGATTATCTTATCGAGTACCAGAAACTAAACTCCCACCAAACAGAACTCCTCGATATTCTCCTGGTGGCCGCCCGAGCGGAGGATGTGCGTCGTCGCGCTCGTTTTTTCCATGCCGCTCGGCTTCAGCCATCCATCATGGATGCCGACCCGCTCGCTTTGCAAAATGCATTCGAGACGAATTATCCCGGTCTGCACGACCTTCCCGTTCTGCTGGTAAACATCGAGGAAGATGCCGCCACCATGGTGGCCACCCGGTCCGGGATCCCCGAGGGCATCATCAGCGTGGAAATACCGCAGGAGGGGAGCCCGCCGACGGATGACATCGGCAGGATCATCGACCAGCTGAAAGGCAGGATCCAGAACGATAAGGAATCTCGGCCGGCCGGCGTGAAAATGCTTCTCAGCGGCGGCAGCTCTCATCTCGGAGAGATGGCCAATCTGTTCTCCGTCCGGGAGGAATACGAGGTCGAGTTCGCCGATCCCTTTCGGGAACTGGCCGTTCTACCGGATCTCAGGAACCGGCTGGAGCACCAGGAAAACCTGGAACATCCTTTTCGTGCCTCGGAGTTCATGCTGGCCACGGGACTGGCCCTGCGCGAGCCCTAAGGCCAGCCGGCCTATTCTGATGCCAGCAGGGTGTTGTGTCCTGGCCGGCGCGCGGGACGGAATAGCGGTCTGAGAGCCATGGCCATACCGGCGTGGGCATCGAGGTGAGTCATGCGAGTGATCTCCGGGGAAGCAAAGGGCCGCCGCCTGAAGGCGCCCACGGGAGATCGTATCCGCCCCACGGCCGATCGGGTTAAGGAAACTCTCTTTGACATTCTGGAAGAACGGGTACGAAATGCCCGGGTCCTGGATCTTTTTGCCGGGACGGGGAGCCTGGGCATTGAGGCGCTCAGCCGAGGGGCCCGTTCGGTTCTGTTCGTCGATGCGGCCGGTGAAGCGGTCAGGCTCATCAGCGACAATCTGGAGCGGACAGAAATGGGCAGCCGGGCGGAGGTCTGGAAAAGCAAAGCTCTCTCAGCCATCGCCAGGCTGAAGAAATTGGGGTATCAGTTCGCGATCGTGCTGCTCGATCCGCCCTACGGATATGCCTGCGGTCAGATCGAGACCCTTCTGAGGCGGATCTGTCTGGCCGATATTCTTTCTCGTCGGGGCTTGATCGTGATCGAGCACGACAAGCGGACCGAGCTTCCGGATCGATTCGGTTCGATGGAACGACTTGATCAGAGACGATTTGGGGATACGATGGTATCCTTCTATGGGGACACTGTTTGATAAGGATCCGCTATGAAAACTCCAGCTGTTTCGTCGAAAAATCCGGCTGAACAACAAAGAGTGGCCGTTTTCTCCGGATCCTTTGATCCCATCACCAAGGGGCATCTGGATATCATCTCCCGGGCCTGCCGTCTTTTCGATCGCGTCATCGTGGCGGTGGCCGATAATCTCCAGAAGAAACCTCTGTTCACCAGGGAGGAAAGGGTCGAGATGGTTCGCCTGGCCACCGGGGAGATGGAGGGTGTGACGGTTGATGCCTTCGCCGGTCTTCTGGCCCATTATGTACAGGAAAAAAACATTTCGGTCATCATCCGTGGTCTCCGGGCGGTCAGCGATCTGGAGCATGAGTTTCGAATGGCCTTTATGAACAGAAGCCTGGTATCTCAGGTGGAAACGTTATTTCTCATGCCCAGCGAAGAGTACACCTATTTGAACTCAACGGTGGTCAAAGAGGTGGCCCGCCTGGGAGGGGATGTCAGCCAGTTCGTCACGCCGGATGTCAGCCGGCGTCTGCAGAAGAAGCTGAGGAAACCGGCTCCACGACGGATCTGAATCGGAGCGTGCTGCCGGAACAGGTATCGTATTTTCCCCAACAGTGATCTCCATGTCGTGAGACTTCAGGGATGGACAACAGGCCCAAGGACATGGTTCATCCATCATCTGTTTTCAGCAACGGACGGTTCAAGGACCGGCTCCGGCAGAGGCTGAAGAAGCTGGGGTCAAAGGCGTTAGCCGACCGGGAGCTTTTAGCCATTGTGCTGGCCAGAGGGTCTGGAGGGGAGAGTGCCGATGCGATAGCGCGTCGGATCATGCGTGTCTATCATGACGGCTTTGGCCCACGGTGCTGTTCGGTCGAAACCCTTCAGGAACTCTGTCGGATCAGCCGGCAGCATGCCTGCCAGACGTTGGCCTGCTTCGAGCTCGGCAGGCGTTTCTTCTGCCGGTCCGACGGGCTTCAGTTGTGTACTCCGGATGCCGTGTGCGATCATGTGCGATCGATGGTGCGATTGACCAGAGAAGCTTTTCGGGGTCTGTATGTGGATGTGAAAAATTGTCTCATCCATGATGAGGTCATTTCTCTGGGAACGCTGAGTATGAACCTGGTTCACCCCCGGGAGGTCTTTCGACCGGCCATCGAGCATTCTGCCGCCGGTGTCATCCTGGCGCACAATCATCCTTCCGGAGATCCTACGCCCAGCGCCGAGGACCTCAAGGTCACCCGGCAGCTGATGGAAGTGGGCCGGCTCCTGGATATCGAGGTGCTGGACCATGTTATCGTCGCCAGGAATGGATGTGTCAGTTTGCGGCGGAAAGGTTTTCTCAGCCATGAATGAGGATCATTTCAGCACGAATGTAAGTCCCCCGACCTTTTTCCTGGCCGGAATCATCCAGGGCAGCTCCACAAGCAGGGGGCTGAGCGATCAGAGCTATCGCGGGCATCTGGCCGGAATATTGAAAAAGATCTTTCCCGACGCCGATATCATCAGTCCCTATGATCTGCATCCCAACTCCATCGATTATGATCTCGACAAAGGAAAGACAACCTTTATGGAGATGGTGTCCCGGGCCAAACAGAGCGATGTACTCATCGCTTACCTTCCCGAAGCCAGTCTCGGAACGGCCATCGAGATGTGGGAAAGTTATCGCAGCGGTGTGACCATCTGGACCATCTCTCCCATGAAGGAGAACTGGGTCATCAGATTCTTCTCTCACCGGGTCTTTACTTCCCTGGGAGAATTTGAGAAATACGTCTTGGAAAAGGCCCGGGAGGAGGTGCGGCGTGCTATCCGCTGCCGCGGCGAATGATTTAAGGCAGTATCTGGAGCCTGAGAACATCAGCTTCGCCAAGGAGGATTTGCTCTGTTACGGATACGATGCCGTCCTCAAAGGGGCGGCTCCGGATGTGGTGGTGTTTCCCCGGGGCCGTGATCAGGTCATCGAACTGATCCGCTTCGCCCACCGGCAGCGGATTCCGGTGGTGGCGCGGGGGGCTGGTACGGGTTGCGCCGGGGGCGCCCTGAGCGTTCAGGGCGGAATTCTGCTGAGCTTCGAGAGGATGAACCGCATCCTGTCGGTGAATCCGGAGCTCAAGATCGGCCTGGTGGAACCGGGCGTGATCACCGGGGATTTTCAAAAAGCGGTCGAGCAGCAGGGACTGTTTTATCCTCCCGACCCCTCCAGCGCCCGGATGTCGACCCTGGGAGGGAATGTCGCTCATGGGGCGGGCGGACTGCGGGGCCGAAAATTCGGCACGACCCGAGATTATGTCATAGGTTTAGAGGCGGTTACGGCTGACGGACATCTGCTTCGCACGGGCCATTTTGCCTCCTCGGAATCCTGTGATATGACCGGACTGCTGGTCGGCTCCGAGGGGACCCTGGCCTGTATCGTGACCATCGCGCTGCGTCTTGTGCCTCTGCCGGAGAGCGTCTGCACTCTGCTGCTGGTGTTCGCCGACGCCGCTGGAGCTCTGCGGACTTCACGGGAGATATTCAAGCAGGGCATACAGCCGGTCGCGTTGGAATACATGGATGAGCATGCGATGGGGTGTATCCGGGAACATGGCCTGACGGATCTGTCCGCCCAGGACGGTCACATGCTCATCGTGGAGCTCTGCGGCAGGGAGGAGCAGGTCGGCCGGGAGGTCATCCAGGTGGAGGAACTGGCTAAGGCCGGAGGAACCGTTTTTCTCCGCCAGGCCTGGCGCCCTGAGGAGCGAGGCGACATCTGGTCGGTGCGCCGGGCTTTATCACCCGCCATGGCTCATACGGCCCGGCGGAAGATCAGCCAGGATGTCTGCGTCCCGCCAGAGGCCGTGAGCCGGCTGCTCGATCAGGTCGGCGATATCGCCGACCGCCGCGGCTTGAGAGTGATCGTCTTCGGCCACCTGGGCGATGGGAATATTCATGTGAACACCATGATCGACGGCAGCCCGCGAGCGGAAAGACAGGCCCGAACCCTGGTGGAAGAGGTCTATCGGGCCGTTTTGTCCCTGCAGGGCACGCTGACGGGGGAACACGGTATCGGGCTCTACCGGATGCCCTATCTCTCCTGGGAGTTGTCTTCACAAACGATGGAGGCTCATCGAAAGGTGAAAGCGGCTTTTGATCCCGGGCAGCTGATGAATCCGGGAAAAATTCTGAATCAGACCATGTCGCTATCGGCATCTTAAACTCACGGTCGTGTTCGGACACAGTGGAGGATCGAATCTTGGAAATACAAAGCGCACGAGAACGATGGATGAACCGCGCGGTAGCTGCAGGTGTATTTCTGTTCGTCCTGGTGGTCTATATCCGCACCATGGCGGTCTCGGTTTCCTTCTGGGACTGCGGCGAGTTTATCGCCTGCGCGCACATCCTGGGCATTCCCCATCCTCCGGGAGCGCCGCTATACAGTCTGCTGGGCCGCCTGTTCAGCGTTTTGCCCCTGTTCGAGACGGTGGCCCGACGGGTCAACTTTCTCTCCGCCCTGACCGGCGCACTGGCGGCGGGCATGCTCTGTCTGGTCGTGGAACGGATCAGCCGAAGCTGGTTTGCGGGGGGCCTGGGGTGGCGGGGACGTTTGCTCGGCATGATCGGCGGGTTGACAGCCGGTCTGTGGATGGCTTTCAGCGACACCTACTGGTCGAACACCGTCGAGTCGGAGGTCTATGGACCGGCCACCTTCATGATGATCCTGGTGGTGTGGTTGAGCCTCAAGTGGCGGGAGGCTCATGAACAGGGTCGGGGGGAGCGTCTCCTGCTGATGCTTGTGTATATCATGTTCCTGGGTATTGCCATGCACCTGACCGTCTTTTTGATCTCTCCGGCCGTATTTCTGTTTATCGTCTTAAACGACCGTGATCGGCTGCAGGACTGGCGATTCTGGCTGGTGGCAGCGGCCCTGAGCCTGGTGGTGGTTTCCCTGGGAGATCCCTTCCTGGTGGCCATACTCATCTCCCTGGTCATCAGCGTCCTGGGGATGATCACGGGCAACGAGGCGACGCGTCGGCGCTGGCGTTTCTGTTTTTGGATGGTCCTGCTGGGTTTTATAGGCTACACGATTCAGGCCTTCATCCCCATACGATCGATGTTGAACCCGGTCATCGACGAGAATAATCCCGACAGCTGGGGCCGTTTCATGGCCTATCTGGAGCGTAAACAGTACGGCCAGACGAGCATGCTGGAAGGGATGTTTCATCGTAAGGGCAGCTGGTCGAATCAATTCGGCGTACATCCACGCATGGGATACTGGGGCTTCTTCCGTCAGGGCTGGGCCCCGGTGAGCTGGTGGCCGCTG
>CAZOYL010000087.1:9131-11357 GCA_964584035.1 uncultured Gemmatimonadota bacterium | reverse complement strand
CGAACCCGTTCAACGCCAGCACGGTTATCCGTTACAGTCTGGCTTCCGATGAGCATGTCACGTTGCAGGTTTACAACGTGTATGGTCAGGAGGTCGCCAGCCTGGTCAATGCGGATCAGAAAGCCGGTCAGTACACCGTGCAGTGGAACGGTAAGAACGCGAGCAGTGGTGTCTATTTCTACACCCTCAACGCCGGTGATTTCAACGAGACCAAGAAGATGGTCTATACCAAGTAAGAGACCGTTTTCTTCGGGTACTCTCTAACTGACTGGGCACCCTTTTATTGGGTGCCCAGTCAGTCGTATACCGTTGGGTTCATCAGACTCAACGGTTTTTTAGCTTATTCGGGGAGGATCTGATGAAGACCTTCTTCCGAAAAGAAGGTGTTTTTCTCCTGGTGTTGTTCGCGGTCGCCCTGGGTCTGCGGCTGGTCTACCTGGGGCAGCTTCAGGACAGCCCCATGTTCGATACCCCCATCATGGACGCCAAATACCATGATGAGTGGGCCCGGCTGATCGGCGACGACTGGTCCCGGGCCCTGCTCGACGGCGTCACCCTGCACCCCGGCTCGGCCTATTTCCGAGCCCCTCTGTATGCCTACTTCATCGCCTCGATCTATACCATCTTCGCTCAGGATTATCTGGCCGTCAGGGTGATCCAGTTCCTCATGGGATCTCTCAGCGTTCTCCTGATCTACCTTCTGGGCCGGCGGGTGTTCAATCCGCTGGTCGGAAAGATCGCCGGGGTCATGGCCGCCCTCTATGGCACGTTCATCTATTTCGAGGGAGAGCTGCTCATCCCGGTCCTGATCCTGTTTCTCAATTTGCTGCTGGTTCTGGCCGTTCTGGCCGCCTCGCAGCGGCCGACATGGTGGAAATGGCTGGGCTGCGGCGCCCTGCTGGGGTTGTCAGCCATCGCCCGGCCGAGCGTGCTCGTCTTTCTGGCCGTCCTGATCCCCTGGATGGCGGTGGCTCTGAAACGCGGGGGCCGGCGCTGGCCGCGAATCTCAGTGCATGTCGCCGGCCTGCTGCTCGGCGCCGTTCTTCTGATGTTGCCGCTCCACATCCATAATGACCGGATGGCCGGGGATTTTCTGCCCGCCATGGTCTCTCAGGGAGGGGTCAACTTCTTCATTGGCAACAATCCCGACTCCGACGGGGCCACGGCCATCGTTCCCGGCACCCGGGCCACCTGGTGGGGTGGATATTACGATGCCCTGCAGCTGGCCGAGGAGGCCGAGGGCCATCCCCTGAAAGGTTCGCAGGTGTCGGTTTACTGGTTCAAGCGGGGTCTCCGGTTCATGAGGGACGATCCGGCCAAGGCCTGGCAGCTGATGGCCCAAAAGGTGGCTCTCTTCTGGAACAGTCAGGAGATCGCCAATAATAAGGACATCTACTTCTTTTCCGCCCGCAGGCCCCTGACCGGGCTGCTCATCCGAGAGGGCTTGATTGACCTGCCCTTCGGCCTGGTGGCACCCCTGGCCCTGACCGGTATGATCCTGGCCTGGCGCCGGCGGGAAGGCCGGGGAGCGGGACTCCTGGCTCTGTTCGTGTTCAGCTATATGTTCGGCGTGGTCCTGTTCTTCGTCAACGCCCGCTTTCGACTTCCGGCGGTGCCCTTTTTGCTGCCCTTTGCCGCCTACGTTCCCTGGGTTATCTTTCAAAAGGGACGCCTGGTTCGAGTGGCCGTTCCTATCGCCCTGGTGCTGTTCTTCGGGGTGCTGGTCAATGCCAATCTCTCCGGCGCGCCGCTGCCCTCTCAAGCGGAATCCTATAACAGCCTGGGAAATGTCTATTTGAGCAAGGAGATGTATTCCCCGGCCGAGGAATCTTTTCGCCTCGCCCTGGAGGCGGAGCCTCGCTATGTCCGGGCTATCGCCGGCCTGGCCAGGATCTACGACCGGACCGATTGCCCCGAGAAGGCCATCGAACAATGGAATCAGGCCATCTCGCTGTCTCCGGAGATGATGGAGCTGCACTTTCAGCTGGGTTTTTCCTACTATGCCGCCGCCCGGCTGGATCAGGCCATCGCCGCCTGGGAGGAGACCGTACGGCTGCAGCCGGAGTTTCCCCAGGCCCATTTCCAGCTGGGCATCGCCTATGAGGATCAGGGGGATCATCAGCGGGCCATCGAGGAGTATCGCACCACCCTGCAGATCAATCCGGCCTATATTTTAGCCGGCTACAACCTGGGGCATCTTTACAAGAAGCTGGGACGCACGGACGA
>CAZOYL010000087.1:0-9121 GCA_964584035.1 uncultured Gemmatimonadota bacterium | reverse complement strand
CATCGCCGAGTTCAAGCGGGCCATCGATATCGATCCCAAGTTCGGCGATGTGTATAATAGTCTGGCCTGGCTGTATGCCCAGGAGGGCATCAACCTGGATGAAGGCATCGAGCTGGCCGGCCGGGCATTGGAGCTGAATCCCGAGTCAGGGGCTTACTGGGACACGATGGCCGAGCTGTATATCAAAAAAGGGGAATCGGACAGGGCCGGGGAGATCTTCCGGCGGATGATGAAGAAAGAACCGGAGGAGCCTTTCTGGAAACAGCGCCTGGATCAACTGGAAGGTCGGTGACAAACTGATAGGGTGGTTTGAGCGAGAAGAAGAATCGCCGCTCGAGTTGTTCTCATGGGGCGGGTAGGTTTTAGGTGCCGATGAGGTGTAAACAATGGTCAATTATATTACAACAATTATACAAGATAATTACACATTATTTGTTGTCTAAAAAAAGGCTTGACAAAAAACGGCGTTTGTGGTAGAATGGATGTAAGGTCGAAATTTCGCATTTCGTAACCGGGGCTGCCGGTTTCGTCATAGCATTGTCTATTAATGTATAGTACCAGAGCTGTGTTCTTCATAATACTTGGCGAATGATATTTTATAAGGGAGGTGGTATCTTTCGCCATATCATAGTGATGGTAATGGCCGATGTTTTTCTCACCCAAAGGATCCTTACTATCTATCTATATTAATAGGAGGTGATCGAATCTGGACGGAACGGTCGGCCTCAGGGGGGCCCGATGAATAATGGGATGGGAAACAGGGAGTCTTTTTAAGGTATAAGAAATTTTGGAGGTCAACATGAACAAGAGATTCATGATTGTTTTCATCATCGCCATCGCCCTTATTGCCTCGGCAGCTTCCGCCGCACAGTGGACCGAGCGGAACGCGCCTTTGGCGTCCAAGGCGAAACCGGAAAACCTGAAGACGGACATTCAGGCTGCCGGCAATAGATATTTCGGCAATCCGCGCGTCAACCTGAGAGCAGCCTTAAGCGAGGATTTCGAGGGTGGCGCCATTCCGGCCGACTGGACAATCCTCAACGCGGATGGCGACGCCTATCAATGGGAAGCCTACGATGCCAGCAGCACCACCATCGGCGCTCACAGCGGCTCCTACGTGGCCCGGATTCATTATAATTCCAGCGGCTGCGATGACTGGCTGATCACGCCCAAGCTAACGGTCGCCGTCGGTGACACGCTCAAGTTCTGGGCTGCCTCGTACAGTTCCTCTTACCTCGAGGATTTCGAGGTGTGGGTGTCGACCACCGGCACCGCGGTTGGCGATTTCGTCAACAACGAGCTGTCCGTCACCGGGCAGGCCAATGCCTGGACCGAGTATGCCATCGACCTGGCAGCTTACGCCGGACAGAACATTTACCTGGCCGTGGAGTGTCTCTCGGTCGATGCGTACTATCTCTATCTGGACGACTTCACCGGCCCCGAGATCTGGGTTCCGGCCGGAGCGGCCATCGCCTTCAACACCACCGATCTGACATTCGGCACCGTGCCCGTGGGTAGCAAGGACTCCAAGGAGCTGGACCTGGTCATCTACAGCGTGGGCGCCTCCAGTTTGACGGTGTCCAATGTGGTTTCCGACAATGGCCATTTCACCCACGATTTCCCCGGCAGCATGGTCATTCCTCCGGGCGATTCCCTGGTGGTGACGGTGACTTTTACGCCCACCGCCGAGCCTGAGGAGACCGGCACCCTGACCGTGACCCACGACGGCACCAAGGCCGACAGCTACATCACCATGTCCGGCTCGGGCATCGACGCCCTGTTCTACGAGGACTTCGCCTCCGGCATCGTGCCTCCTGGCGGATGGGCCGGCTATCAGTTGGGCGATCCGGTCGGTTGGATCCTGGGCACACTGGGTTACGATGACAGCTACTGTGCCTACCATAATGACGACTACTATACCTGCGACGATTGGCTGGTCACCCCGCAGATCAGCCTGCCGGCCAAGGCGGTCTACGCGCTGGAGTTCATGCAGTACGAGAATTACGACACCTATTACGAGTATCACGGCATCATGATCTCCACTGGCAGCGGCGATCCCAACGACGGCGAGTTCGTTGAGTTGGTAGAGGTTGGGGCTGGCGTCGAAGATACCTGGTCGGCTATGGAGGACATCAGCCTTGCGGCTTACGGGGGTGAGACCATCTATCTTGCCTTTGTCTATCAAGGCTATGGTGCTGATGAATGGTCCGTGGACAACGTGGCCGTCAAGGAGTTCATTTACGTCAACGAGCCCCCGGTCATCGCGCACGATCCCAAGGGCGACACCGATGACACCACCCCGACCATCACGGCCATCATCACCGACGTGGAGACCTTCACCGCCACTGCTTACTATGAAACGGCTGTCAAGGCCTTCACCCCGGTAGCCATGACCGCCACAGGCAATCCCAACGAGTACGCCTGTGACCTGCCCGTGGGCGCCTATGGCACCGTCAATTACTACATCGAGGCCGAGGATGACTCCAAGGGACTGGTCGCCACCACGGACACCTACTCCTTCGAGATCCAGGAATTCATCGGGCTGGAGCTGGTCTATGACGACGGCACCGTGGAGAATGCCACCTGCTGGATCGCCACTTACGAGGACAATCGCTTTGCCCTTCGTTTCACCCCGCCCGCCTATCCCTGTACCCTGAACGCGGTGAAGCTGGGCATCTCCACCGATTGGCCCGACGAAGCCCACCAGCAGTTCCTGGTGGAGGTCTACGACGATGATGGCACCGCCGGCGCTCCGGGCACGCTGCTCTATGGTCCCGACACCACCGGCTCCATCGGCAACGTCATCGGCGGCGTTGCTGGTCTGGCCGAGCCCCAGTGGGCTTATGTGTGCATCAATCCTCCATTGATCATCACCGATGGCGATTTCTATGTGGCCAAAGGCCAGACCACGGTTAATCCCGAGTGCGAGGGCCTGGATATCGATCAGGACGGCGGCCTGTACGATCGCTCCTGGATGTATGATTACACCACCGCTACCTGGTCCGAATACTATCCTGGCGAGCGGGCTCTGATGATCCGCGCTTACACCAGCCAGGTGATCACCCTGGGCGACCTGGAGGGCACGGTCAGCGAGGCCAAGGGTCCCATCGCCGGCGCCATCGTCACCGCCGTGGGCGGCCTGGAAACCAGGGTTGACACCACCGATGCCCTGGGCGAATATTCCATGGTCGGTCTGCCCGCCGGCGACTATGATGTCACCGCCGAGGCGGCCGGCTATTACGACCAGACGGTGGTCGATGTGGCCGTCGTGGCCGGCAGCACGACGGTTCAGAACTTCAACCTGTCCGTCGACACCGCCCTGCTGCGCGAGACCTTCTGCGGCACCTTCCCGCCGTCCGGTTGGGCGAAGTATGAGTTGTCCGATCCCGCCGGCTGGCAGCAGAGCACATCGGGCAACGGAGATCTGTGCTGCGCATGGCATGATGATGATAACGCTGACTGTGATGACTGGCTGGTCACTCCAGCGCTGAGCATCCCCGCTGGCAAAGCTAGTTATGGCTTAACCTTCTCGGAATACTGGAGCTTGACCAGCTATTATGTCTATCACGGCGTAATGGTCTCCACCGGTAGCGGCGATCCCAACGACGGTCAGTTTGTCGAGCTGATGGAGGTCAACACCGGCGCCGGATACGCCTGGGAGGGGATGGGTCCGATCAGCCTGGCGGCCTATGCCGGCCAGACCATCTACCTGGCCTTCAACTATCAGGGCGTCTACGCCGACGACTGGAAGATCGACGACGTGGTGGTCGACCTGATGCTCACCGGCAACATCGGCGGCAACGTGGCCGCGGCTAAGGCTCCCGTTGAGGACGCCATCGTCACCGCCGGCGGCATCTCCGACACCACCGACGCTCTGGGCGACTACCTCATCGAGGGCCTGAGTGTTGGAACCTATGATGTCACCTGCTTTGCTGACGGGTATTTCCCCGCCATGGAGACCGGTATCGTCGTCACCGGCGACGCCACCACCACCGTTGACTTCACTTTATCACCGGTGGGCGTGAACGACATTCTGCTGGTGGATGCCGACGGAAGCGCCTATTATCCCGACACCGTCTTCACCGACGTGCAGGCTTACTTCACCGATGCCCTGACCGCCTGCGGCTACACCTACGACGTCTGGGAGAAGTTGAGCTTTCCGGAGGACGGACCCGACGCCACGATCATGAGCTACTACGACGCGGTGGTCTGGTTCACCGGTGAGGCCTGGACGGGCTCACAGACCTTGACGGCCAATGATGAGAGCGAGCTGGGTCTGTATCTGGACGGCGGCGGGTTCCTGTTCCTGTCGGCCATGGACTACTTCTACGATCGTTATTCCACCGCCGGCGCTTTCAGCCCGGGACAGTTCCCCTATGACTACCTGGGTGTCACCTCGGTGTCACAGGATCTGTGCAGCGTCAATGAGCCCGAGGTCGGCCATGCCGACGGCTATGCCGGATCGGTGGCCGACGGCCTATCTTATGACCTCTTTGATCTGTACACCGTGACCAAGGTCGCCGAGCATGGCAAGAACAAGGGCACCGATGACGGTCTGTACGTCGACGAGCTGACCATCGCCGGAGACGCCGTCTTCGACGCTGACGACGGCGGCACCGAGTCAGTGGCCATCGGCGCCTGTCAGTATGAGGGCACCGGTTTCAAGACCGTCTTCACCACGATCGATTTTGCCGGTCTGGTGAATGGGACCAACACCCGAGCCGAGCTGATGTGCGCCATCATGGACTGGTTCTTCGCTCCTCCGGCCGAGATGTGGCTGTCGGGCGGCGGTGTCGATCCGATCATCGGCAGCCTGGCCACGCCGTTCACCTACACGGTGACCTATACGCAGATCAACGATGTGGCTCCCACGGTGAAGAACATCATCATCGACGGGTCTTCATACGTTATGACCGATCCCACCGGCGGCGCCGGACCATATGCGGCCGGCGTGGAGTTCACCTATATGCACTCCTTCGCAGTGGGCGGCGACCACGAGTTCCATTTTGAGTTCTCCGATGGAATAAATAGCGATCGTCTGCCGGTAGCCGGCGAGATCTGGGGCCCGATGAACGGTTACTATTTCTACGACTTCGAGTCCGGCGATGGTGGTTTTACGGCCACCGGGCCGGCCGATGATTGGGAATACGGCCTGCCGACGGCCGGGCCGGGCGCGGCGCACTCCGGCGATTACTGCTGGGGCACGGTGCTGGCCGGCAACTATCTGAACAACTCGCAGAGCCGTCTGGAGACGCCTTCGCTGGACTTCACCAAGGGCGGCGGCGATCATCTGGAGCTGAAGTTCTGGCATTTCGTCGACAGCGAGGGTTCCTACTCGCCGTACGACGGCGGCAACGTCAAGCTGATCCTGCCGGATACCACCTTCGTGATCTACCCGGATCTGGCCCTGGCCGACGATTATGACACCTATGCCATGAACAGCAGCAACGCCTGGATACCCAACGAAGCGGCTTACTTCGGGCTGGTCAGCGGTTGGAAGGAGGCCATCTTCGATCTGACCCCGTGGACCGGTGAGAGCGACGTGAGGATCGCCTTCGATTTCGGCAGCGACGGTTCAAGCACCTATGATGGCTGGTACATCGACGACGTGGTCATCTGGGGTTATCCGCCCCTGCCGGTGGAGCTGTCTGCTTTTACGGCCACGGCCGGTGACCGGATGGTCACGCTGACGTGGGAGACGCGCAGCGAGTTGAACAACCTCGGATTCGAGCTGTATCGTCGTGAGGCCGATGGTGAGTTTGAGAAGATCACGGCGCAGCTGATTCCGGGAGCGGGCAACTCCGAAACCGCCCAGACTTACAGCTATGTGGATTGCGGTCTGGAAAACGGCACGAGCTATAGCTATCAGCTGGCGGCCGTTGATTTCGGCGGACAGGTGCGGATGCACGATGTGCTGGTGTCGGTCACGCCGACGGCATCAGTGCCGACCGCGTTTGCGCTGTCTCAGAACTATCCGAATCCGTTCAATCCCAACACGGAGATCAAGTACCAGCTTCCGGAGGGCAGCCGGGTGGTCCTGAAGATCTATAATGTCATGGGCCAGGCGGTTGTCACGTTGATGGATAAGGACTTGAAGGCCGGCTACTACACGGCGACCTGGGATGCTCGCGATGCCGGCGGGCAGCAGGTCTCCGCGGGTATTTACTTCTGCACGATGCAGGCCGGAGAGTTCAGCCAGACCGTGAAGATGGTCTTGTTGAAGTAGCCGTTGAACGGTTCAAAGCAGTCCCCGAGGGGCAGGTGCTGATCACCTGCCCCTCTTTTTTATCTATAGGCGGCCACTCTTTGTTACCGAGGTCTACTCCTCTTTTTTTACCACGGTCGTTTGATTCATGATCGGGGGCAGGTGAACAGGACGAAGGAGAATAGAAGGAAGATATCGGGAGGAGAGTAACAGGGCAGAAGGAAGATATCGGGAAGAGAGTAACAGGGCAGAAGGGCAGGTAAGAAAGAAGAAAGATACGAAAAGGGTAGAACAAGAGAACAGAGCTTATCGGCCCTGTTCTCTTGTTGGCAGGCGGCAGGCTCAGCGGGAACGGTCATTCCTCAGCGGTATGTCGAATTCTCCGACCGCTTCAGAGGGATCCAGCTGCTGGCCTTTGGCATCTACGGCCCGGATCTGATAGTAGTAGTTCTTGGTCGTGTCTCTCGCAGCGGCGACATCCAGATAGACCTTGTCCGTGACCATGGCCACCAGCTGCGGTTCTGAAAACAGCTCACTTGAATAGACGCCCCGGTACACGGCGTATCCCCTGGGAGCGAACTCACCCGGCCAGGACCAGCTCAGATACAGATCCTGATGATGCGGCTCGACCTGAAGGCTGCAGACACTCACCGGCTGCGGAACAAAATACAATCCCGTGATCGAGACATCATCGATGTACCAGCCGGGAAAGCCATATCGCCAATCGCTGCCGAAATGAAACCGGAAGGTCACCTGATGGTCGGTGTAGGGCGAGAGGTCGAAGATCTCCTCATGCCAGTACATCCCGCCGGCGCGGCAGTATCCCGGCTCCTCGGGGATACCGGCGTTGGTGTAGTAGATCGTGCCGTCATAGCCCTCTGCCGGAGTGATCAGTTGAAAATCTCCCCCGTCGACGGAAACCTTCACGTTGGCACCGTCGTAGCAACTCGAAAGACTCTCAAAATAATACCAGTGCCAGAATGACAGCTGCGGCTCGTAGATTCCGGTCAGATCGATGGGCTGGGTTTCCAGGCGGGCATCGGCATCGTTGGAATAGTACCCTTCTAAAACGGTTGCCCAGACCCTCTGCCCCGAATGAGCCGTCCCCGGCCCGTTGGCCGGCGGGCCCCATTCCCAGTCCGGTCCGGTGACCGTATAGCCGCCGTCATCGCTCTCGAAATCCTCCTGGTAGATCTCCTCGACCACCAGCGGCCCGGTGTATTCTTCCGACCCAGGCCACCTGATCTTCTCAAGGCCGCTTTCAAGCTCGAAGTGGTATTCGTGCTCTCCCGGATCCAGAGTGGTTTGAAAGCTGAAGGTGGCGCCATCGGTATAGTCATCGTCCCCGCTGGTCAGGTTATAGGGCACCCCGTCGATAGAGACTCTAGCGCAGGTCGGCGGGTAGCCGCGATCGCTGATATAATCAACGCTGAAAGTGAATTCGGTCGATGCCCGCCCTCTGTCCGGAGCCACCCGGGCCTGATCCAGCTGAAATCGTCCGGGGGGTCCTGTAGAGACATCGTCGATAAACCATCCTTCCCCGGAATTCTGCTCATCGCTGGTCAGACGGAAACGAATTTGAATGACCGACCCGGCGGGTTGATCGGTCAGATCAAAGGATTCCTGGACCCATCCGCCGCTGCTGCCGGTGTAATATCCGTTCACACAAACCCAGTTGCTGTCGTCGTACATCTCAACATATCCAAAATCTTTGTTCTCTTCTAAATCATATCGGTGCCAGAAGTTCAGGTAGGAACCGGACAGCAGCGTGATGTGTTCCGAGGTGAGAGAGGCATCGACGTTCTCGGGATATTGGCCCGTAGAATCGATCCCGGCATACCAGGCCCAGGCGGGGCTGTGACATTCCCGGTCGCTCAGATGCCAGAGCATCCCGGGTTTCCAGGTGGTAACCGGCCCTTCCATGTCATCGGCCAGTCCGGTATGACCCACGGCACCGGCGAAACTGTCGGCGGCACTATAGCGGTTCCCGGATGTCAGGTCGAGAGTGTAGTCGAACAGATGCTCCGGGGGGCTTTCCGGGGAGGCTGTGATCTTAGAAGCCGGCCAGCCGCTGGAGGCCATCCCGCTTTCCACCGTGGAAAAGAACCCCGGATTTCTTTCCACTTGGATGTAAGGATCGTCGCCGGCCGATAATTCCCCGGTCACCATGGTGGCCGGGGAGGAACCGCTATTCCGGATGGTGACCATCAGCAGGGCCGATTCATCGGGTTCCAGAAAGCCGTTTCCGTTGCCGTAGGGTGGATCGTCATTCAGCACGGCGTTCTCAAACGCCAGGAGTGGCGCCGAAACCGGCAGTGAAAAAGAAGAGTTCCCTGCGAGTGTTTCATCCGTGTAAACCTGAACCGTGAAAGCGATCTGATGGCCATCGGGACACTCATTATGGACGGCGGCGATGAAGGGGTCTTCATTAACCTCCTGCTCCTCGGGGGCGATGTTCGGATAATCTTTGCCTGGATCGAGAATGGAAACGAAGGGATCGGTAGTGCTTAAAGTGGCACTGACATCTTCGGCCGTCTGATCGCCGAAGTTAGAAAGCCAGAGGGACAGTTCGAATATCTCACCCTGATTGAGTATCCCATTGCCGTTGCCCCAGCTGTCGCCAATCCTGTCATCATCGAGGCTGCGCTGGCTGTACCACAGGGAGGGGCCGGCCCCTCGAACCAGGATGTTCCCGCGGTAGGGAAGGCAATTATCCGCCGTGACGCAGATATTCAGCGTGTCCGGGGTGACCGGATCCAGGGCCATATAGGCGATGCCGCCTCCATTGGTGCGTGCGGTGGCGTAAACGCCAGATTTTCCACTGATACAGACCAGGGCACCGGGAATCTTACTGCCGCTGGAAGAGACCACCACCGGAAAGGTGTTATGCTCATCGATGGTGACCGCCTGGGGATG
>CAZOYL010000086.1:0-11384 GCA_964584035.1 uncultured Gemmatimonadota bacterium | reverse complement strand
CCGCCGGCTCTTCGTTGTGGCCCACGATCTCGAGCCCGAGTGGCACATCCGCATGCAGGCGGCCTTTCAGAAATACACCGATAACGCCGTCTCCAAAACGGTCAACTTTCACACCGACGCAACCCGCGAGGATGTGGCCAAAGTCTATAAGCTGGCCTATGAGCTGGGTTGCAAGGGCGTCACCATCTATCGTGACCGCAGCCGTGAGGAGCAGGTCCTCAACGTGGGCAGCAGCACGGCCGCCGCAGGGCGCACCGAGGCGCCGCGGCCGCGGTCGCCGAGGGCCCGACCGGTCATGCTGCAGGGCATGACCGAGAAGATGGGCACCGGCTGCGGCAGCCTGTATGTCACCATCAACGAGGATCCGGTGGGGCTGTTCGAGGTGTTCGCTCAGCTGGGAAAAGCGGGCGGCTGCGCCGCCTCCCAGACGGAGGCCATCAGCCGGCTGGTGTCGCTGGCGCTGCGGAGCGGCATCGACATCGAGGCCATTTTAAAGCAGCTGCGCGGCATCCGCTGTCCCTCTCCATCCTGGCAGGATGGCGGTATCATTCTCTCCTGTCCCGACGCTATCAGCCGGGCGGTCGAGAAGTACCTCAAGGTCACCGGCAATGACCGGGGCGGCCTGACCTTCGCGCCGCAGGGAATGGTCGGCGCCTGCCCGGACTGCGGTGAGTCTCTGGAATATTCCGAGGGCTGCGTGGTCTGCAAACACTGCGGATATTCGAAGTGTTAGTTTTCCGAAAACGCGCGGTCGTGTTCGTGGTTCGTGTTCGCTGAATGACCCGTGATCGGTCGGCAGCGAAAGGCGTGTCTTGGTCTGCCATCCTGAGTATCGGAGCAAATCCCGCCGGGATTTGCTTTTCTCTTTACGAATGAAATCTTCATGAACAAAATCTTTATGAATGAAGTCTTGATCAATGATCGTCCGCAAGGAGCCCGGAGAATGTTGCCCAAACAGAATTGGAAAGAGATCATCAGGGTCGGTGTGATTGCTCTCGCCGCGGTGGTGATGGCTGCCTCCGGCTGCGCCCGCCGGGGAGAGCGGACCCCGCCGACGGCCAGGGTGGAGCCCCGGGCCGACACGCTTTTCGGCGATGTGCGCAGGGACGACTATTATTGGCTCAGAGATCGATCCAACCCCGAGGTGCTGGCCTATCTCGAGGACGAGAACGCATACAGCGAAGCGGTCATGAAGCCCACCGAGAAGCTGCAGCGGCGCCTTTTCGAGGAATTCCGCGAGCGGATCGTGGAGGCGGACACCTCAGCGCCGGTAAGGATGGGCAATTACTGGTACTACACCCGTTATGAAAAGGGCAAAGGTTATCCGATCTATTGCCGCCGGCGGGAAGCTCCCCGGGCCGGCGAGGAGATACTCCTGGATCAAAACCGCCTGGCCGGCGATCGATCCTATTGTGAGATCGGTGCTTTCAAGCCCAGCCCGGACCACCGGCTGCTGGCCTATTCGGTCGATACGACCGGCGCGGAGGTGTACACCATCTCTATCAGAAACCTGGATACAGGGCAGCTTCTGAACGAGACCATCAGGGACACCTATGGTCAGCTCGAATGGGCCGCGGACAACCAGACCCTGTACTACAGCACCATGGATGAGACCCTGCGGCCTTACCGGCTGTATCGTCACCGACTGGGTACGGCCCAGGAGAGCGATGCGATGCTCCTCGAGGAATCCGACGAACGATATTATCTCGGAATCTCCAAATCCAGAAGCCGGAAATATATCCTTATCGATCTGGAGAGCAAGGAGACGACCGAGGTTCATGCTCTGGATGCTGATCATCCGGAGGCCGTCCCCCGGGTCATCCGACCCCGCCGCCAAGGCGTGGAATACAGCGTTTCTCACGGTGGAGAGTGGTTCTATATCCTGACCAACCGGGACGCCGAGAATTTCCGACTGCTGCAGGTTCCCGTCGATCGGCCCGACACCGAATCCTGGCGGGAGATCATTGCCCATCGACCCGATGTGACCCTTGAGGGAGTGGATCTTTTCCAGCATCACCTGGTGGTCTACGAAAGATACGATGGACTCAAGCAGATCCGCATACAGAATCTCAAAGACGGCCAGGTCCATCGGGTCGTTTTCCCGGAGCCGGTCTATACCTTCTGGCCCGAGGAGAATCCCGAGTTTCAGTCCTCCCTGTTGCGCTTCAGTTACACTTCGCTGGTGACGCCCAGGACCATCTATGATTATCAGATGAACGATCGCGCCTGGGAGCTGAAAAAGTATTACCGGGTCGGCGGAGGATACGACCCCTTCCGGTATCAGACCGAGCGAATTTGGGCCACGGCCGACGACGGCACCCCCATTCCCATCTCTCTGGTCTACGCCAGGGATTTGACCGCCGGAGAACCTCATCCGCTCTATCTTTATGGTTACGGCGCCTACGGCTTATCTATCGAGCCGCGGTTCTCGATGTACCGGCTAAGCTTGCTGGAACGGGGTTTCATCTATGCTCGAGCCCACATCCGCGGGGGAGGGGAGATGGGCCGCCGATGGTACCTGGATGGAAAGATGCTGCACAAGATGAACACCTTCACCGATTTCATGGCCTGCGCCGAGCACCTCATCGAGAAGGGATATACCTCCGCCGATCGGCTGGTCATCTCCGGAGCCAGCGCCGGAGGGCTGCTCGTGGGGGCCGTGCTTAATATGCGTCCCGGGCTGTTCGCGGCGGCCGTCGCCGACGTTCCTTTCGTCGATGCGCTCAATACTATGCTGGACCCGACCATCCCCCTGACCGTCACCGAATACGAGGAATGGGGCAATCCTCAGGAAAAGATTTTCTACGATTACATGAAGCAATATTCACCTTACGATAACGTCACGGCCCAGGATTATCCCCCTTTGTTGATCACGGCCGGCCTGAACGATGCCCGGGTGCAATATTGGGAGCCGGCCAAGTGGGCGGCCAGATTGCGGGCCGTCAAAACCGACGATCACCGATTGTTGTTGAAAACCGACATGGGCTCCGGCCACGCGGGCCTGACCAGCCGTTATGATGAATTGCGTCAGGTGGCCTTCGAGTACGCTTTTATCCTGTTGATCCTGGGACTCGATGACTGATCGCCGATGGCGGCGGCCGGATGGAGCCTGCCGGCGTCGAAAACTCCTTGACAATCCCGTTCTTCTTTGCTAACATAAAGAATCGGCATACTCCTTCCGGAATGGTCTGAAAGAGATCTTCGGTCCATCGATACGAGGTGAGCATGAGGAGCACTGTGTTTCGGCTGTTGCTTCTTTTCGTTCCGTTCTGGTTCTGCCTGGCCGGCCCGGCGGAAGCGCGGACCTGGTATATCGAGGCCGACGGCAGCGGCGATGTGGCCAGCATCCAGGCGGCTATCTATCTGTCCGCCGACTGGGACACCATCCTGGTGGCGGCCGGGCGCTTTACGGGCGAAGACAATAAAAACATTGATGTTCTCGAGCGGACGCTGACCATCCGATCGGAAAGCGGTCCCTATGAGACGATCATCGATTGCCAGAACGACGGCCGGGGATTTCAATTCGTCAGCGGAGAGGGGTCGTCCACACGGCTGGAAGGTTTTACCATTGTCAACGGTCGCGTCGAGGGTGGAGATGGCGGCGGCATTTTTTGTGTGGGAAGTTCACCGACCATCAGCAACTGTATTTTGAAGAACAATTGGGCCGAGGACAATGGCGGCGGCCTTTGCTGTTACAGCAATTCCTCTCCCACCATCACCGGCTGTGACTTCATCGGCAATCAGGCCCGTTACGGCGGCGGCCTGTGCTGCCTGTACACGTCGGCGCCCAACATCATCGAGTGCGTCATGGCGCAAAACACCGCCCATGGCGGCGGCGGGGTGTATTTCAGCAACAATGCGGATGCCTCTCTGTCCCAATGCATCGTGGTCGACAACGACGCTCAGCTGGCCGGAGGCGTGGGCGCCACCTTCTCCAATCCCAGTATCTCCCGCTGCACCATCGTCGGGAATCACGCCAACCTGTATGGCGGTGGGCTCGACTGCATCAATGGCAGGCCGGTCCTGAGCACCACCCATGCGGACCGCAATAGCATCTATCATAACACGGCCGGCCAGGGCGGGGCTAATCTTCGGACCAACCAGCGGATCGAGGCGGCTCAGTATATCTTCTGGGGTCAGGTCAATGATTCCCCGGCTGATTCCCTGAGCATTCTCGACGGGATGATGTTCAACGCGGCCGCATCGATCAGCTGGTGGCCGATCAGCGTTCAGCCGAGGACGGTGGTTCAGAAAGTCCGGAGCATGGCCGATACGCTCTATTTTCCGGAACTGGTGCTATGTCTGGATATGATGAGCATATCGATTTTCGGCGACACCACCGTGACGGTGACCGCCTGGCCTGATTCCATGCCGCCCCAGATCGAGGGGGGGCAGCCGCTGAGGAAGTGGTACGACATCATTCCCGGATCTGCCCTGGGAGCTTATATGGCTGGCCTTTCTCTGGAGTATCTGCAGTCGGAGTTCGACTCCTCTGACATCGAGGATGAGGCCTCGCTGTACTGCGCCCGGTTCAGAGACAGCCGCTGGCACGCTCTTCCCGAATACGTCGATGAAGAGAACAACCGGGTCCGGTGTACCACCAGTCTCTTCTCCATCTGGGCCATCGGGGGCCAGGGTGCGCCGCTGACCGCCGTCAGCGGGGAGCAGCCCGCTCCGGGTCGACCGCTCGATTTCCACCTGGCCCAGAATTATCCCAATCCTTTCAACGGCTCCACGCAGATCTCCTTTTCTCTGTCCGGTGAGTGCCGCATCGCCCTGGAGATCTTCAATGTCACCGGCCAAAGGGTCAAGACCCTGGCCCGAGCGACATTTCCCGGAGGCCGCCATATCGCCACCTGGGATGGATCGGACCAGACGGGACGCCCGGTGAGCTCCGGCATTTATTTTTGCCACCTGCAGACGAAGGGTTTTTCGGCTGCGCGCAAGATCGTCCTGCTCCGCTAACCATTACGGCCTTTATCGACGGTCACTACATCCACAGGAGGGAACCATGGCGATCTATGTGATTCTCAGCCGCGTTTCTCCGAAGTCATTCAACGATCCCGACGAATTCCGCAAGCTGGCGCGAAAGGTGGGGGAGAAGATACGCAGCGAGTGTCCCGACATCGTCTGGAAGGGCAGCTACGGATTATTCGGCCGCTTCGATGTTCTCGACATCGTCGAGGCCCAGGATCCCAAGGATGTGGCCCGGGCGGCCGGCATCATCAGAGCCTACGGCCACGCTTCCACGGAGACCATGCCGGCCGTGGTCTGGGATGAGTTTATAGAGTCGCTATGAACCTTTCGGCTCCGGCGGCAAATGAATCAGACCGTTTGTATCGCTCAGGGGGGCGAGCGTAACCGTTCGCTCCCTTTTTTATACCTTTCCACAGGAGGTCCGGCCGATGAAAACGCTCGTCGCTGCCTTGGCCCTGGTGGCCTTTTGCATCGCTCAGCCGGCTGCATCCGATCAGAACGCCGACCTGGAGCCCATTCCATCCTACTACACCCACACCGATTATCTGCTGACCACTCCGGGAGCGTCGGGATGCGCTCTGGGCGGGTATATCAATCCGGCCGTGTATGCTCTGCTGCCCGGATTCGAGAATCAGTCCTTCTGGTCGGATCGGGGGGCCAAGCTGAAATCATTGAGCCGCTGGGGTCTTTTCCTGGGCGCTCCCCATCTGGGTTTCGGTCTGATGCATCACCGCCAGAACATTCCGGCCGGGGACGGTCTGCTGCGAAAAGTGAGCATCACCGATTACCGCGTCGGCCTGGCCGGGGGCCGGGATGCCCTGGCCTTCGGTCTGGGATACGGCTGGTCTACAGGCGATCCCGGTGACGCCCCCCGGGATAATCTCCTGCAGGCCGGGTTCGTCGCCCGTCCCCGGCGGCAGCTGTCGATCGGGTTGACCGGGGACTTCGCCACCGGGAGCGATCGCCGCCGGGGTGTCCTCGACCTGGCCCTGCGGCCCCTGGGGACGCCGGCCGTGACCCTGTTCGGCGACGGCGAGCTGTACTCCCGGGACCGCCTGGAAGATGCCGGCTGGGGCCTGGGGGCCGCAGTGGAGCTGCTGCCCGGCATCCTCCTGGGGGGCAAGTACCGGTCTCACCGCGATGATGAATCCTGCAGCCTGGGCCTCAGCTTCAGTTTCGGGTCCTCCACCGTTTCGGCCGTTCCCCACTATAATAAGGAAGGGAGGCGGAGCCACACCATCTACGGAATGCGGAGCGGATATCATACCGATAATGTCTTCGATCGCCATCTGAAAAAGGACACACGATATCTCTCCCTGCCGCTGAAGGGCCGCATCGCCTATCGGAAATTCCGCTATTTCGATTCCGAAACCCTGACTCTCCGCGAGATCCTCTCTCGCCTGGAAGCCGTCATCGAGGATGACCGTGTCGCCGGGGTGGCCGTGAACCTCTCCGGAATGCAGGTCTCCAGGGTGATGGCCTGGGAGATCCGCGAGAAGCTGTCCGACGTGCGGCGGTCAGGCAAAAGGGTCGTCCTCTTCGCCGATCAGCTGGGCATGATCGACTATCATCTGGCCAGCGTGGCCGACCGCATCGTCATGGACCCGGAGGGCTATCTGTTCCTGACCGGCAGCCGTATGGGCAGCACCTACTACCGGGGCATGATCGAGAAGCTGGGCCTCGGCGTGGACGTGATGCGGTTCTATAAGTATAAATCGGCCGGGGAGATGTTCTCCCGCGACGATATGTCGGCGGCCGACCGGGAGCAGCGCCAGGCCCTGGTGGACGATCGCTACGAGGTGATGCGCCGAGAGATCAGCGCCTCCCGGGGCGTCGAGCCCGAGACCTTCGACCGCTGGATCAACCAGGGGATGCTGTTCTATGCCTCTCAGGCGGTGACCGAGGGATTGATCGACACCCTGGGCCGCTGGTCCGACGCCGAACAGATCGTCAGGTCTTTCGAGGGCCGGAAGAAAAAACTGGTCGGGCCCGCCATGCTGGCCGCCGAAGAATTCCCCTCCCGGGCCTGGGGCCCCCGCCCCCGCATCGCCATCGTCTACGGCCTGGGTTTCTGCGCCATGGACTGGGGCATCAGAGCCCGCCGGCTGGAGGAAATTTTCCGCCGGCTGGAGAAAGACGGACAGGTCAGGGCGGTGGTCTTTCGAGTGGATTCTCCCGGTGGGGAAAGCATGGCTTCAGACGTCATCTCGGCAGCCCTGAGGCGGTGCGCCGCCCAAAAACCGGTCGTCGTCAGCCAGGGCAGTGTGGCTGCCTCGGGCGGATACCATATCTCTATGTATGCCACCACCATCGTGGCCGCGCCCAGCACCACCACCGGCTCCATCGGGGTGCTCGGGGGATGGCTGTGGAACAAGGGGCTGGGCCATAAACTGGGCATGACCACCGACCATGTCAAGAGAGGTCAGCACGCCGACGTGGACTTCGGCATCTGGCTGCCCTTTTTAGGCCTGCAGATTCCCGACCGTCCCCTGGGACCGGAGGAGCGGGCCCGTTTCGAAGGTTTCATCCGGGATTCCTACGATCTGTTCATCACCAAGGTGGCCGAGGGCCGCGGGATGGACAGGGAGGCGGTGCATGCCGTGGCCCAGGGCAGGGTGTGGAGCGGCCTGGCCGGCCGGGAGGTCGGCCTGGTGGACGAGATCGGCGGCCTGGAGCTGGCCGTCCGCATCGCCCGGAAGGCGGCCGGGATCGGTCTCGACGAGGACGTCGAGATCATCGAGCTGCCCGAGAAGGGGCTGTTCAAGCTCGACCTGGGCGGGCCCGGGATTTTTTCGCAAAAGATTGACCAGGAGCCGGTCTGGCAGTACCTCCGGCTGTTCTCCGAACACCCCGGCCAGCCCCTGCCGGTGCTGCCCATGGAGCTGTATGAGGAGTGACGGGGGCAACAAAACTCTTGACATTCTTCCGCCGTACTCTTAAATTTATAATCTCGGTGGCGGTGTAGCTCAGTTGGTTAGAGCAGCGGAATCATAATCCGCGTGTCCGGGGTTCGAATCCCTGCACCGCTACCAATCTTTTATCGGTCGTGGAAGCCCCGCAGCAGCAGGGCTATTTTTTGCTCTTCATTCCCAGCCCTCATATTCCTCAGGAGACCTCGATTATGGCCAATCTGGAAGATGTTCTCCGGCCGCCGGAGCGAAAACTACCCCCTTATCCTTCGAAATTCATCTTCCTGGCCACCGGCGAGAAGATGGTCGTTCGCCAGGCCGCCCGGGAAGACGTTCCCGCCCTGCTGGAGGCGATCGATCCGCTGCGCTACGTGGCCCGGGACTTCTATGACATCGTCGCCGCCCGCACCTTTGCCGAGCTATTGGGCTGGCAGCGCTACCGGGTCAAGGATGAATACTGCCTGGTGGGCCTGATCGACGGTCTGCTGGTGGGCCTGGTCAATGGACGGACGCTGAGTCCCAGGGTGGGCATCAGCTACCACACCCTGGCCCTGCGGCGGGGGGTGCGGGTCGGGGCTCACCTGTTCGCCGCTAAGATGGAGTATCACATCGAATATCTCAAACAGCAGTATGTTTACATCACTGCCGAGAGCCCCATCGGGTTCCGCCGCTGGATGCTGGAGTACGACCTCATTCAGCGTTCCGACATCCCCCACGAGCTGGGCGGGGTGGATGTCTGGACTCTGACCCCGGAGCTGTACCATGCTTCGAAGGAACGGCTGGTGGTTGGAGAGCGTCCTGTGCCCGAGGATCTGATGAAGACGGCCCAGACGGTTCAGATTCCTACCGAGGCCCAGCTGGTCAAGCAGGTCACGGGCAAGGCCAAGGAGAACGGCTCATGAGAGATGTCGCCATCATCGGATGCGGCATGACCCGTTTCGGGCGCCGCGAGGAAGATCTGCTGGGTTTGTTGACGGAGGCCTCCCTGGCCGCCATGGATGACGCCGGACTGGACAAAGGCCCCGTGGACGCCGTCTATGTGGCCAACATGGGGGCCGGTATTCTCAATCATCAGACCGGTGTGGC
This sequence comes from uncultured Gemmatimonadota bacterium, assembly GCA_964584035.1. GTDB lineage: Bacteria > SM23-81 > SM23-81 > SM23-81 > SM23-81 > CAZOYL01. The sequence goes on along the minus strand of CAZOYL010000086.1, from coordinate 2,412 downwards.
CAGCGCACTGGTGGACCGGTTGAATCTGCTGCCGGCGCCGGCCGAGAGCATCGAGAACGGCCCCGCCTCGGGAGCCTCGGCCATCAAGAACGCCTTTCTGGCCATCGCCTCCGGGCTGTACGACCTCATCCTGGTGGCCGGCGGCGAGAAGATGAGGGCCGTCACCGGCTGGGAGGCCACTGACTTCGTGGCCAGCATGAGCCACCCCGAGGGAGAGTATATTTACGGAGTCACCCTGCCGGCTCTGGCCGGGATGTTCGCCCGGCTGCACATGGCCAAGTATGGCGTTACCTCCGAGCATCTGGCCATGGTGGCGCTGAAGAACCACGAGCACGGCACCCTGAATCCTTACGCCCATATCCAGCAGGCCGTCTCCATGGAAGGCATTCTGCATCGCCCCGAGGCGGTGGTGAACAACCCGCCCATCGCCGAGCCGCTGCGGATGTACGACTGCTGTCCGGTGAGCGACGGGGCCGCCGCCGTGCTGCTGTGCGCCGCCGAGAAATTGACCGAGAGAGTCAAGGACTTCCCGCACTCCGCGGTGAGGATCGCCGGCTTCGGCCAGGCCACCGACACCCACGCGGTGCACCAGCGGGAAGATCCCCTGGACCTTAAGGCGGTGCGGCTGGCTTCCGAGGCGGCCTTCAAGATGGCGAACTTGAAACCCCAAGACATCCAGGTGGCCGAGCTGCACGACGCCTTCACCATCCTGGAGATCGTCGAGAGCGAGCAGGCCGGATTCTTTCCCGTCGGCAAAGGGCACCTGGCCCTGGAGAAGGGCCAGACACGCCTGGGCGGGAAGCTGCCCATCAATCCCTCGGGGGGGTTGAAGTCCCGGGGGCATCCGGTGGGGGCTACCGGAGTGGCCCAGGCCGTGGAGCTGACCTGGCAGCTGCGGGGGCAGGCCGGTCAACGGCAGGTGGAGGGAGCCGTCAACGGATTCAGCTGTAATTTCGGCGGTTTCGGCAACAATGTGCTGGCCTTCGTCCTTTCACGGGAGTGATCTATGGAGCCGATTAAGGGTTTTCAGTGTGAGGAATGCGGGCGCGTTTTTTATCCGGCTCGGCAGGTCTGTCTGGGTTGCAGCGGCCGACAATTTTCGGAGGTGACATTAGAAGGTGAGGGAACGCTGTTGACCTTCACCCGGCTGCACGCTCTGCCCATGGACTTCCCTATTCGCACCCTGATGCTGGGCATGGTGGAATTTTCCAACGGGGTTCGGGCTCTGGGACAGCTGGGCACCGAGGCGGTCGAGATGGGCATGAAAATGCAGCCCCGCTGGGAGGTCGTCAGAACGCTGGAGGGCCGGGATCTCTATGGTTTGAGGTTTTATCCGGTGGAAGGGTAAACGTTTCCAGCGCCATTGTGGTCCAATGATGATGAGGTCTTCAGGAAGATCGCAACCGTCCTCTCCGAGGAGGAGAATCCCATGATCAGACGTGTCATCCTGCCGGCAGCTATGCTATTGATCTTGATCGGCCTCTCCAGCGCCCGGGCCGATATCGGTGTGGGGGGCGGTATCCTGCTGTCGCTGCCCCAGGAGGATTTCGCCAATGTCTCCGAGATCGGCGGTGGAATGGGGCTGAAATTCCTGTTCTCCCCGCCTCTGGCGCCGGCCATCGCCGTCAGGGTCGATGCGGCCTTCGTCGTCTATGGCTCGGAGAACTACCGGGAGCAGGTGGCCGGCATCCCGGTGAACATCACCGTGCGCAATCAGGCGGTGCAGTTCACCGTGGGCCCCCAGCTGCAATTGCCGGCCGGGCCGATCCGGTTTTATGCCGCGCCGATGGCCGGGGTCTATAATTACAGCACCCGGGTGGAAATAGAGGGAACCGATATCGGCGAGACCCAGAACAGCACCACCAAGTTCGGCTGGAATATCAGCGGCGGCCTGCTCATCCGGGTATACCAAAGCCCGATCAAGAGATGGAAACTGGACATCGACCTGGAGGGCAAGTACCACACCATCAAGAAGGCCATCGAGACCGAGGTGGGCGGCGTCGTCGAACAGACCGATGCCAATGATGTCTCCCTGCAGGCAGGAGTGTTGGTTCATTTTTAATGGTGCCGTCGAGCCGCTTCTGAAAAGCCCGGAGGCCCGTGGGGATCCGGGCTTTTTGTTCGGCCAAATTCACCTTGACATCCCCGGCGCAACGGTCTACATTGACGGAACCAGCGGGCACGATCGCCGATCATACAGGAGGAGAACCGTGATCACCGGGGTGGGCCTCTTTTCCGGCGGGCTGGACAGCATTTTAGCCGTTAAGGTGTTGCAAAATCAGGGGATCGGCATCATCGGGGTGACCTATGTGACGCCCTTTTTCGGCGCCCAGAAGGCCATCCAGATCGCCGGGCAGCTGGATATGGACCACCGGGTGGCGGATATCACCGCCGACCACCTGGAGGTGGTCC
>CAZOYL010000085.1:0-11488 GCA_964584035.1 uncultured Gemmatimonadota bacterium | reverse complement strand
GAACGAGGTCGAACGACGGGGCGTCGTTGACTGCCAGCACGTTGATCTGGAAGGCCCCGAAACCCTCCAGGAAGTCCCAGGCCACCGTGGCCGTCCAGTTGCTGGCCGGCGTGGGATTGGTATGCATGAACACGATCGCCTCGCCGCCGCTGAGTTGATCCAGGCAGGTATAGCCGCCGCGATCGCCCTGATCGACCTGGTAGCCGATGTCGGGCCAGTTGAAGGCGCCGTTCGTAAAATAGTTATAAAAGATGTGGCGGTCGACGCCCTGCGCCTGGAAACCGTTCATCCAGACCACGTGAACGCCCCCGCTGGGAGTCAGGGCGATCATCCTGCCGATGGAGCCGTTGTGCTGATAATCGTACCAGGTCGTGCCGGCCAGATAGGTCTGACCCAGCGGATCGCCCTTGATCTGCCCCTCGGGATCGTAGGGGGTGCCGCCTCCCGCATCGGGGAGCGGCGTGTATAGCCCCACATTGGGGGCGGCCAGCAACAGCTCCGGATATGTGCAGATATTCACCGCGGCGGCGGCCGTCACGGCCGCGATCATCAGGACAGATACCAGCAGGGCACATCCAAGACCTTTCGCGACCGACATGTTCGACCTCCTTTACAGGGGATATCTCTCCAGGTTTCGGGAAATGAATGAACGGCCGCCGGGGAGACCGGCGTGCCATCAATATACCCGCCAACCTGTCATTGGTCAAGTAGTTTTCTTCTATACGAGGGATCGGCCCGAAGGTGTCGAGAAATATAAAAAAAGTCGGCTGTTTTCGAAAACATTCTTGACAACCGGGCTTTTCTCTGGTACAATGGTTCTGATGGGGCCGTTCCCCCGTCATTCGAATGTCCGTGATGTGATACGGCGAACGACAAGGATCCCGATCCTCAGACCCGGCAAACGGTTGAGTGGAGAGATCCTTCGTTTATTCCATACCGGCGAGAGGAGGAGCTTGATGAGCGGAACGCGGATGAAGGCCCTGAGGGCCGGCGTCATTTTGGGCAGCCTGATCTGTCTGCTCATGCCAGGCATCGTGACAGGAGAGACCTACGATTTTGATGGCAACTGGGGCGCGCCCGGATTCCAACTCGTCTCTCAGAGAGATGACGGCGTGGAGATCGTCTACTCGCTGAATCATCTGCGCCTGGAAGAGTTGGAGATCGACGGCGAAACCATGCAGACCCCGGCCATTCCGGGAGCCCTGCTGTTCAACGATGAGGGCATGCCCAACCTTCCCGGCATGGGCCGGTACATCGCCATCCCCCAGGGAGCCGCAGTCAGGCTCGAGATCGTAAACACCCGGACTCAGCTGCTCCGAGATATCGACATCGCGCCGGCCCCCCCCATTCCCGAGGAGGGTGACGATTCGCCCCCGGTCTACCGCAAGGATCCCACCGTGTACGGCACCGACGACGTCTACCCGCGGGAGCCCATCCGCTTGTCCAATATGATCAACATGAGGGGCGTCAATGCGGTCATCGTCGGCATCACGCCATTCCAATACAACCCCGTGCGCCGGGAGCTGACCGTCTATACCGACGTCCGCATCCGGATCCATTTCACCGGCGGCAGCAGCCGCTTCTCCGAGGATCGCTACCGCAGCCGCTATTGGGAACCGGTGCTGCAGGCCAACCTGCTCAACTACTCCTCACTGGAACCGGCGGAGCCTGCCCGCCGCGGCCAGGCCAAGGACACCGGCCTGAAAAGCTTCGGCTACGAATACGTCATCATCACTCCCGACGATCCCACTTTCACCGCCTGGGCCGACACCATCAAGCACTGGCGCACCCTGCAGGGCATCTCCACCGGGACCTTCACCCTGACCGAGACCGGCTCATCCTCCTCCCAGATCGAGAGCTTCATCAACAACGCCTACAACACCTGGGACATTCCTCCGGTGGCCGTCCTGCTCCTGTCCGACTATCCCAGCTCCGGAAAGGCTTACGGGATCACCTCGCCCATCTGGGACAGCTACTGCGTTTCGGACAACATCTATGCCGACGTGGACGGTGACGATCTTCCGGAGATGAACTTCGCGCGCATCACCGCCCAGGACGGCGCCGATCTGGAGACGATGATCAACAAGTTCCTGGACTATGAGAGAAATCCCTACACCGATCCCGATTTTTACGACCATCCGGTCTGCGCCGGCGGCTGGCAGTCGGACCGCTGGTTCATCCTCTGTTCCGAGGTGGTTTACGGTTTCCTGGCCAACGTGCAAGGCAAGTCGCCGGTCCGCGAGTATGCCATCTACTCGGGGACTCCGGGAAGCTCCTGGTCCACCAATCCCAACACCTCTCTGATCGTCGACTACTTCGGCCCGGACGGACTGGGCTACATCCCGGAGACTGCGTCGCACCTGACCGACTGGGGGGCCACCGCCACCCGGATGAACGCCGATATCAACGACGGCTGCTTCATCGTCCAGCACCGCGACCACGGCGGAGAGACCGGATGGGGCGAGCCGGATTACGGCAACAGCGACCTGGACGGTTTATCCAACACCATGCTGCCCTTCGTGTTCTCGGTCAACTGTCTGACCGGGAAGTACAACTGGGCCAGCGAGTGCTTCACCGAGAAGTTTCACCGCATGGAGCATGGCGCCCTGGGCCTGATCGGGGCCAGCGAGTCATCCTATTCCTTTGTCAACGACACCTACGTCTGGGGCATGTACGACGGCATGTGGCCCGAGTTCATGCCCGATTATCCCTCGGCGGCGGCCAAGAACGCCGGCCCGGAGAACCTCCGGCCCGGTTTCGCCAATGTCACCGGCAAGTACTTCCTGGAGGCCTCCAACTGGCCGTATAATCCCGAAAGCAAAACAGTGACGTATCATCTGTTCCACATGCACGGCGACGCCTTCACCACCCTTTACTCTGAAGTGCCCCAGAGCCTGACGGTAAGCCATCCCGGCGTGCTGTACATCGGGGCGACCTCCTTCCCGGTCACCGCCGACGAGGGGTCGGTCATCGCCCTGACGGTGGACGGCGAGATCATCGGCACCGCCGACGGGACCGGCAGCGCGGTCAACGTGCCCATCGATCCACAGTCCGTGCCCGGCAGCCTGCTGGTGACCATCACCAAATACAACCATTACCGCTATGCCCAGACGGTGCCGGTCCTGCCGCCGGAAGGCGCTTTTGTGGTCCACCACCGGCACGACATCGATGACGACGGCAGCGGCGGCTCCAGCGGCAACGGCGACGGCATCGTCAATCCCGGAGAGACCATCGAGCTGTTTCCTTTCTGGGTGATGAACTACGGCGTGGACACCGCCTTCACGGTCACCGGTGAGCTGGGGCTGCAGGTGGCCGATTCCACCGTCACGCTGATCGACAGCGGCGATATGTTCGGGACCATCGCGCCGGACGACTCGGCTCTGGGCTCGGGAGGCTTCGCCTTCGGCGTCGACCCGACGGCCCCGGACGGTCACGGCATCAGCTTCGCCCTGCAGTGCACCGACGGCGATTCGGTGTGGCCATCCTACTTCGTCGAGACGGTCCGGGCGCCCGTGCTGAGCTACCTCTCCAATGAGGTCGACGACAGCGGCGGCGGCAACGGCGACGGCCGGATCGATCCCGGCGAAACGGTGGCCCTGAGCATCACGGTCAAAAACAGCGGCGGCGCTGCGGCCACCGGCATCACCGGGAATCTGGTCTCGCTGCACCCCTACGTGATGGTGGTGACCCCGACGGCCGGCTTCCCGGACCTTGATCCGGGCGGGCAGGATGCCTCTCTGACCGATTTCACCATCTCGGTCGATCCCCTGTGCCCGGCGCCCGATCAGGCCGATCTGGAGCTGATCCTCACCGAGGCCCGGGGATTCACCTTCACCGACACCTTCTCGGTGCGTATCGGCATGCGCCAGGTCCTGTTCGTCGACGATGATGCCGGCGATCCCTACGAGACGTACTTCACCGGCGCGCTGGACGCCCTCGGCATCGAGTACGACATCTGGACGGTCTCCAGCCAGGGCTCGCCGCCGGTGTCGGTCATGGAGGAGTATATCACCGTCATCTGGAGCACCGGCGACGATTACTCCGAGACCCTCAACTCCACCGATGAGACCAATCTGATGGCCTATCTGGACGGCGGCGGCACCCTGTACCTGTCCAGCCAGGATTATCTCTACGACATCGGGTCCCCGACCACGTTCTCATCCAACTATCTCCACGTCGCCTCCTGGACCAGCGACACCAGCGTGGATGAGGTGGCCGGCATCCCCGGCGATCCCATCACCGACGGGCTCAGCTACGTTCTGTCCTACCCGTTCTACAACTGGTCGGACAATATCGTGCCCGATGCCTCGGCCGCCGCCATCTTCGAGATCACGGCACAGAAGAGCTCCGAGCCGCTGCGGCCCCCAAAGAACGGCCGGCCGCCGGATTTCGGCGGCATCGAAACGCCGCCGTACAAGCAAAACTACTGCGGCCTGCGGTTCCCGGCCGCGGGAGACAGCGGCTACCTGGCCGTCTTCACGGCCATTCCCTTCGAGTCGGTGCCCACGGCCGAAGACCGCGAAGAGCTGATGCAGCACATCCTGGAATGGCTCCAGGGCGACGAGACCGGCCCGGCCGTTCAGGTCCTGACCCCCAACGGCGGAGAGTTCTGGCCGGTGGGCAGCGCCCATGATATCGACTGGCTGGCCACCGATCCCTCCGGGGTCGACTCGGTGACCATCCTGCTGTCGGTCGACGGCGGCGGCACCTTCCCCCATATGATCACTCATGGGAAGCCTAATATGCCACCCTACTCCTGGATCGTGACGCCACCCTATTCCGACAGCGCGCTGATCAAGGTGGTGGCCTATGATGCCCATAAAAACATCGGCGAGGATATCTCCGACAGCCTGTTCGCCACCGCCGATCTGATTCCTCCGGATGGTGTGGACGATCTCTCGGTGGACATCGCCCCGGGTGCCAAATCGTTCGGCGGCGATGTGTTTCTCTGGTGGAGCCCGGTGGCCGATAACTGGGGCGTGGATTATTACGTCGTCTATCGGGGCCCGGCCCCCGATGGCGTGGAGGATTCCATCGGCACGGCGGCCGGAACCGAGTATCTGGATGCCGGCGCCGTGGGAGACACCACGGCCAACTATTTTTACCTGGTCAGGGCGGTGGATCTGGGCGGCAACCGATCGGTGGAGTCCAACTGTGTCGGCGAATTCGACCGACCGTTGTCGAATTCCAACATCGTTTCGCAGAAGGCCCGCTAAGGAGGAAACAGCTTCACCCAGGGGATCTCTTAACAGTGATCACTGTACACGGGTGCCAATCCGTTTGAGGCAGCTTTCTCCGGCTGAGCATGCTGAGAGAGCGTAACAGAGCCTCTGGAACCGGCGTTTTGGCACCCGTTTTTTCATTGCCTGATTTCGAGGTGGGTGGTAATGATTTGTGAAAAGGCCCTGCCGATCTCTCGACAGGGCCTTTTTCGTATCTACTGATCTTGCGCTTTTACCGGGCGCGGTTGTCTTCCCGGCCCTACCGGGCTTCCCGGCCTTACCGGGCTTCCCGGCCTTACCGGGGCTGGTTGTCCCGGCCGGTCTCCTCATGCTCGGTGCGCGCAGGCCTCCTGGGCAGCTGCGGTGGAGCCTCTTCATCAGGTTCCCTGGATTTGTCCGGATGGGGCAGCATGGAGATATGCTGGCCGACCACGAGTCGGCCGTCCTCGTAGTATAACCCTTGGCCGTCGGTGGCGGTGTCGGCGTCGTTGTGCAGGCCGCGGGAGAGTTTGTTTACATAGTCCGCGGCCACGACCTCCGCGGGAAGCTCCGGATGCTCATATCCGGCCCGGCGGCCGATGGCGATGAAGGCCACCTGTACATCGCTCTTGCCGGCGTTGTTCTCCATCACGGTGAAGCCGTCCGGACCGACCCGGTCCAGGTGAACCCCCTGGGAGCCGCCGATGGGCGTCACCGTGACCACCACCGGCACCTCGGAGGAGACCACCCGGCGGAAGTTCTGGTCGAAGGTCACCGCACAGATGCCTTTCGACAATCGGCAGTAGCCGCTGGTCTGAACGGTCACATCGGTGGACACGTTGGTATAGAGCACCGCGGTGGTACCGGTCGTCTGATGCTGCAGATGGACGTCCAGATCGTCCCGCACCACCATTCCATGGGAATAGAGCCCGTAGTCCTCACCCTCGGTATAGGTACCAGAGACCTTTCCGTGGATGTCGGCCCCGAACAGGTCTCCCCAGGACCCAATTCCGACGGCCGAGCAAGCATCGCTATCCAGCGATCCCTTTCCTCCACCGCTGGTGTAGCTGGTGAAATATCCGCCGTAGAGGTTGCTCGCGGAGTTCTTATAGGCCAGCGATCCCCAGTAACTGACGGATTGATTCGAGAAGTGGCCGTGAACACCGGATACCCGGACGCCTGAATCATTCGAGTAGGTAATGCCCTGAACGCCGCAGTGATAATCCGCACCCCAAGAACATTTTCCCACCACCCCGCAATGGGTATCGTAATCACGATACCCGGTACCGCCTGTCGAAGAACCATAAAATCCGCGGACGCCCATCGTCCCATCTGTTGTATTGACGCATGAACCATAGGTTCCGATAGAACTACTGCCGAGAAATCCTATGCAGCCATCCTCATGATGACCATACACGCCATAGGATGGTGAGCCCAGCAAGCCGTAGCGGGTGGTGTCGCTGCCCTCTCCCATGACGGCCGTCCCGCCGGAGTAACAGCCGAAATATCCGCCCCACTCCTCTCCACGGCCATAGACGGCGATATCGTTGGAGTCGCTGGAGGCAAACGCTCTCATGCCATAGAGATCCCCTTGAGACTGATGGTTATAACAGTGGAGCACCGCTGCTCCATCATTGGACCAGTTGGTGATGGCTGAGGTCTTAGGATCACTAATGAAATTCAGCCCTATGTACACAGAACTATCTCGATAAACGGTGAAGACAGGAGCAATATCGGCCGCTATGTAATTGCCTTGATCGGCCCACAGGCCCGGCTGCCAGGTGCCCACCCCGGTGGCATCAGAGGTCAGCACATGGCCGTCCGCCGCTCCGGTGGGCATCCGGAACTCCAGCATGTTGGCCATGCCGGCCACGTTCAGGGGATAGGCGGAGGGCAGGACCCCGATGCCGACGTCGCCGGTGACATGGACATCGCCATCGAAATACCCGGCGTAGTCCGCGTGACCGAGAATACCATAGTGCCCGCTATCGGTGTTGATGCCATACACGCCGCTGGCGCCGGGTCCCTGGGCCTCGCCGTAGACGGCACTGGTGCCGGGGGCAAGCCCTGAGCCGTCCTTGGGACTGCTGCTGTATCCATAGACGCCGTAGCTGCCGCCGCCCAGATAGCCGAAGTTGCCGCTGGTATTATGCTTGCCGTAGACGCCATAGCCGGAACCGCCTAAATAGCCGTAGTTGTCGCCGGTCACGTTCCGGCCATAGACACCGTAGGTGCCATTTGAGATCACGGCATAATTTCCGGAGCCATCGACCACGTGCAGTTTGGCGCTGGGAGTGGTCACCCCGATGCCCACATTGCCGGAGACATTTGAATAGATGTCGCTGCCCGAAATGGTCCAGTCGCCGTCCGAGGTTCCGCTGACCCCGGTCAGATTGGAGCCGTCGCCGAAATAGGTAGAGGCATTCACCGCGCCGTTGACATCCAGCTCCATCAGCGGGCTGGTCGTGCCGACGCCCACCTTGCCTGCCGTGTCGACATAGACGGCGTTGGCCGGGCTGCCGTCAGCGGCATCCAGATGATCCAGCTGGTCCAGGCCGATGAAGTCGGCCGCCTGCTGGCCGTCCAGCAGGTCAGCGTCCAGTCCGCTGCCGGCTCCGTCGTTATCCGCGGTCCAGGCCGTGCCATCGATCTTGGCCGGGTCGATGGCCGCGCCCGGGGCGACATCCGCATCAGCGATCTCTCCGTCGGCGATCATGGCTCCGGTCACGCTGTTGGCTTGATCCTCGTTCACCCAGCGATCATCCAGATCGGTCAGGGTATAGTCCAGGAGCATCTCGGCGCTGTTGGCTCGATGGCTATACGCCGTGCTCACCAGCGGCTTACGTGGGGCCAGGATCTGCGGCCCCAGCTCGGTCTGGAGCCACAGGGTTGTTCCGTCGAACAGGCCATCCGGAAACGGTGTCCTACTTCCCAGGAAGACCTGGAACAATCCGCCGCTGACCTGCACCGCCGGATGGGTCTCGGACCAGACTTCCGATCCTCCCGATTCGGCGTCGAACAGCCGGAGGGTCATCTCCAGCGTGGCGGTCACCGCCGAAGAATCGGCCGCATCGGCCAGATAACCTTGATAATTTAGCTGCCCGGGAACGGCTTTAGCGGTTCTTTCGGTACGTACCTGACCATTAAAGACCATCGATTTCGGTGCCGCATGAGCCGCCGAGAAAAATAGGCAGAGCAACACAGCCAGTGTTGCCTGGATGATGGTGTTTCTCCGGTTCATGAGATGCCTCCTCGGTTCACTTGTCAGGGAAATATCATTTCAGCAACAGCATCTTTCGTGTCTGGTGAAACTCCCCGGTCACCAGCTGGTAGAAATAGATTCCGCTGGCCACCGCCCGGCCGGCATCATCCTGACCCTGCCAGGTGACCTCATGCTCCCCGGCCCCCTGCTCCTCATCCACCAGACGGCAGACCGCCTGACCCCGCACATTGTACACCGTCAGGGTGACACGATCGGCCTGCGGCAGCTGATAGATGATGTGCGTCCGGGGATTGAACGGATTGGGATAGTTCTGGCTGAGCGCGAAGCAGCCCGGCATCGGCCCGGGCAAGACCTCCTCCTCCACGGCCACCTCCGCGCCCCAGGGCGACCAGGACCAGAACCCGCCGGTCTCGATATGGCTGGTGCCCTGGCTCTGGCCCACGGCCGTCTGCCCGGTGGAATAGTCCAGCAGATAGCTGGAGGACTCTAAATGACCCCCGCTGGTGCTGAGCACATCCTTGACCAGGATGTAATCGGCCCGGGCCGGGGAGATGATCAGCAGGGCCAGGCAGGCCGCGCCGGCGAATGAAAGAGCAAATGACTTTTCCATTTGTCCCCACCTCCTTTTCGGTTCCTGGTATATCGTTCTGTCCAAATGTCTCAATCTTACTATAGATTGTCAGTTATGTCAACAGAAATCTGAATCCTTTTTGAACACCGCTCACCGGCCAATCCCGTTAGGGTCCGCACCCGGCCATCGGCGCCGGCCGCCTATCGCAGCATCGCTCAAAACAGCAGCCATATGTAAAGGCAACAGGACCTCCATGTCAAGAGTTTTTTATTCACATCCCTCCGCGAGATGACCACTTGGCACCGGGCGGCGCTTTTCCCCTTGACAGAGACGGTCCGGTGATGTATCTTAATGCGCCAAAATGGCAGTTTTGACTGACGATATTGCAGTTTTTCTCTCGATGAGGATGATGCCCGATGACGTTCGTCAACAATCTCTCCCGGCAGCGGCAGAACGAGATCCTGGGGATCCTGCTGATGGCTCTGGCCGTGCTGCTCTTTCTCAGCCTGTTCTCTTATATCCCGGAGGAAGATTATCTTCTGACCAGCCATGGGTTCAGCGAACGCACCAGGAACCTGATCGGACCGGTGGGCCAGATGCTGGCCTCGGCCCTGGTGCTGTCCTTCGGCTATTTCGGTTACATCGTCCCCCTGATGCTCCTGCTGTGGGGTCTGAACCGGTTCCTGGAAACCGACACCGGCGCCGTGATCAGGCGGACCCTCTATCTGCTGGGAGTGATGATCTTCCTGGGTGCTCTGGCCGGTCTGATCCATCCCATGAATGAGTCGCCGGATTTACAGCAGCGGGCCGCCGCTATCCGCGCCGGCGGCGTGGTCGGCTCGGCAGCGGCCTATTTCATGCTCCGCTATGTGCACACCTTCGGAGCCTACCTGATCACCACCACGGCTCTGCTGGTCCTGCTGACGGCCCTGACCGGCATCGGGCTGCGCCAGGCCGTGCTGGCCGCCGGAGTCGGCCTGGCCGGCCTGACTCGCTGGCTGATCGGCCTGTTCCAACGATCGCTGGGCCGCAGGGAGCGGGTCCGGCCGGCGGCCGCGAAAACGACCCAAAAAGCAAAGCCCAAGGCAGACAAAAAGATCGACAGGAAGAAGAAAAAGGCTGAAAAACTCCGCCATCAGTTTGCCGCCGCCCAGGCCGATGCCGACGAAGAGGCCCAGCGCCGCCAGCCACCCCAGATCGTCAAACCCGGGGAAGCGTCCCCGAAGGAGGACCGGTTCAAACCGTCCGCCGTACCCGCGGGCCAAAAATACCAGTTGCCATCGCTGGATCTGCTCCACTCGCCCCCCAAAACGGACGACCGGCAGAACGAAAAAGAGCTCTTTGCCAACGCGGAAATCCTGGAGGAGAAGCTGTCCGATTTCGGCGTCCAGGGCAAGGTGGTCCAGGTCAGCCCGGGACCGGTCATCACCCGCTACGAGGTCAAGCCGGCCCCGGGGGTGAAGGTCAGCCGATTCATCAGCCTGGCCGACGACCTGGCCCTGGCCATGCGGGCTCAGCGCATCCGGGTGGAGGCGCCCATCCCCGGCAAGGATGTGGTCGGCATCGAGCTGCCCAACAAGCAGCCCTCGGTCGTCTATCTCCGGGAGATCCTCAACTCGCCCCAGTACGTCCGCAGCGATTCCATGCTCAACATGGCCCTGGGAAAGACCATCGCCGGGGAGCCTTACTGCGCCAAACTGGATCGCATGCCGCACCTGCTGATCGCCGGAGCCACCGGGTCGGGCAAGAGCGTCTGTATTCACTCGATCATCGCCAGCATCCTGTTCCGGGCCACCCCGAACGATGTCAGGTTCCTGCTTATCGATCCCAAGATGCTGGAGCTGACCGTCTTCAATAAGATCCCGCACCTCATGGCGCCGGTCGTCATCGAGCCCAAGGAGGCCGTCAAGGTCTTGCGCTGGGCCGTCTCGGAGATGGAACGGCGCTACCAGATCCTGGCCAAGGCGGCGGTGCGGAATATCGATGCCTACAACGCCAAGAAGGTCCAGCAGACCTCTCTGCCGGGACTGGAGCCGTCGCCGGGAGATGAGCGGCTGCCCTATCTGGTCATCATCGTGGACGAGCTGGCCGATCTGATGCTGACCGTCTCCAACGAGATCGAGGACAGCATCGGCCGGCTGGCCCAGATGGCCCGGGCGGTGGGCATTCACCTGGTTGTCGCAACCCAGCGCCCCAGCACCGATGTGGTCACCGGTTTGATCAAAGCCAATTTCCCGGCCAGAATGTCCTTTGCGGTGGCTTCCTCTGTAGACTCCAGAGTTGTGCTGGATATGAACGGGGCAGAATCCCTGCTTGGAAACGGTGATATGCTCTACCTCTCTCCTGAAGCTGCAAATCCTGTCCGAACTCAGGGCTGCTGGGTGACTCCGGAAGAACTGGATCGGGTGATCAAAGCCTGGAGGGAAATTTCTGATATTGAACCAGAAGAACTGATCATCCCACCCTGGGAAAAGACAATTGATGAGAAAGCCG
>CAZOYL010000084.1:4454-11498 GCA_964584035.1 uncultured Gemmatimonadota bacterium | reverse complement strand
CAGGTCTGGTCGTCGGCCGCCCCGTCATCCCCGCCGAACAGGAGCGAGCGGCCCGCACCGAGGTGCGCCAGGGCGTGTTCCGCCCGCGCCGAGGGCTGAGATGCCGTCGTGATCTGTGTCCACACGGTGTCGTTCAGGTCGAAGATCCAGGTCTCATCGTCGAGATCGCCATCCTGGCCCCCGAACAACAGCAGCCGTTCGCTTCCCAGGCAGGCCATGCCGTGCCCCCGGCGGGCGGATGGTTTCACCGCCGGGAAATGCTCCACCCAGTCATCTTCCGGATTGTCGATGGCGAAGACGGCATCGGAGCTGTCCTGTCCGCTCTGGCCGCTGGTATCGAAGGCGGTCACTCGCACCAGATACAGGATGCCGTCGTCGAGACCGGAGATGTCCCACTGGTACGCGCCGTCGTTGGCCTGCCCGGAGTCGATGACGGCCCAGGTGCTGCCGGCATCGGCGCTGACATCCAGGTCCACCATCAGCAGGGTGGAATCGCCCGGATCCGGATCGGCGGCCGTCCAGGCGATGATCACCGAGTCGCTCAGCGTTTCTCCGCCATTGGGATACAGAACGGATACCTGGGGGGCGTGGTCGGCGGGATAGTCGCCTCCGCCGAAGATCCAGGTGTCCTCTCTGGCATAGTTGCCGTAACCGCCGAACAGGACCGGAGTGTTCGATCCGGCCGCGCTGGTGGCGCACAGGCCGAGGCCGTACCGAGCCTCCGGCTGGGTGGTGTTGAGGTCCAGGGTCCAGGTGTTTTCGCTGAGATCGTAAATCCAGGTCTCGTCGCTGGCCGAGGACCCATCGTGACCCCCGAACAACAGCACCTGATCGCCTCCCAGATAGGCCATGGAAAAGGTGTTTCGCGGCGACGGTCCGGTGACCGGATACATCCGCGTCCAGCTGTTCTCACTGACATCGTAGATCCAGGTCTGATCATCGTTGGCCCCATCGTCACCGCCGAACAACAGGACCTGATCGCTGCCGATAAAGGCCATGGCGTGCTGGCACCGGGGCGAGGGCTTTTCGGCCGGGAACAACTGCGTCCAGGCGTCATCGCTCAGATCGTAGACCCAGGTCTGGTCGTCGTTGGCCCCGTCATCACCGCCGAACAACAGGGCCCGGTCACCGCCGATAGAGGCCATGGCCAGGTCGGTTCGAGCCGAGGGTTTGGTAGCCGGGCTTTTCTGGGTCCAGGCGTCGTCGCCCAGATCATAGACCCAGGTCTCGTCGTCCCGGCCGCCGGCATCACCCCCGCCGAACAGCACCGCCCGGTCCTCGCCGATGTGGACCAGGGCATGGCCGGCCCGGGCCGAGGGACTGGTCGCCGGGCTCTGCTCGGTCCAGGTGCTCTCGCTCAGATCGAAGACCCAGGTGTCATCCAGCAGCTTGATGACGTCCCAGCCGCCGAACAGCAACGTGCGGCCCCCCCCGACATACCCCAGCGCCGTGTAAGCCCTCAGCGGTGGATGGGGATCGGGGAAGACCTGGGTCCAGTCATCTTCATGGGTGATGATGGTGAAGACGGCATCGGAGGTGTCGGCATCGCCCAGACCGGTCGTGTCGGTGACCGTGATGCGGACCAGATATTGATCGCCCTCGGGCCATCCGCTCAGATCCCACTCGTAGGCGCCATCATTGACCTGGGCGGAGTCGATCGGCGTCCAACCCGCTCCCCCGTCGTCGCTAACCTGTAGATCGACGGACAGCAGGGCTGTTTCCCCGGGATCCGGATCGCTCGCCGTCCAGGCGATCACGGCCGAGTCGGACAGAACCTCCCCGCCGTCGGGAGCGACCACGGTCACCACCGGCGCCTGGGCCACATTGTCGATGCTGAAAAGGGCATCGCCGACATCGGCATCGCTCAGACCGCTGGTGTCGATCGCCGTGACGCGAATCAGATAGTCATCGCCGTCGGCCAGCCCGGAGACATTCCATTCATAGGTGCCTTCATTGGTCAGGCCCGAATCGATGACGGCCCAGGAATCGCCGGCATCGTCGCTGGCCTCCAGATCGACCAGCAGCAGGGTGGAATCGCCCGGATCGGGATCGGACGCCGTCCAGGCGATCACGGCCGAATCGGCCAGAACCTCTCCGCCGTTGGGAAAGATCACGGCCACCTGCGGCGGATCGGGCACGAAATGATCACCTCCGCCGAAGGTCCATGTTTGATCATCCAGGGCTCCGTCATCGCCGCCGAACAACACCGGAAAACCGGACTCATCCTGGCCGCTGCGGCACAATCCGTAACCCTCCCGGGCGGAGGGCTGCACGAAATTACCATCTCGCACCCAGGCCGTATCGCCCAGATCGAACACCCAGGTTTCATCGTCGCGGCCGGAGGCATCGCTGCCGCCGAACAGGAGTACCTGGCCAGCGCCCATGGACGCCAGGCGATGGCCCGACCGGGCCGAGGGTCTGACGGCGGGATCGAGCTGCGTCCAGGCATCATCGCTCAGATCATACAGCCAGGTCTCGTCGTCAAGTGAGCCGTCATCCCCCCCGAAGAGCAGGACGCGGTCGCCGCCGATGTCGGCCATGGCATGTCTCCTTCGAGCCGATGGCCTGACGGACGGATTTTTCTCCGTCCAGGTGCTGTCGTTCAGATCAAACAGCCAGGTCTCGTTATCGTAAGCCCCGTCTCTGCCGCCGAAGAGCATAGCCAGACCATCACCGATGGAGGCCATGGCGTGAGCATATCGGGCCGTCGGGCCGTCAGGAGGGGTCAACAGGGTCCAGGTGGTGTCGTCCAGGTCGAACAGCCAGGTCTCATCGTCAGAGGTCCCATCGTCCCCCCCGAACAACAGCACGCGGCCACTTCCAAGGGAAGCCATGGCATGCCGCTCCCGCGCCGAGGGTCCTGAGGAGGAATCCAGCAGGCTCCAGGAGCTGTCGCCGGTATCATAGAGCCAGGTTTGATTGTCGGCCGCGCCGTCGTTTCCCCCGAACAGCAGCACCTGACTCTCTCCCAGGAAGGCCATGTCGTGCCAGGCCCGGGCTGAAGGGCTCGCGGCCGGAAACCGCTGAACCCAGTCATCCTCCGGATTATCGATGGTGAAGACGCCATCGGAGAGATCCGTTCCGGATAGGCCATAGGGATCGGTGACGGTCAGGCGGATCAGGTAGTCGCCGCCGTCGGCAAGAGGGGTCAGGTTCCAGGAATAGGCCCCATCGTTATTCTGGTTGGAGTCGATGACGGCCCAGGAGCTGCCGACATCGGCACTGACATATAGATCGGCCAGCAGCAGGGTCGAGTCCCCCGGGTCCGGATCGGTGGCCGTCCAGGTGATGACGGTGGAGTCGGCCAGCTCCTCGCCGCCGTTGGGAAAGGCCACGGTCACCTGCGGGGCATAGCTCACGGGAACGTCGCCGCCCCCGAAGGCCCAGGTCTCATCGCTGTAGGTGCCATCATCGCCTCCGAACAGTACCGGTCGGCTAAGGCCCTGCAGGCTGGTCTCGGAGAATCCAAAGCCGAACCGGCCGGTCGGCCGGGTCGTGTTGGCATCCTGGGTCCACAGGTTATCGCTGAGATCATAGATCCAGGTCTCGTCGTCCAGTTCGCCATCGTACCCGCTGAACAGCACCACCCGGTCGCCGCCGATATAGGCCATGCCGTGAGAATGGCGGGGCGAGGGCTTGCTGGCCGGGCTCATCTCTGTCCAGGTATTCTCGCTCAGATCGTACACCCAGGTCTGGTCGCTTTCCGACCCGCCGGTGACCTTGCCCCCGAACAGCAGCGCCTGATCACCGCCCAGGAAGGCCAGGGCATGTTCACCCCGGGCCGTGGGACTGCCGGCCGGGCTGATCTGCGTCCAGGTATCCTCGCTCAGATCGTAGATCCAGGTCTGGTCGTCATAACCGCTGCTGTCCTGGCCGCCGAACAGCACCACCTGATCGCCGCCGATGTAGGCCATGTCGACGTCCACCCGGGGCGAGGGTTGGCTGGCCGGGCTCATCTCTGTCCAGGTGCTCTCGCCGAGGTCGTAAACCCAGGTCTGGCCGTCATAGCCCCCTTCATATTGGCCCCCGAACAACAGCACCCGATCCTCGCCGATGTGAGCCTGGGCATGAGCCGCCCGGGCCGACGGTTTGACGGCCGGGCTGATCTGTGTCCAGGTGCTCTCGCTGAGGTCATAGACCCAGGTCTCATCGAGCAGCGCGGCGCCCACGCCGCCGCCGAACAGCAGCACCCGATCGCCGCCCCCGTAAGCCATCCGGTGATAGCGCCGGATGGACGGGTGGGGTGAGGGGCTTTTCAGAGCCCAGTCATCGGCGGCCGAGGCCAGGCCGGAAGACAGAATGATAACGGCCAACAGTCCAGTCCACTTCATTTTCATGCTTTTTGCAATCCTCTACTCAGGAGCCGGTTGCCGGGGAATGATATCCGGGGCGACCAGCCGATCACCGCAGAGAATATTTTAGATATACTCTGCCAATAGGTTAGAAGATTCCGGCGACCGCGCCAGGTGGCCAGCGCTTCTCCTAACTGCCAGTGAACAACATTAGTTACTGCAAGGAGCGTGCCAAAAGGAGGCTGTCGAAACGTTTTTTTGACCGCCTGGCCGGGAGCGATACAGCACAGATGGTGCTTATTCCGGCCGGTAATCCTACCAAATGACTCTTCATTGAAAACATACGAATAATACCCCTATGATTCAAGGGTTTTTTGGTCTGCTCTTCAACGAACAACTTACCATTCAGCGATAATCCCTTGACAACCAGCGCCTCAATTGGTATGTTAGATGAAACTTGTCCAAAAAACCGACTTCCTTCAGACGAGGAATTAAATGGCTGTCGAGCAACAGACCAAGGAAGACCTGCGGGCCGTCGAGAAGCTCGGCCAGGCCCATGAGCAGCTGGTCAATCAGATCGGGCGGGTCATCATAGGCCAGCGGGCCGTCATCGACGAGCTGCTGATCAGCCTGCTGTGCAACGGGCACTGCCTGTTGGTGGGCGTCCCGGGTCTGGCAAAGACCCTGATGATCAGCACATTAGCGAATATTTTGGATCTCCGGTTCCAGCGCATCCAGTTCACCCCCGACCTGATGCCCTCGGACATCACCGGGACCGATATCATCGAGGAGAACGTCTCCACCGGCAAGCGCGATTTCCGCTTCGTCAAGGGTCCGGTGTTCGCCAACATCGTCCTGGCCGACGAGATCAACCGAACCCCGCCCAAGACCCAGGCGGCCCTGCTGCAGGCCATGCAGGAGCACGAGGTCACGGCCGGCGGTGACACCTACGCCCTGCCCGAGCCCTTCTTCGTCCTGGCGACGCAGAACCCGATCGAGCTGGAGGGCACCTACCCGCTGCCCGAGGCCCAGCTGGACCGGTTCATGTTCAACGTGTTCATCGACTATCCCAGCCGCGAGGAGGAGAACACCATCGTCAGGACGACCACCAGCATGTACCTGCCCGAGGTGGAGAAGATGATGGGCGGCGAGGATATCCTCGGACTGCAGCAGCTGGTCCGCAAGGTGCCCGTCTCCGACCAGGTCCTGGACTATGCCGTCCGCCTGGCCCGGGGAACGCGGCCGGTGAAGGATTCGGCCGAGTTCATCCGTAACTGGGTGCGATGGGGCGCCGGGCCGCGGGCCTCGCAGTTTTTGATCATGGGAGCCAAGGCCCGGTCCATATTGGAAGGCCGTTTCGCCCCCTCCTGCGAGGATGTCCGCACGGTGTCCCGGCCGGTCCTGCGCCACCGGATCGTGACCAGTTTCAGCGCCGAGGCCGAGGGGGTCGATTCCGAGCAGATCATCGACCGCCTGCTGGAAGAAGTGAACGAGTAAGAAGCCGTTCTGGCGGCCAGGATGAGAAGGTTCTTCACGGGTGGCCTCGGCCGCCCGTCGTTGTTTTGAGCGGACAGAAAGGCTTCTGACCTCATCGGCCGCCGAATCCTTAACCACTTGAAGCTCAAACCTTATGGAAGACTATCAGAGATTCCTCAATCCCGAGCTGGTCTCCCGCCTGTCCAGCATGGAGATGCGCGCCCGGCTGGTGGTCGAGGGGTTCATCACCGGCCTGCACCGCAGCCCCTATCACGGCTTCAGCGTGGAGTTCGCCGAGCACCGCCAGTACATGCCCGGCGACGACATCCGCCGGATCGACTGGAAGGTCTTCGGCAAGACCGACCGCTTCTACATCAAGGAGTTCGAGGAGGAGACCAACCTCAAGGCTCATATCCTGCTGGACGCCAGCGGCTCCATGGCCTACCGCTCCGACGGCATCTCCAAGCTGGAATACGGCCGCTACCTGTCGGCGGCCCTAACCTACCTGATGCTCAAGCAGCAGGACGCGGTGGGATTGACCGTCTTCGCCAGGGGCATCCGCAGCTACCTGCCGCCCCGCTCGGCCCGCACCCACCTGCACACTGTCCTGAAGGAGCTGAACCGGGTGGAGCCGTCCGAGACCACCGATGTGGCCGCCACCTTTCACCAGCTGGCCGAGCGCATCCACCGCCGGGGCCTGATCATCATCATCTCCGACCTGCTGGATGAGCCCGACAAGATCCTGCTGGGGTTGAAGCACTTTCGCCACAACAAGCACGAGGTTCTGGTGTTCCATGTGCTGGACCCCTTCGAGAAGAGCTTCGCCTATCGCCGCGAGGCCATCTTCCGCGACCTGGAGACCGGCGAGGAGATCTCCACCCAGCCCTGGCACATCCGCGGCGAATACGTCCGGGCCATAACGGCCCTGACCGATCGCTACCGCCGGGAGTGCCGCGACAGCCTGATCGACTACGTCCCCCTGGACTCCTCGGTGCCGTTCGACAGGGCTTTATTCGCCTATTTAAGCAAACGGGGGCGGCTGGGGTAGCCAGCCGGGAATTTCGAAGGCGGCGCCCTTCCACGAGACTCATTTCGAAAGTGTCCTTTATAAACGACACCATCAGGCGATCCGAAGAACATGCTCACTTTTCTGAATTCCATCATCCTGGCCGGGCTGGTCGCCGTGGCCCTGCCCCTGCTGATCCATCTGCTCACCCGGCAGCGGCTGAAGAAGATCTCGTTCAGCTCGATCGCTTTCCTGAAGCTGCTCCAGGCC
>CAZOYL010000084.1:1052-4444 GCA_964584035.1 uncultured Gemmatimonadota bacterium | reverse complement strand
AGCTCACTGCGGACACCCGCCACATCCTGCTTCGC
The DNA here is from genome assembly GCA_964584035.1 of uncultured Gemmatimonadota bacterium. Taxonomy (GTDB): domain Bacteria; phylum SM23-81; class SM23-81; order SM23-81; family SM23-81; genus CAZOYL01. Next base: position 4,409 of record CAZOYL010000084.1, on the reverse strand, counting down.
CTGCGCGAGATCCTGCTGCTGATCCTGCGCACCCTGATCGTGCTGCTGCTCATCCTGGCCTTCGCCCGCCCGGCCCTGAGGGGCTCTCTGGCCTCCGGGGTCAAGGCTCATGCCAACACCACCGTGGCCATCCTGCTGGACAACTCCTTCAGCATGAGCCGGGAGACGCCCCGCGGCTCGGTGTTCCGGCTGGCCAAGGACCGCGCCCTGCAGGTGGTCGATCTGCTCAAGGAGGGCGACGAGGCCTTCCTGGTGCTGTTCTCCGACCGGCCCGCCCCGGCGACTCCGGAGCCGACCCACAACTTCCCCCGGCTGAGGCAGCTGATCGAGGAGTCCCAGCCGTCCTACGGGACCACCGATGTGCGCCGGGCGCTGTCCGAAACCTACGATTTAATAGCCGGTTCCGTAAATTTAAACAAGGAGATCTACCTGCTCACCGACCTGCAGCAGGCCGGATGGTCCACCCTGGAAAAGGATTCCCTGGGAGTGGGCGCCGGAGCTCAGCTGTACATTCTCCCGGTGGCGCCGGATGAGGGCTGGAGCAACCTGACCGTGGAGGCCGTGGACTACTCCGATCAGCTTCCCGAGGCGGGCAAACCCCTCCGGTTCGCGGCCACCGTCTCCAACCGCTCCACGGAACAATCGGAACAGGCCATCGTGGAGCTGTTCGTCGACCGGGTCCGGCGGGCGCAGCACAGCCTTCAGCTGGCCCCTGAAGACCGCCAGGGGGTAACCTTCACCACGGTGGTGGCCGAACCCGGGATCCACGCCGGCTATGTCGAGGTCACCGACAACCAGCTGCTGGCCGATAACCGGAGGTTTTTTACCTTAAACGTGCCGCATCAGATCCGGGTTCTGGTGGTCAGCGATGACGCCCGGGCCGGTTTCTTTCTCCAGACGGCGCTGCGGCCCGATGAGCAACTCCACGGGGTGATGGTCCCGGAGACCATCTCGGCCGCCGGGCTGAAAAACCGTGACATCGACGATATCGATGTCGTCATCCTGGCAGACCTGCCGGAGCTGGACGGCGATCAGCTGTCCTCGCTGGACCGCTTCGTCCGTCAGGGAGGCGGGCTGATGATCTTGCTGGGCAACCGCATCGACCATCACTTCTATAACGATCATCTTCTGGCTCGGCTGTGCCCGGCTACCATCCAGGAAGCCCTGGGCAACCCGACTCAGCGAAGTTCCTATCTGACCATCGACCGAGTCGACGGCCAGCACCCCGTCTTTCAGATCTTTCAGCACGACGGTCAGTCGTCCTTTCCCTCCCCACGATTCTTCATGGCCTACGACGTAGTCCCGGGAGAGGGGGTCACCACACTGGCCTCGTTCAACAACGGCTCCCCCGCATTGCTGGAGAGCCGGACCGGGCGCGGACGGGTGCTGTTCATGGCCACGGCGGTCGATCCCGGCTGGACCGACCTGCCGGTCCGGGGAGCCTTCATTCCCCTGCTGCATCGCAGCGTCCATTACCTGGCCACGGCCCAACCGTCGGACGGCCAGGAGCTGGTGGTGGGCGCCGCGCTGAGTCGCGACCTGGCGGCGGTTCCCGAGGGTCAGACCATCTCCTGTGTGACGCCCGGCGGCGAGCGAATCATCCTTCGCCCGGCCGGGCAACGCGGCTACACCGCTGTGACCTACGAGAATACCAGGGAGCCGGGAATTTATCAGTTCTTCCTGGGAGAAGAGCTCCTGTCGGCCTTTGCCGTGAACACCGACCTGGCCGAATCGGACCTGAAACCGTTAGAGATGGACCGGGCCCGGGCGCTGCTGGGACAGGAACGGGTCTTCGCCGTGGCGTCGGGCGCCGAGCTGGAAACGGCCATCCTGCAGAGTCGCTACGGCCGGGAGCTGTGGAAGGCGGCCCTGTGGGGCGTTTTTGCTCTCCTGGTCGTGGAGATGGTGCTGGGCAGAACCGGCCGCAGGCGGGAGCCAGGCGCTGATGATTCTTAAAAACACGGCCTGAAGCAGATGCTTCGGCCGCTTCGCTTCAAAGACCCTTTCTAGGGGGAGGTGCTGATGTCCTCCAGGATCCCCTTTCTCGAACTTCTCAAACGGCGCGTGGTGCTGTTCGACGGCGCCATGGGCACCTCCCTGATCGCCGGTGGCATGTCGGCCGGGGAGTGCCCCGACGAGTGGAACATCTCCCACGGAGACATCATCGCCGGCGTGCACCGGGCCTATGCCCGGGCCGGCGCCGACGTCCTGCAGACCAACACGCTGGGCGGCACGGCCATGAAACTGAAAGCTGCCGGCCTGGCCGACCGCGCCGAGCCGATCAACGTTCAGGCGGTCCGGCTGGCCCGCCAGGTCTGTCCGGATCACTGTTACCTGGCCGGCGATATCGGTCCCACCGGCCAGTTTCTCCCTCCGGTGGGCAGCTGCACGCCCGAGGAGCTGCATGACACCTTCCGCGAGCAGGCCGTCTCTCTGGCCGGCGAGGGCGTGGATCTGTTCGTCATCGAGACCTTCTACGATCTGCAGGAGATCCTGCTGGCCGTCGAGGCGGTCCGGTCGGTCAGCGACCGGCCGGTGGTGGCCACCCTCAGCTTCGAGAAGAAGCCCCGCGGATTTTTCACCCTGATGGGCAACACGCCCCAGGACTGCGCTCAAAAACTGGCCGCGGCCGGAGCCGACGTGGTGGGAACCAACTGCAACCTGGGCAGCGCCGAAATGGCTGAGTTCGCCCCTCTGTGGCGCCAGGCCGCCGATGGTCCGGTCCTGATCCAGCCTAATGCCGGGCAGCCCCGGGTGGTGTCCGGCCAGCTGGTCTACCACCAGAAGCCGGAGGCCTTCGCCGAGGACATCGTCACCATCGCCCGCAGCGGCATCGATGCCGTGGGCGGCTGCTGCGGCACGACCCCCGAGTTCATCAGCCTGATCCGCCGCCGCCTGACCCAGGAGGGCTTCATGGAGGAAAAGGGCTGAGATGAGCGCCGAGCCCGAAATCGTTCGCGGCTTCAAGATCCCCATCGCCCGCCGTGAGGTCCTGCGCCTGCTGGGAGCGGGGGGCCAGGAGGATCGCCTGGCTGAGACGACCCGACGGATGGTCGAGGAGGCCGAGCGGCTGGGCCTGGATCTGGTGGCGCCGCAGGGCGTTTACCGCATCCTGGAGCCGCCGGAGATCGGCCGGCTGGGACCCCTGCGGGACGATCAGCAGGCCGGGCTGGCGATCTGCACCATCGGCCCGGAGCTGGAGGAGAAGGTCCGCGAGCTGATGTCCACCGGCCAGGAGCCGGAAGGGTATGTCCTCGACGCGGTCGGCTCGGTGGCCGCGGAGGCGACGGCCGACGTGATCAACGCGAACATCTGCCACTGGGCCGAGGCCCACGACCTGCAGGCCACCCCCCGGTT
>CAZOYL010000084.1:0-1042 GCA_964584035.1 uncultured Gemmatimonadota bacterium | reverse complement strand
ACCGAGTTAGTCCGCGAAGGGGTTTATACCTCTCTGGAGGAACAGCGTCACATCTTCCGCCTGCTGCCGGCCGGCGACGTCGGCATGAGCCTGAACCCCTCCTGCATGATGATCCCGCGCAAATCGGTCTCCTTCGCGGTCAGGTTCGTCAAGGCCGATCAGGATGTGGCCTTCGAACATCCCTGTGAACGCTGTGGATTGAAGAATTGTCCCTTCCGGAAAAAGAAAAAAGAGGCGAAAACAGAGACCCCATGACCAATCGATCCCACAGGAGGTGACATTGTCCCAGACCAAACGACCCAGGTTGGAACTGCTGGAGCCGTCGGCCCTGGACGGCATCGTCGACGAGGCCATGGACATCCTGGAGCGGGTCGGCGTGTTCGTGGAAAACGAGGAGGGCAAAGGGCTGCTCGAGGAGGCCGGAGCGAAGGTCGATCACGACCACAACCGGGTGCATATCCCCCGGAACGTGGTGGAGGAGTGCCTGAAGACGGCACCGGACCATATTCAGGTCTTCGACCGCGATGGCCAGCTGAAATTGGACCTCGTCGACGACAACGTCCACTTCGATCCCGGCTCGGCCGCCCTGCGCATCTTCGATCCCGATCTGGGCCAGCCCCGCGATGCGGTCACGACCGACCTGATCCGTCTGGCCCGGCTGGTCGAGGAGCTGCCGCACTACCCGGCCCAGTCCACCGCGGTGCTCTCCGCCGACGTGCCCCAGGAGATGGCCGACCGCTACCGGCTGCTGATCGCGCTGGCCTTCGGGACCAAGCCGGTGGTCACCGGCACCTTCGCCAAGGAGGGCTTCGCCGTCATGCACCGCATGCTGGCGGCCGTCCGGGGAGGCACCGAAGCCCTCCGTGAGAAACCCCTGGCCATCTTCGACTGCTGCCCATCGCCACCGCTGAAGTGGAGCGACCTGACCTGCCAGAGCCTGATCGACTGCGCCCGGACCGGCATCCCGGCCGAGCTGGTCTCCATGCCCCTGACCGGGGCCACCTCGCCGGTGACCCTGGCCGGCGCCGTGGTCCAGCACTGC
>CAZOYL010000083.1:0-11639 GCA_964584035.1 uncultured Gemmatimonadota bacterium | reverse complement strand
AGGCGGACATGATGCAGGCCCGGTGGGGTTCCCACGGGGATTACGAGATCATCGCGCTTTCGCCCAATTCGCCTCAGGAAGCCTTCGATTATACCATCAAGGCGTTCAATCTCTCGGAACGTTATCGCGTGCCCGTGCTGCTGATGATGGATGAGTGTGTCGGGCACATGACCGAAAAGGTGGTCATTCCTCCGGCCGAGCGGATCGATCTGCAGCCGCGAAGGTATTATAAAGGCCCGAAGAAAAAATACCTGCCGTTCAAGCCGGACAAAGATCTGGTTCCTCCGATGGTCAAAACGGGCGATGGATATCGCTTTCACGTCACCGGTCTGACCCATGACTTTCGCGGGTATCCGGTGATGACCGCCGAGTGCCAGGAGGAGAATGTCCACCGTCTGGTGAACAAAATCCGCCTGAACAGTGATGATATCGTCGAATATGAGCAGGATCAGGTCGACGGAGCCGATGTGGTCGTGGTCGCCTACGGGATCACTTCCCGCGTGGCCCTGCGGGCCGTGGACCTGGCCCGGGCCGAGGGCATCAAGGTCGGGGTGCTGCGTCTGGTGGTGGTCTGGCCATTTCCGGAGAAGTTCATTCGCCAATTGGCCGGCAAGGTGAAGGCCTTGGTCATGCCGGAGATCAATTACGGCCAGGTGGTTCTGGAACTGGACCGCTGTGTCTGCGGACAGGCCGAGGTCGTCCTGGTGCCCCACGGCGGGGGCTGGGTTCACGATCCCGAGGACATCCTTCATGCGATCCGTCAGGCGGCCAGAGGGGAAAAAGCCGGACAAGGTATCATGGAATATCCTCGCACGAAAAGAGGTCAAGTATGAGCGCACCGAACGTCGCCGAGAAACCCCCGCCCAAGTCTGTGGAACCGCCCCATCCGATGGAATCGCTCCTGCGGATGGAGCGCATTCCACACATCTGGTGTCCCACCTGCGGCATCGGTACCACCGTGACCGCCTTTGCCTCCGCCCTGGAGAAACTGGAGTGGGATCTGGACAAGGTCTGCGTGGTCTCGGGCATCGGCTGTACCGGCCGCGTGGCCGGCTACATGCGGTTGGATTCCTTTCACACCACCCACGGCCGGGCCATAGCTTACGCCACCGGGGTCAAGCTGGGCAACCCTAGATTGAAGGTGGTCGTCATTTCCGGCGACGGCGATCTCATCGCCATCGGGGGAAATCACTTCATCCACGCCGCCAGGCGGAACATGGACATGACCGTGATCTGCGTCAACAACTTCATCTACGCCATGACCGGCGGCCAGTGCGCTCCGACGACGCCGTCCACAGGATACGCCACCACCTCCCCGTACGGAAATTTCGAGCAGCCTTTTAATATTCCCCATCTGGCCGAATCCTGCGGCGCCGTCTACGTGGCCCGCTGGACGGCCCTGCACGTTCGCCGCCTGACCAAGTCCATCATGGAAGCCCTGCAGAAGCCGGGATTCTCGGTGGTCGAGGTGATCACCCCCTGCGCCAATTACTGGGGACGCATCAACCGGCTGGGCACAGGATTGGACCTGATGAAATTCTATCATGAGCACTCCGTGATCCAGCATGGGGCGGACACGCGAACGCTGGATATCGAGTTTCAGAAGGACATCATCGTCGGCAAGTTCATCGATCGCGAGCGGCCCACCTTTTTAGAGGCTTATAATAAACGATTGAGCCAGATGCTGGGTGACAGATTCGTGCCTTATGAAGGAGACTGACCATCATGCCGAGGTCCTCATTGACCGAGATTCGATTTGCCGGATTCGGAGGCCAGGGCATCATTCGATCGGGCATCATCATCGGCAAAGCCGTCTCCATTTTCGACAAGAGATTCGCCACCATGAACCAGTCCTTCGGACCGGAAGCCAGGGGCGGCGCCTGCAGCGCTCAGGTGGTCGTTTCCAGTGACCGGGTCCTGTATCCGTATGTAACCACCCCTCATGTTCTGGTGGCTATGTCCCAGGAGGCCTTCAGCAAGTATGAGCCGGAATTGAAAGAGGGCGGTCTCCTGATTATCGATCAGGATCTGGTGAAACCGGGTCCAATCCGCAAGGGCATCAAGCTGTATGCCGTTCCGGCCACGCGGATTGCCGAAGAGCTGGGCAATCGGATCATCGCCAACGTGGCCATGCTGGGTTTTTTCACCGCCGTCACCGGGGTGGTTTCCATGAAGGCCATGAAGAAGGCGCTTCCCAGCCTGGTGCCGGAGCGGTTTCTGGACCTGAACCTGAAGGCCTTCGATGAGGGCTACCGGTACGGTCAGGAGCTGCGGGCCGGGGAGACAAAACGGGATTCGAAAAGCCGGGCTCCGGCCGGGAAAAAGACCGGGGCGGGCAGACGGTCCCGAAAAAAGGGGTGACCTGTTGACACTGCAGGAGATAGTCGATGAGCTCGATCTTCGCATCCGGGCCGGCGCATCGAAACTCGCCGCGCCGGTCGGCGGAGGATACGCCAGCGATCTGTTGAGCGATGTCATGGCCCATGCCGCACCGGAGGATCTGTGGATCACCCTGCAGACCCACCAGAACATCGTGGCGGTGGCGGTGGTCAAGGAACTGGCCGGGATCGTGGTGGTCAACGGGAGGGAGCCCGATGAGGACACCGTCGTCAAGGCCGAGGAGGAAGGCGTCCCGCTGCTGACATCGGACCTGGACACCTTCGAGCTGGCCGGCAGGCTCTATCCTGTAAGGCTGTCATCATCGAAACGGTCATGAAGCGGTATCGGGCAGACCTCCACGTACACACCTGCCTGTCTCCGTGCGGCGATCTGGACATGTCACCCGGCCGTATCGTCCGCGCCGCCCGGGTCCGGGGCGTCGATATTCTGGCCATCTGCGATCATAACAGCTGCGAGAATGCCGTTGCCGTCATCCGCACGGCTGCCGGCATGCCTTTACGGGTGCTGCCGGGTCTGGAGGTTACCAGCCGGGAAGAGGTTCACATCCTGGCGCTGTTTGAAAACTTGGAGGATGCGCTGGCCATGCAGGCCGTGGTCTACGCCAACCTGCCCGATCAGGCCGGCCGGGAACCCCTGGGGCTCCAGCCGGTGGTCAACGAGATCTCCGAGGTGCTCGATCTCAATGACCGGCCGCTTCTTGACGCCACCGCTCTGTCCATCGATCAGATCATCGGGTATATTCACCGGCACGACGGATTGGCCGTGGCCGCTCATATCGATCGCCAGGGATTCGGCATCATCGGACAACTGGGCTTCATCCCCGAGAACATGGCCCTGGATGCTCTGGCCGTTTCCCATCGCCTGACGCTTGCGGAAGCCCGCCGGCGGTTCCGGGAATACCGTCGGTACGCTTTCATCACGACCTCCGATGCGCACCGCCCCGAGCACATCGGCCTGGCCACGACCACCTTTCTCCTGCAGAAGCCCTCTCTTGGCGAGATCGCCCGGGCCTTCAGGGGCGAGGGGGGGCGGAAGATTCTCCTGTGAGGTCAGTGTGCTGGACCTGTCGCTACACATGCTGGACATCGCGGAGAACTCCATCGACGCCGGGGCCCGCCGGATCCGCATTGCTGTCGAGGAAGACCTGGAGGGCGACCGGCTGGTGATCGAGATCGGCGATGACGGTCGCGGTATGGACGAACACATGGTTCGCAAAGCGGCCGATCCCTTCGTCACTACCCGCCGGGAACGAAGCGTCGGATTCGGGCTGCCGCTGCTCTCTGAGGCCGCCAAAAGGAGTGGTGGGGAGGTATCCATCCGCTCCGAGCCGAACGGCGGAACACAGATCCGGGCCGTCTTCGGGCACAGCCATATCGACCGGCAGCCTCTGGGAGATGTCGGCAAGACGCTCATGACGCTGATCGCCGGCCACCCGGAGATCGAGTTTTTCTATCGTCACCGGCGGAGTGGAAGCACCTATACTTTCAGTTCTCAGGAGTTCAAGAGACGTCTCCGGGGCCGATCGATCACCTCTCCGGAAGGGATCGTTCTGCTGCGGACTCTGCTGAAGGAGCATCTGCCGGCCGGGTCCTCGGGCCGCACGGCATCGGCCTGAGCCGATAAGCACCGGCATCTGTTATTAGCTGGAGGTCTGGGATGGACATGGCCGCCGTCGACAGGATCATCGAGAGGTACGCCGGCGACAGCAGCGCCCTGATCGCCGTTCTGGAGGATGTCCAGGAAGCCTACCGGTATATACCCCGGGAGGTGGCCGTCAGAATCGCCCGGGAGATGGATATCCCCCTGAGCCGCATCTACAGCCTGACCACTTTCTACAGAGCTTTTTCGCTCACTCCGCAGGCCAGATATCCGATCAGCGTCTGCATGGGCACGGCCTGCCATGTCAAGGGAGCCCCCCGGATTCTGGAGAAACTGGAACGGGATCTGAGCATCACCACCGGCCAGATCACCCCGGACGGGAACTTCGGACTGGAGGCGGTTCGCTGTCTGGGGTGCTGCGGGCTGGCCCCGGTGGTCACGGTAGGAGAAGATCTTTACGGCCAGGTGAAGCTTCCGGAGGTGGACAAGATCTTGAAGAAATACCGGGCCGTCTGTACTGCCAAATGAGCGCCCGGGCCGAAAGGAAAAAATCATGGCCAGATTGACCCTGGAGGATCTGAAAAAGATCAAACAGAAATCCCGAAGAATGACCTCCCTGCGGGAAGGCGCCGGACGGGCTAAAATCACCGTCCATATGGGTACCTGCGGAATCGCTGCCGGAGCGCGGGAGATCATGCTGGCCTTCCTCGATGAGATTGAGAAAAACAAGGTCCAGGATGTCATCGTCACCACCTCCGGCTGCGCCGGGCTGTGCAGCCGTGAGCCCATGGCCACCGTTCAGCTGAGCGGACAGGCGCCGGTCAAGTATGTCGATCTGACGGGCGAGAAAGCCCGCCGGATCTTCGCCCGTCATGTCCAGGAAGGCGAGATCGTGGCCGACTATGCTCTGGCTCTGGGCAGCGAGCGGACGGGCTGAGCAGACGGAGAGATCAAGGCCGGGAGCTTCCGGGAATTCGCCGGGAATGCCGCCGGCCGGGCCGGGCATGCGGCCCCGCCGTCCGGAGAGATGCCGGGGCTGTCAGGAAAGAGGTTTTCAGGTTGAAGGAATATCGCGCATACTGCATGGTCTGTGCCGGCACGGCCTGTGTCTCGAACCGGTCGTTCCAGATCAAAGAAACCCTCACGCGGGAGATCGAAAGGCGCGGGCTGCAAAACGAGGTGGCCGTGATCACGACCGGCTGCAACGGTTTCTGTGCCGTCGGTCCGTTGATGGTGGTCCAGCCGGATGGTATTTTCTATCAGCAGCTCAGTGAAAAGGATATACCCCTGCTGGTGGAAGAGCATCTGCTCAAGGGCCGCCCGGTGAAGAGGCTGATGTACACGCCTCCCGGCGAGGCGCTGCCCGTCCCGCGGATGAACGATATCGGTTTTTTCAAGCGCCAGCGGCTGATCGTACTCCGGAATCGCGGCCTGATCGATCCCGAGAAGATCGACGAGTACATCGCCCGGGATGGTTATTTTGCTCTGGAGAAGGTCCTCAGCGGGATGACGCCGGAGGAGGTCATCGAGGAGGTCACCGATTCCGGGCTGCGGGGACGCGGCGGGGCCGGTTTTCCGACCGGGCTGAAATGGCGCCTGACCCGCCAGGCGCGGTCCAACGGCGGCGGGAAATTCGTCTGCTGCAACGCCGATGAGGGAGATCCCGGGGCGTTCATGGACCGCAGCATCATCGAGTCGGACCCCCATGCCGTCATCGAGGGGATGATTATCGGGGCTTATGCCATCGGTGCCGACCGGGGACATGTCTATATCCGTAACGAATATCCCCTGGCCCTGAAGAGACTTCATATCGCCATGGAGCAGGCCCGCGAATACGGGCTGTTGGGGAACAACATCCTGGGATCGGGATTCGATTTCGACATCCATATTACCCGCGGGGCCGGCGCTTTCGTGTGCGGTGAGGAGACGGCCCTGATGGCCTCCATCGAGGGCCGTCTGGGAGAGCCCCGGCCGCGCCCGCCCTTTCCTACCGAACAGGGTATTTTCGGCAAGCCCACCAACAACAACAATGTCGAAACCTGGGCCAATATTCCCACCATTCTCCGCCGCGGGGCCGAATGGTTTTCGCAGATCGGGACGGATACCAGCAAGGGCACCAAGGTCTTCTCCCTGGTGGGCAAGATCAGCAATACCGGCCTGGTGGAGGTGCCCATGGGCATCACCCTGCGGGAGATCATCTATGATATCGGCGGGGGCATTCCCGACGGGAAAGCCTTCAAGGCGGTCCAGACCGGGGGTCCCTCGGGAGGCTGTATTCCGGCCGAGCTGCTGGATCTCCCGGTGGATTATGAAAGCCTCAGCGAGGCGGGCTCGATGATGGGCTCCGGCGGGATGGTGGTGCTGGATGAGGATACCTGCATGGTGGACATCGCCCGCTACTTCCTGGGTTTCACCCAGGACGAGTCCTGCGGCAAGTGTACTCCCTGTCGCGAGGGCACCCGGATGATGCTCCACATCCTGAACAAGATCACTCGCGGCCAGGGCACGATGAAGGATCTCGACACTCTGGAGGCTCTGGCCCATGAGGTCCGCGAGACGTCTCTGTGCGGCCTGGGCAAGACGGCTCCCAATCCGGTGCTGACCACGCTGCGCTATTTCCGGGACGAATATGAGACCCATATTCGGAAGAAAAAGTGCCCTGCCCGTGTCTGCCGGCAGCTGAACACCTATACCATTATCGCGGAAAACTGTACCGGATGCACCCGCTGCGCCCGGGAATGTCCCCAGGGGGCCATTACGGGCAACAAAAAAGAGCCTCACGCCGTGGACCAGACCAAGTGCGTTAAATGCGGGATCTGTTTTGATGTCTGCCGCTTCGGCGCCGTTCGGATCGAGTGAGGAGCCAGCATGGTTTCGCTGACCATCGACGGAAAACAAGTCCGGGCTCAGGAGGGACAGACCATCCTGGCAGCGGCCCGGGCGGTGGGCATAGAGATTCCGGCTCTGTGTTATCACCCGGCCCTTGAGCCCTATGCGGCCTGCCGGCTGTGCATGGTGGAGGTGCGGGACGCCGAGGGCTCTCGACTGGTCACCTCGTGCAATACGCCCGTTCGATCCGGAATCAGAGTCCTGACGCGTTCGCCCAGGGCGCTAAGAGCCCGCCGGATGAATCTGGAGCTGCTGCTCTCCCGGGCTCCCCGGGCGGCCGTGCTTCGCGCCCTGGCAGCCCGGTATCGGGTCTCTGACGCGCGGTTTCCGGCCGAGTCTCCGGAGGAGGACTGCATCCTCTGCGGGCTGTGCGTCCGGATTTGCGAAGATGTGATCGGCGCCAGCGCCATCTGCTTCGCCGGCCGGGGCTCGCAGCGACGGCTGACGACGCCGTTCGAGGAGCTCTCCGATGCCTGTATCGCCTGCGGGGCCTGTTCCTATGTGTGCCCCACCGGTACCGTGCAGATGGAGAGCGAGACGGCGGAGCTTTTCCGGAGCCGCACCGGGCCGCTCCGTCAGTGCCGTTATTCGCTGCTGGGCATCCTTCCTTATGCCCTGTGTGCCAACAGTTTTCGATGCGCCACCTGTGAGGTGGATCAGCGCTTCCGGGACAGCATGGAGACTCACCCGGCCTTCGTAGCCCGGGATTGCCGGATGGAGCCGGTCTCGGCCTATGAGGAGTTTCTCCAGCGGCTCAGGAAGGACTGAGCCCGCCGGGCATTCGATCCAAGAGCGGACAAAGGACCGATCCTGCTGTGCAAACCGATCGAAGAACCGATAAAAAAAGAATCGTGATGAGCAGCCTGACCGGACAGGACACCATGGCCGGTGTCGCCGAACTGCTCCGCCGGGAGGGCGTCACCCTGCAGTTTCCGCAGGCCGATCGGGGGCCTTACACCCTCAGACGGATCGGGGATTCTCAGTGCCAGGTGGCCTGCCCGCTGGGCACAAATGTCAAGGCCTATGTTGGCCTCATCGCCGCCGGTAAATTTCAGAAATCGCTGGACCTGATCAGGGAAACCAATCCCTTTCCGGCCATTTGCGGCCGGGTCTGCCTGCATCCCTGTGAGCCGGAGTGCCGCCGCGGAGAGGTGGACGAGCCGGTCGCCATCCGGGCTCTGAAGCGGTTCGTGGCCGACTATGAAAGCAACCATCCTCCCGCGGAGAGGGAGGCCCTGCCCGCCGAACGGAAGAACGGCCGGAAGGTGGCCGTGGTGGGCTCCGGACCGGCCGGATTGACGGCGGCCAGCGATCTGGCCCGCCGGGGATACGATGTGACCGTATTCGAGGCTCTGCCGGTAGCCGGCGGCATGCTGACCGTGGGCATTCCGCCCTTCCGTCTACCCCGGGACGTCATCGCGGCCGAGATCGCCGCCATCGCCGCGCAGGGCGTGGATATCCGTACCGGCAGGAGGATCGTAGATCCCGGGCGATTACTCCAGAGAGGTTATCAGGCGGCCTTCGTGGCCACCGGGGCCCATCGGGGATTGAAGATGGGCATCCCCGGGGAGGATCTCGAGGGCTGTTCCGATGCGCTGTCCTTTCTGAAGAAGGTCCATCTCGGCGATGGCGGCCGGCCGGGCAGCCGGGTGATCGTCGTCGGAGCCGGTTACGCCGCCCTGGACGCGGCCAGAACGGCCGTGCGTCTGGGAGCCCGACAGGTGGACCTGATCTATCGCCGTTCCCGGGAGGAATGGCCCTATCCCGACATGACCAGGCAGGCGCAGCGGGAGGGGGTCACGGTTCATGAGCATCTGGAGCCGGTCAGGGTCCTGGGCCGCGCCGGTCAGGTCCGGGGACTGGTCTGCCGGCGGCTGCGGTCGGCTCCACCCGACCGGGTTGGAAGGCGAGAGCCCAAACCGGTGGGGAATTCCCGGCTGGTGCTGAATGCCGACGCGATCATCTTCGGCATCCATCAGGAGCCGGACCTGTCTTTTTTACCCCGGCGGCATCGCTTCCAGGTGTCCCGCTGGAATCACCTGGTGGTCGATGCGGAAACCCTGGCGACGGACCAGGAGGGCATCTTCGCCGGGGGCGATGTGGTCAGCGGACCCAAGTCGGTTATCGAGGCGATCGCCATGGGCCATCAGGCCGCCGTCTCGATCAGGCGCTTTCTGGGCGACACCGCTCCGGACGGGCCGGCCGCCGTCGGCGAGGCCCGGTCATCGGAGGTCGTCATCGAGGACTGGGTGGTTCAGAAGCAGGCCCGGATGCGGGTTCGTCGGGTGGGAACGCCGTCATGGAGGGATCACTTCGAGGAGACGACCCTGGCACCCACCGAAAAAATGGCCGTCAGAGAGGCCCAACGGTGTCTCATGTGCGGGCCCTGCCAGGAGTGCGCCGAGTGCATCGCCTCCTGTGAGAAAAAGCTCATGGCCGTCTCCCTCCCGGGGGCCGGCGTGGGGGAGACCCTGGTGCGGATCCCCTGGATAGCGGAGCGATTTCCCGACGACGACGGGCCCTGGGAGATGCTCATCGAGCATCCTGACGGGCAGAAGGTCGCGGCGCTGGCCTCGCCGGTGATCTGCCGGGTCTGGGAACAGCTCTGCCGGGGCTGCGCCGAATGCGTCCAGGCCTGCCCCTACGAGGCTCGCCGGATGGTGTCCGGGGGCCAGGAGATGGTCATCTCCCAGGTGGATGCCGCTCTCTGCCGGGGCTGCGGGGCCTGTGCCGCCGTCTGCCCCACCGGCGCCAGCATCATGGGTCACTTCACCGAACAGCACCTGGTCGGACAGCTGGAACGGCTGTGGCCCTCCCCGGCTAACCGAAAACGCACCGGTCAGGACGCCCAGCCCCGCCTGGTGGCATTTGCCTGCCACTGGAGCGGCTATCCCCTGCTGGAGAGTGTCAGGCTGACCCTGCCGGCCGATCTGTGGCCCATTCGGGTGATGTGCCTGGGCAGCGTCCATCCGGGTTTGGTCCTGCGGGCCTTTGAGGCAGGCGCCGACGGCGTGCTGCTGTTGGGCTGTGATCCTCAGCAGTGTCACTACGGATCCGGCGGAGAGATCGCCGAAGGCCAGCTGGATAACGTCCGCCGGCTGATCAGCACGCTGGGCATCGAAGTCGGCCGGGTGCGTCTGGAGACGGTCAAGCCCGGCCAGGCCGACCGTCTGCTGAGGAAGGTCAGGCGCTTCGCCGGGGCCGTCGGAAAGCTGGGCCCCAGCCCCCTGTCCGGTTGAGGGTGAAAGGGAACGATGATGGAGCAGATTGCCGAGATCATCAGGCAGACCCGGGCTTACTATTGTCTGGATTGCGGGAAATGCACCGGCAACTGTCCGGTGGCCCTCCATGATGAGGCATACTCGCCCCGGGCCATGGTCCGGACGGTCCTGCTGGGCGAGGGACAAGAGCTGGCTCAGAGCCGCCTGCTGTGGTCCTGTCTGACCTGCCGGATGTGTCAGGAGCGGTGCCCATCGGATGTGCACTTTATCGATTTTCAGAGAAAGATCAGGAGCCTCTACCGGGATCTCGGCCACCGGGAATTCTGTTCTCACGGGGGCGCCTTTCAGGCTCTCATGCGGATTATGACCGCACCCCGGCTGCGTCAGAACCGACTGGGCTGGGTCACGGGGGATCTGGCGGTTTCCTCCCGGAGCAAGACACTCTATTTCGTCGGCTGCCTGCCCTATTTCGATGTTCTATTCCAGGATCTGGGCGTGTGCACCCTGAACACGGCTCGCAGCACGGTCAGAATTCTCAATGCCCTGGGGATCAAGCCCAGCCTGCTGGAAAACGAGCGGTGCTGCGGGCACGATCTGTTGTGGACCGGTGATGAGGAAAACTTTCTCCGGCTGGCCCGTCACAACATCCGTCAGATCGAGAGGAAAAAGATCGAACGGGTGGTTTTCTCCTGCCCGGAGGGATATCGGACTTTCAAGAAGGATTATCCCCAGTTTCTGGGCCGGCTCAAATTCGAGGTGATGCATCTCAGCGAACTGCTGACCGATGCCTCTCTGCCGACAGGTTCCCTGGATGTATCGGTCACCTATCAGGATCCCTGCCGTTTGGGCCGGCACATGGGAATCTACGAGCAGCCCCGCGATGTCTTAAGATCGATCCGGGGGCTGGATCTTCGGGAGATGTATCATCACGGTCACACCGCCATGTGCTGTGGGACCAGTGCCTGGATGAACTGCGATCGGGCCTCCAAGGGGATCCAGATGTCACGCCTCAGGGAGGCCCGGGAGACCGGTGCCGACCTGCTCGTCACCGCCTGTCCCAAATGCCAGATCCATCTCACCTGCGCCATGAAGGATACACATCTGAGCGGATCGCTGAACGTGGAGATCAAGGATTTCGCCACCCTGGTGGCCGATTCACTGCCTTCCACCGCGAAAGTGAAAAACTGAACAGGAGCAATATCATGCCAGACGGGAGTGCCCCCGAAGAGGTCCGCATCGGCGTCTTTGTCTGCCAGTGCGGATTGAATATCGCCGGCACCGTGGATTGCGAGCAAGTGGCTCGATTTGCGGCCGACCTGCCCAACGTGGCCTATTCCGGTTTTCAGAAGTATACCTGTTCGGAACCGGGACAGCAGGTCATCAAGGATGCCATCGCCGAACACGATCTCAACCGGGTCGTGGTGGCCTCATGCAGTCCCAAGATGCACGAGCCCACCTTTCGCGCCGCCATTCAGGAAGCCGGCCTGAACATCTATCTCCTGGAGATGGCCAACCTCCGGGAGCACTGCA
>CAZOYL010000082.1:0-11673 GCA_964584035.1 uncultured Gemmatimonadota bacterium | reverse complement strand
CGGTTCTTTCGCCACATGCCCCCGCCGCTGGGCCAGTTGGTCTCGTTATATACGAAGCCGTCGGGATTAACGATGGGCACGAACCAGATCTGACGGTGGTCCACCAAAAAGGTGATGTCCGGATCGGTGCCGTAGTTCCGGCACAGATGGCTGAGCGTATTGAGCACTACCTCCACAGTGATCACCTCGCGGGCATGATGCAGGCCGTCGAACAGCACCTCCGGCTCATCCTCCTGAAGCTCGGGATGGTCCGAGACCTTGATGGCCCAGATAGGGCGCCCCTCGTGAGTCGTTCCCAGAGAGATCTTCTCGGCCGTGATCTCGGGATAGGCGGCATGGATGGCGTCCAGCTCGGCGACTGTCTCGGAATAGGTGTGAAAAGCACCGAAGTTGTCGCCCTTCCGCCCCCGGGCATAATGGGCCTCCAGATCGGTGATCAGGATCTGAACGTCAAATCCCAGCCCCCTCAGCTCGGCCGCCTGATCGTCGTGGGTGACGATCTCGGCCCAACGGTCCGGCACCACCCGGACGATGTCCAGGGCCAGATCGCCCAGGCGTTCCAGTTCGCCCGGACCATCGATCGGTATCCGGGCCAGCATGAAGGGGTCGTGCGGTGAGGCCGCCGAGTCCATCGCCGGCAGGACGATCACCATAAAAAGGAGGATCAACCACCATCGTCCGTGACTCATGCCGTGTTTCTCCTGATAAGTAATGCTCGCTTCCTGTTGGTCATTCGCTGTCGATCAGGTATTTGTCGAATTGCCCCACCTGGGCCGAGTCCTCGGACTTCTGGCCGGCCGCATCCACGGCCCGGACCACGTAATAACCGCGGGTGACCTCATCGCCATCCACGTAGGCGGTGTCGGCGCTGTGCCCCAGGGAGTCCTCCGGGCCGGGCAGGAAGCCGGCCGTGCTGTCGCGGTAGACCACATAGCCGACCGCTTCGGCCACCGGCGACCAGATCAGGGCGATGGCGCCGGCGGATGTCTGAGCCCGCAGGCCGGCCGGGGCCGGCGGTCCGGAGCTGACATACAGAAATGACCTCGGGGCGGAAAACGGTCCCCACTCAGTGGTATCGGCGGCGAAGGCTCGCCACCAGTAAGTGCCCTCGGATGGCAGCGGCGGGCTGACCGTCCAGGCGGTGGTGCCGGATCCCTCGGCGATGCCGTCGGCCGAGGCCACCAGGTCGGTGAGCAGGGCGTCGCCATAGATCCGGAACCCGTAGGTGACCGGATCGCCGTCCGGATCGGTGACGTTGTTCACCGTCAGGACGGGCATCGAGACACCCACCGTGTCTCCGGCGTCCGGCTGGCTGAGCGCCGGGGCCGGCGGCAGGGTGTTGCCCGTTCCGCCGTAAATGGTCACCGCATCGATGGCCGCCTCCACCACCGAGCCGCTGATCAGATCCGAGGCCTCGAAGCGCACCTTGACCTGGCCGGTGGGAACGACGAAATCGTTCACGATGAACTCGTACTCCGTCCAGCCCGAGGAGGTCATCGGGCCCACGGTATCGACCGGCGCCCAGCTGGACCCATCATCGTTGGAGACATGGACCAGGAAGAGATCATTGTGCGGATCGGCCCCGAAGTTATTGGTGTACCAGAGGGCGTACTGAACGGTCACACCGCTCTCCCCGTCCAGGTCGATGGTCGGGGAGATCAGCCAGCTGATGCCCCCGTCCACGTCGGAATTGCCATAGACGTTGTCGGTCAGATAGCACTGCCCGGAGCCATCGTAATCGGTCGGCGGATCGCCCCGCTCTCCTCCGCCGGCGGGGATGCCGCGATCCCAGGGGCCATCGGTCAGATAGGGATCGTTCTCCACCGTCCAGCCCTGGTCGGTCTCGAAATCGTCAGCAAACAGAATGGGGAGCTGACCCACCGTCACCTGGAACTGCTCGCTGAGCACCAGGGTGCCGCCGTTATAGGTCATTTCCAGATCGAAGTTGATGGTGTGCCCCTGGGGACATCCGGCCTCCACCGAGAAGGCGAACGGGTCCGAGGCGTTGTCTGTGGACGTCCCGGCCGGGATGTCGCCGTAAAAAGACTTCGCGTCGATCAGCTGGACATAGGCATCGTCGGTGCTCAGAACGACATCGACCCCCTGAGCGTCGGCCACCGGGCTGTCGTTGTCCAGGGTCACGGTCATCTCGATCGATTCGCCGGGATCCACCTGGCCGGGTCCCTTCAGCTCGGTGATGGTATGGCCGGCATAGCCGAGATAGGCCCCGGCGATCCGGATGAGGTACAGATCCGAGTGGAGGTTTTCGGCCACCAGGCCGGGGATCTCGCTGTCCATGGGCCACCAGGTGCTTCCTCCCACCTCGGTGCTGAAGGCAAAGATCCTGGGTTTGGCCAGGGTGTCGCCATAGGACCAGTCGAAGGCTCCGCCGCTGGCCAGGTAGACCAGAATGTCCCAGGCCGTGCCCACCTCGTAGCCGCTGTCCCGGGCCATCTCGGCGCCCAGCAACCGGTAGAGGGAGTCGTCCGGACAGGAGGAGCTGGTATATCCCCAGGGGATCAGAATGCATCCGACCACGCTGTGATAGGAGTTCTGAGCGACGAACTCGTGATTCTCGATAAAGTTCATCATGCCCTGGTTCTCCGGCTCGGAGCCGGCCGAGGGGCCGCGGTAATCCTCGGCATCGGGATCGCTGCTGGAACCGGACCCGCCCCACTGATAGGTATAATTTCGATTGTTGTCCACCCCCAGGGTATCGCCGCTGATGACCCGGCGGTTCTTGCGCCACATGCCGCCGCCGTTGGGATAGTTATTCTCGTTATAAATATAGCCGTCGGGATTGACGATGGGCACGAACCAGATCTGGCGGTTGTCCACCAGAAAGGTGACCTCGGGGTCGGAGCCGTAGTTGGCGCACAGATAATTCAAGGTGTTCAGTACGACCGAGACGGTGATGGGCTCCCGGGCATGATGCAGGGCGTCGAACAGCACTTCCGGCTCATCCTCCTGCACATCGGGATTGTCGGAGACCTTGATGGCCCACAGGGCCCGGCCCTCGTGGGTGCTCCCGATGGAATCCCGGGCCGTGGTGATGTCCGGATAGGCGGTGTGGATGGCGTCCAGCTCATCGATCATCTCGGAGTAGGTGTACAGATCGCCGAAGTTTTCGCCCTTTCTCTGACGGGCGTAATGCTCCTCTATGTCCTCGATGAGCACCTCCACGATGAATTCCGCTTCTCTGAGCTCGGACACCTCGTCGGCGTGAGTGACCAGTTCCAGCCATTGTCCTTTTTCCACCCGGACGACGTCCAGATGCCATCCCTGCAGACGGGTGAGCGCATCCGGGGACTGTAGAGAGATCCGGGCCAGGATGTAAGGCCGGTGATCCCGCGGCAGGGCCGGGGAGGCAAAGATCATCAGAATCAGGTAACAGACCAAACCGAACCAAAAAGATCGACGCATCCGTGCTCTCCTTTGCTCAGATGAAGAATCGTATCTCTGGCGATATTCCTCTTTTTTCATTGTATCACAGCCGGAAGTGACTGTCAACGCAATTATTTCTGATCATTTTCCGGGCATGAATTTTCCCCGGCAGCCGCAGCAGCCGCCTCGCCGACCGGGGATCAGGATCCGTTCCCGGCCGCTCACTTCCATCGCTGGATATAGCGGTCGAACTCCCCCACCCGGTTGGAATCGTTCGACTTGACGCCGGAGACATGCACCGCCCGGACGAGATAGGTGTGGTTCAGACCGGAGACGCCCACGGCGGCGGTCACATCCTGATAGCCGCACTGCTCGACGGCCGCCAGGGAATTGGCCGGGGAGGCGGTGAAATCAGGGGTCGTGTCCCGGTAGATGACGTAGTAGCCGACCATGATCGCAGAGCCGGCGGTATCGACCGTGACCGGCGACCAGCTCAGGCGGATTCCCCCGGCTGGAAGGGCCGTCAGGTTACAGATGTGCTCCGGAGGTATGGCTCCCTCAACAACGGTGGCCAGCCGGCAGCAGCTCCAGTCGCCCCAGCCCCAGGCATCGTTATGCCCCCGGGAGCGGTAATAATAGTCGCCGGGGGCCTGGCCGGCGATGACGTAGCAGGTGTCGGCGATGCTATCCGACAGGGTGGTGACGGCGGCATAGCCAGGCACCGGACGGACCTCATCGAGGTAGAAACCCTCCCATTCGGTGCTTCCGTCGGTGCTGTAACGGAAGCGGAAAAAGACCGACCGACCGGCATAGTCCTCCAGGCTGTAAGCCCGGCGAATCCAACCCGCCGAGCTGTTGTTGAAGGTGGCGGTGGAATCCAGCAGTTGGAAACAGCGGCCGTCGACGGAGATCTCGGCGTAGGCCATATCCCAGACCTCCTCGATATCATACCAGCACCAGAAGGTCAGGGAGTCGCCGGGAAGAACCGGATAGGGCTCCAGGGTGGTCATGGCATCAGAGGCATTGCTCAGGCTGGAAGATGAGTGATAGCTATGGCCGCCCCCGTGAGATTGAGCCTCGCTGATCTGGAATCCGGACAGGTCCCACCGCGAGGGACCGCTCTCGGCATCGTCGGTGATGACGGTCAGGCCGGTCAGCTCGTCGAGCTGATATCGATCGGCGCCGGCCTGAGGATTGCCCGGGCGCCATGAGACGGTATAACCTCCGCCGGGCACGGTCCCCGGGGGATCGACGGCCGGAGGCAGGACCCGGGGATGCAGCAGCGAGGCCGCCGAGTCGGCGACCTCGCAGAGAAAGACGGCCCCGTCGAAGTTCTCGCGGACCACCTGGTTCAAAACGGTCTCCGGGGGATGGAACTGGCTGCAGGCTTCCACGGTATAGGGCAGACAGTTGGTCCCCCGCACATAATGAGAGCAGCCATAGGCCCAGTCGTCGGTGTCCCCGGTGGTGGTATATCCGAGGACCGTGGACTGGGCGGCATCATAGGTGCCGCTGCCCGACTGCCGGGTGATCCGGGAGGCCATCCGGGCGCCGAACTCGCTGAGCAGATCATCGCTGGGCACCTGTTGGCCGGCGGCATATCCCCAGGGCCAGATGACGCCTTCCATATAGGTGTGGTAGGAGACGCTGAAGACGAAATCGTGGGCCAGATAGAGGTCCCGGACGACCTGAATCTCCGCCTCGGAGAAGGGGAACGGACCGCAGTAAACTCCGTCCCAGGGGTAGTGGCTGGTCCCGTCGGTGGTGGTGGTCCCCCAGGCCCCCATGGAAATTCCGTTGCAGGCCCCGTTGTAGTTGCGGTTCAGGTCCACGCCGTAGGATGTGAACTGGGAAAAAAATCGCCGGTTCTTGCGCCAGTCGTTGCCCTGATCGTGACAGTAGGCGTAGCCGTCGGGATTGACACAGGGCATCACCCAGATCTCCCGGGAGTCGACCAGATCGGTGATGTGGTCATCAAAATTGTAGGCGGTCAGCAGGGAATCGATGAGGAAATAGGCGATCTCCAGGGAAGGCCATTCCCGGGCGTGATGCAGGCCCATGAACAACAGCTCGGGCTCATCGGGCTCGTCCACGGCCACGTTGTCGGAGATCTTGACCGCCAGCAGGGGCCGGCCCTCGAAGCTGAAGCCCAACGTGTCCAGGCGGGCGATATGGGAAAAGACAAGCGTGTAGATCTCCAGATCGGAGACCAACTCGTCGAAGGTGTGGTAATAGCCCTTGACCGAGGCCGCCAGGGTCTCCACATCCGGATGGATGACCCGGGTGGGCAGGCCGCTGGCCTCGATCCGCTCCAGCTGATCGGGCCCGGCCACCACCTCGATCCATCCCTCCAGGCTCCTTCCGGCCACATCCAGACCCCGGGGCAGACGGGCCAGCTCCTCCGGGGCGGAGACGGTAATGCGCACCAGGCTTTTGGCGGCCGCGCACGGCCGCCCGGCCGGGAGCATGAACAGAAAACAGAACAGCACAGCAACCGGCAGCGGATAAGCGACCATTCCGAGACGCTTGACGACCTTCATCATGGCTCCTGTCGAGGCCTTTTCAGGCAGGGTTCGGCTTCCGGTCATATCCGGAATCAGGCTATGTTTGATTTCCGGCAAATCCCGGCTCAAGGCAGTGTCTGAAGTCTCCGGTCGAACTCGCCCACGGCCTGCGACGGTTCGGATTTTCGTCCGGAGCCGTCGGCGGCCCTGATCCGGTAGTAATAGGATCGGATCGTGTCGGCCACGACGCCGGCGTCATCGTCCAGATAGATCGTATCGACCGTGGCCGCCAGCGAGCTGGCCGCCTCCGGCTGAAAATCGAACAGGGTGTCCCGGTAGACGACGTAGTGGTCCTGCTCGCCGTCGGCCACCGGCGACCAGGCCAGGACCAGCGCGTCGGCCGCCAGGGTCAGGGTCAGGTCGGTCACCGCGCCGGGCGGTAAAACGTCCCCACCGGCCAGATGGGCCCCGGTGATGGTGACGTCGTCGATGCACATGCCCTCGGCCACATCGTCGTCGAAATCGCTGTGGAAGATGAACTTCACCTGGATCGTATCGCGGCCGGAGAGATCGTGCTCGTCCGGCAACCAGTCGTTGCCCATATAAAGCTGGTCCAGAGCGCCCCCGGAACCGAAGTAATCCAGGGTGTCCCACTGGGCCCCGGACCCAACCACGACATACAGTCCATCGGAGCCGTAGATCGGCACATCGTACCAGCTCCAGAAGGTCAGGGTGGAGTTAGGCCCCAGCACGATGGGGGGAGACAGCAGATAGGCATCGGTGTTCTTCTCGTACCGCAGGCTGTCGGCCAGACCACAATACCAGCTGGATGAACCCGAGTGGCTGCGGTGGGTGCTGAGGTGCCAGTGGTCCTTGCTGCCGCCATGGGTCCAGCCCCCCGCTCCCGATTCCATGTCATCGTCAAACCCCCGGTCTCCGACGGCCAGGATCAAACCCTCGGTGAAGGCGTAACCACCGGCGGTCACCTCCAGGCGCAGGGGCAGATCGTGATAGGCCGGGCAGGAGTCGTCCACGGCCACCTGAAACGGCACGACCGGGCCGGCCGAGCTGTCGGCCGGGATGTCCCCGTAGACGGCCGTATCGGTGATGACGGCGGCATATTCATCCACGGCCGTCAACCGCGCCGCGACGCCGGCCGCCGCGCCCAGGCCGGCATTGACCAGAAGGATCTCCAGGTCGATCGTCTCTCCCGGCTGGGGCACTCCGTCGCCGCCGTCATCCACCATGGCATCCTGGAACACGACGGCCGGCTCAACGGTCATCAGGGCCAGGACGCTGGACCAGGCATTGGACGAGCCGTCCCCTATGTCCAGGACCGGATGGAATACCTGACCATCCTGACAGTCTTCCGAGAACAGGATCTGGTAGCTGCTCCAGGCCGTGTCGCCGGGACTGAGATCGCCGTAGGATCCCAGGGAGTCGAGCACCACCGCCAGCGTGTCGGAGGAGCGTAGAACGGCCCCCACTCCGGCGGCCGCCTGGGTCCCGGAATTCTTCAGGGCAACGAGCACATCGACCGCTTCGCCGGGATTGATCTCGCCGTTGCCGTTGCCGCCGGCATCGTCGAAGGTCTGGTCCGACCGGGATACGAAGGGACCGCTGGTGAGCACATCGATGGTCCCCCGGTGAGGATAATAATCCCGGGCCGTGACCGTGATGAGGACCGAATCGGCCGCCGGCACGGTCAGCAGCGGGTTGACCTGGCCGCTCAGCCCGGTCGTTTCCCGCCAGTACAGGCCATCGTCGGACTGCAGGCAGACCAGCGCGCCGGCCACCGGATCGCCGCCGGCGGTGACGGTCACCTCGAGGGGGACCGACCCCTCGGGGATCTCGCCGGGGCAGGTCACCGTCAGGGTTCCGGGGGTATCTGTCCAGATGGGCATCTCCGGATCGCCCAGCAGGTTGACCTCGTACTGGTGGATCCGGTAGACGTTGGCCATGCGCGATTTGGGCACGTAGTGGGTCTTGGCCGCCGCCAGGGCCGCGCCGATGCGGACCTGTCCATTGAGGAACAGCTCATGGAAAAAACGAGTATCGAAGAGATCGGAGTAGCCGTATCCGGGATTGCCCGGGGAACCCCAGCCGTAGCGGCTGTTGCCGATGAAGGCCACCCCGCCGCCGCTGGGATTGTTGGTCCAGTGCTCGGCCATGCAGTCGAAGTCGAAGGCCGCCGGCCAGCAGCCGATGGAATACAGAATGGCCGGTTCAGCGGCATTGGTCAGGCTGTCCATGTCGGCCAAGCCGAAGGAGCCCGTGCCCATGGACATGACATTGAACCAGCAGTGCCCGTCGTGGTTGATCAGGTTCTGGCCCTGATTGATGTAAGTTCGGACCGAGTCGGCGCTCTCGTTGCCCAGCGACTCATACAGCTTCTTGATCGGATCGAAGCGGGACGGCACCGACTGGTCATCGATCATGTCCTTGTGCACCCCGCCATCGGTATAGGTCGGCCAGCCCCACAGCTCCTCGGCGGCGAACAGCATTTTCAGGGTCTGATCGGGCTGGGGAGCCTGTTCATACAGCAGGACCTTGCTGACCCAGGCAGCGGCCTCGGACTGCAGGCTGACCGAGGCCCGGCCGACGAACACGTCGGCGTACAGATCGACGCTGTCGGCCACCTCGCCGTAGATGTGGTCCCCATCGGCATCCCAGTCGCCGTCCAGATCGGAGAAGTACAGGTCGGCCCGGATGCTGTCTTCCAGGGAGTGGTGATAGGCCTCGCATTTCATGGCGAAGGAAATGCGGGAGGGGATCACGTTGGTGTCGCCGCCCAGCAGGACCCACCTGGTGCCCCATGATCCGTAGGCGTCGATGATGAAGTTGCGGATCTGCTCACGGACATCGTATCCGGCATAGTTGGCCTCGATCCATTCCCGGGTGACCACCGTATCGGAGATGCCCTTCTGGCCCTTCCAGTCGGCCAGGGGCTGGAATTCGTCTACGTAACTGCTCCCGGTGATGATCACGTACTCAACATCGCCGGGAGACAGAGCTTTGGAAGAGATCGGGGAAGCCGCCGGGGCCATCCGGGCGACCGCTTTAGGATTGAGCACCAGCGGCTCGATCATTGTCTCATAGAAGGCCTGGTCACGTGGCAAGCGCCGTCCCACCGGCCGGGCCTGGCGCCCCCCGGGGGCCGTCAGGATCCGGAAATGAAGGCGGCGTATGAAACGAAGCCTCTTCTCGGCCGGCAGATAGACCAGCGGGCAGATCTCCACATCGGCCAGATGATACCCGGCCAGATAGCCGTGGCCGGCGACCCTGACGGCCTCGGCCGGATAGGGCTGGCGGGAACGGTAGATGAGATCCTCGGGCCCGGTGAAGGCGATTCTGCCCGGGTCCTGGGCGGCCAGCGATAGAATCTGCGGCGCCTGGGCCGGATAGATATCATAGCGTCCCGGCAGGTCGATCAGGTCCATCTCGATCGTCTCGATCGATCGCAAACTATGGCCCGCTGGAATGACGGCCCGGGTTACCCGCACCGGCAGCTGCGGCCGCCCGGTCTCGGATAACAGGTCCAGATCTTTCATGTACACCTGGTCGTAGCCGTCCCGGACGGTGAAGGAAAGGTCATTTTGCGAGAACTCGACCGTCACATCGATGGTCTCGGCGGCCGAGAAGGCGGCCGAGAGCACGAGAAGAGCCAGCAGAATCACGACCGGCAGATGTTTTCTGTGCATGGGGGCTCCTTTTGCGACAATCGGTGATCGTTTGAAAGAAATCGTTTGAAAGAAAGCTTCGTCCCGGCAGCTACTTAAACGGCTCCAGTTCCCGGTCGAACTCTCCCACCCGGCCCGACTCGGCCGACTTGTTCCCGGTGACATCGACCGCTCGGACCAGATAATAGAAATTGACCATCGGGCTGAAGTAGATGCTGCTGTCCGGAAAGTCCGTCGCCGATGTCGATCCCAGCGACTCCGAGGCCGTGGGCGTGAAATCGGGGGCCTCATCCCGGTAGATGACATAATACTGGACAGACTCCGGTCCCCCGGCCGTATCGGTCGTCACCGCCGTCCACTGAAGGAGCAGCAAATCCCCTGCCAGAAAAAGAGTTAGATCACCCACCGCCTCCGGCGGGAGGGCATCGAGGGGAAATTCGACATACTCGCCGGCCTCCAGATGGCCGTCCCCATCCCCCGAGGGAGCCTGGTCCAGCAACGCGCCTCCATCGGCGGTGCCATACGAGGACGTGGCCAGCCAGACCGAGGAAGGGACCGAGCCGAACTCGCCGGCCAGGTTCAAAGAGCCCTCCAGATAGCTTCCGACGGCGCTGGAGGCTGTGCCCTCTTTATCATACCAGGCGTTATACCCATTGCTGCCCTCATTGGCCAGGTAGGCATCCCAATCGGCCACCTGGCCGGCCTTGGCCCAGGGCGCGCCCCGCAGGCCACCGGGCGTCTGGGCTATAAAAATGAACCGATCATCAGGGGAAGAGGCCGCCTGGGTGGCCAGGTACAGCTCGGTGCCGTTGAAAGCGGCCCACAGGTTCATCCCGGCGCCGGAGGCGATCTGTGCGGCCGCGGCATCCAGGCTGCCGTCCATGACGAAGCCGCCGCCCCCGCCGGATACGGTCACGTGCCAGTCCCCGCCGTTATTGTTGTCCCAGTTGCCCAGTCCGTCGGTGAAGACAAAATCAACGCTCGTGGCCCCGAAGGGGATATTGTAAACGTATCTCCAATATTCGATGGCGCCGACATAGGTCATGACCGGGTCGGGCGTGACGATGTTCCCCCAGCCGCTGTGGCCGATGTGGATAGAAACCGGATCGGTGCTGTCCGGCAGGGCCCCGGCCACCGGGTCGTAGTAGATGGCGATGGTGTCGCCGGCCTGGGGCGCCTCCGGAATCCAGTAGGCCACTGTGTCGCTCGGAGAGCTTCCGGCAACGCCGACATAGACGTGTTGGATGATCGACCGCGTTTGATTTCCCAGGCTGTCCCAGGCGGCCACGTAGTAGTCGAGCAGGACCTCCTGTTGCCCGGAGACCTGAGCCGCCCAGTAGCCGGCTCGATAGTCGGGCAGCGGATCGGTTTGAGACGGCGGCATGTCGGAGCCGGTCATGGCCACCGACTGCCAGACGCCCACGTCCGGTCCACCGGCATAGATTTCATTATCGTCGGAGGCCGGATCGTTGATCCCATCGGCGTCCAGGCGATAGTTCAGCGTGCAGGCGGCCACCCCGGAGACGTCATAGACCAGTGTCCAGACATCGAAGTCGGACGGCTGGGCGATGGACCATTCGTTCCCTCCTGGGTTGAAGGGCTCCCGCTGGGGCGGGAAGATCGACGGCCCGACCGTGTCGGAACCGCCGGTGATGACCACATCGGCTTCATCGGTGGCCAGATTCGCCGCACGGGTGGGGTGGCTGTCCCAGGGATCGCTGCCGTCCCAGTAGAAGTAGCAACTGGTATGGCCGTTGAGCAGGTACCGCCAGGCCTGTTGAGTGTGCGTGTCCAGGGAAGCGATGGACTCGGCCGTGGCCACCCGGTTGGCGGCGGCCACCAGGGCGGCCCAGGAGTTGCGGTCGGAGCCGTAACCGCTGTAAGGATCGGCGTTCCACTTGTGAAACTCCGGGTCACCGGCGTCGGCCCCCACCCAGGAGCCGTCCTCGAAGTGGATCAGGTCGGCCGAGTCGGGCGGGAACATCTCCAGATAGTCCTCGATGGTGGTGCAGACGAACCGGGTCGGATTGTCCTGGAGCCAGTCGACGAAATTATTGAAATTGCTGTGATAATAGCTGTCGGTGCCCCCGCCGTGGTTGTCGCCG
>CAZOYL010000081.1:0-11952 GCA_964584035.1 uncultured Gemmatimonadota bacterium | reverse complement strand
CTTCGGACTGGCCCTGGACGATGCGGTGGTGACCATTCACTGCGGCTCGCGAGCGCTGGGGCATCAGGTGGGCACCGATTATCTCAAGTTACTGGCCGAGGCATCCAGAAAATACGGCATACCGATTCGTGAAAGGGAACTGGTCTGCGCCCCCATCGATTCTCCCGAGGGACAGAAATATTTCGGCGCCGTCATCTGCGCCATCAATTATGCATTTGCCAACCGGCAGGTCATCACCCATCTGGTTCGCCAGGGCTTCGAACGGGTGCTGCCCCGGGCCGACCTGCATTTGCTCTATGATGTCGGGCACAACACCTGTAAGGTGGAACATCACCGGATCGACGGCCGGATGAAAGAATTGTACGTTCACCGCAAAGGCGCCACCAGAGCTTTCGGTCCCTCCCGGGAAAATCTACCGGCGGTCTATCGGGGTGTGGGCCAGCCGGTTATTGTCGGCGGCACTATGGGGACATCCTCCTATATTCTGGTGGGAACCGATTATGGGGAGCAGGTCGCCTACGCCTCCGTGTGCCATGGAGCCGGTCGCCGAATGAGCCGCAAGAGGGCTAAGAAAACCTGGCGGGGAGAGCGTCTGGTCAGGGAGTTGGAAAACAGGGGTATCACCATCAGGGGCCATTCTGTGGCCGGCTTGGCCGAGGAAGCTCCAGGGGCATATAAGGATGTGACCGCCGTCGTGGAGGCCATCGATCAAGCCGGATTGGCAGCCAAGGTGGTCCGCCTGGAGCCGAAAGGATGCATCAAAGGGTAATCGGAGATGATGTCTCCCTGTTCTGAAAGTGTGAGCGGGAGGACGCCGTGAAGGACGCCGTGAAAGACGCCGTGAAGGACGCCGTGAAGGAGGCCATGTTCTTCCAGCCTTTGGGCGGTGGTCAGGTCCGCTGTGACCTGTGCGCTCATCGCTGTGTCATCGAGGACGGTCAGCGGGGATTCTGCGGAGTGCGGGAAAATCGTTCCGGCACCCTGTACTCCCTGGTATACGGGCGGGCCGTCGCCATCCATGTCGATCCCATCGAGAAAAAGCCCCTGTTTCATTATCGACCCGGTACGTATTCACTGTCTGTGGCCACGGTGGGCTGCAATTTTCGCTGCCAACATTGCCAGAATGCGGATATTTCCATCCTCCCTGCCCAAAATCACCATATCGCCGGTCAAAACGTCACCCCGGAAGAATTGGTGGCTGCTGCCCGGCGCAGCGACTGTACCAGCATTTCCTATACCTATACCGAACCGACCGTTTTTTTTGAGTACGCTCTGGAGACGGCCCGGCAGGCGTCACAGGAGGGTCTGGGGAACGTATTCGTCACCAATGGGTACATGACCGAAGAAGCTCTCCGGACCGTCGCACCCTTTTTGGATGCTGCCAATGTGGACCTGAAGGCATTTTCGGAAGATCATTATCAGCGCGTCTGCGGGGCCCGCCTGCAGCCCGTGCTGGATACGCTCCAGCGGATGAAGGAATTGGGGATCTGGTTAGAGGTGACCACTCTGCTGATTCCCACGGTCAACGATTCGGAAGAAAAGCTGCGTCAGACGGCCGAATTTATCCTCCAGCTGGGACCCCAGGTTCCCTGGCATATCAGCCGCTTTTTCCCGACCTTTCAGATGACCGACCTGCCGCCCACCTCCACCGAAAGCGTGCGGCGGGCGCGGCAGATCGGTCTCGAGGTGGGATTAAAATATGTCTATACCGGGAACCTGCCCGGAGATGATGGTGAGAGCACCTTCTGTCCCCGGTGCGGTCAGCGGGTGATCCATCGTGACGGCTATACTATACGAGCACACCAGCTCCAGAAAGGCCGGTGCGATCGGTGTCAAACGGTCATCGATGGCATCGGCCCGGAGATCTTCGATCGCGAAAATCACCCGGCCGGATAAGGGACGGAGCAGCGGAAGGCTCATGGCCGAAAATCTATACTGTATCGATCCGGTCGGAAAAAAGACTTGACTATTCCCACCGCAGAAAGCTATAATAATAATTCACCGGTGATATCGTCCTTATCACTATCAGGCCAATTCGATCGATCAGGAAGGAGAAAAAATGGCCGACTTTCCCGAGGTTACCGACAGCACCTTCGAAAAAGAGGTTCTGCAATCCGATATTCCCGTGTTGATCGATTTCTGGGCTCCCTGGTGCGGACCCTGCCGAATGGTGGCTCCTGTTTTAGAAGAGCTGGCCAAAGATTTCAGCGGTCAGGTGAAGGTGATGAAGCTCAATGTGGATAATAATCCCAACACAGCCCAAAAATATGGAATATTCAGCATACCCACGATTTTGATCTTCAAGGGAGGACAGGCGGCCGCCCAGATCGTGGGGGCCATGCCGAAGAAGCAGTATGCGGACAAGTTGAATGAATTATTGTGAGATCGCGCTGTGAGACGATGCCGATGAAAGAGCACGATGTCATCATTATCGGGGGCGGCCCGGCCGGGTTAACCGCAGGGCTCTATGCCGCCCGATCGCGATTGGATGTCCTCCTGCTGGAGAAATTGACACCCGGGGGTCAGGCCGTGAGCACCGCCATGGTGGAGAATTACCCCGGTTTCGAGGAGGGCATTTCCGGTCCTGACCTCATGGCCCGTATCGAACAGCAGGCCCGGCGGTTTGGACTCGTTATCGAGATCCGGCAAGTGGAACGTGTCATGCTGGAGAACGGGCGAAAAAGGGTTGTCACCGATGATGAGGAGTATTTCGTCAAAGCCATGATCGTGGCCAGCGGTGCCCAGCCAAGACTGCTGGGCGTTCCGGGTGAAATGGAACTCAAAGGCAGAGGTGTTTCCTATTGTGCGACCTGTGATGGAGCCTTTTTCCGGGAAAAAGAAGTGGCTGTTGTGGGTGGTGGTGATTCTGCCGTAGAGGAGGCGGTCTATCTGACCAGGTTTGCCAAAAAGGTTTCCATCATCCATCGCCGTGATCAGCTCCGGGCCGCCAAACTCGTTCAGGAGCGAGCTCTCCAACACGAAAAGGTCGAGGTGCTGTGGGACACCGTCGTCACCGGGATCGACGGCGAGCAGTTCGTACAGGCGGTGCAGCTAAAGAATGTTAAAACCGGCCGGGAGAGTCAATTAAAGGTGGCCGGTGTGTTCATGTATGTAGGAGTGACACCCAACAGCGATATTTTTGATTTCCCGATCGAGAAAGATGCCGGCGGTTTTCTGATCACCGATCAGGATATGCAAACATCGGTGGAGGGCATATACGCGGCCGGTGATATACGTTCGAAATTATTGCGCCAGATCGTCAACGCGGCCGGAGAGGGAGCCATAGCCGCATTCGCCGCCGAGAAGTATCTTGAAAATCAGGTGTCCTGAACCGGGTCGGCCCTCAGGCGCTTAGATCGAAGGGTCTCTTGGTGGGGCGGCCGTTTCCGTTGCGTGATCGTCCTGGTGTGATCTAATTCCCACTCCAATCTGCTGATGGGAAATATGGACCCGGACCCGAATAGGTTCCTGGCCGATGTAATGTTGGGTCGATTGGCCAAGTGGTTACGCATCATCGGTTACGATACGCTGTATTTCCGGGATATGAATGACCAGGAGCTTATTCGCAGAGCCATCCGGGATAACAGGACGTTGTTGACCAGGGACCGGGAACTCTCCCAACGAAGTGGTTTCCGGGCGTTGCTCATCACCGGAGAAGATCTGGAATCCCAACTGATCCAGATTCTCAAGGAAATGAACCTTGCGCCTCGAGTTGGAAACGGTATCCGTTGCCCGCTGTGCAACGGAACGCTGAAGGAGACCCCCCGGGAAGATGTTCAGAATGCCGTTCCTCCTTATGTCTGGGACACACAGCGGGAATTTTCCCGTTGTTCCGGCTGCGGGAAGATCTTCTGGAAGGGAACCCATTGGGATCGCATCAGGCGGTATCTTCACCGTGTGGGATGCCGCCCCCCCTCAGAGGATCTCTGAGGGATCCTCGGCGAGTAAATCGGGTGATAAACTTGGATAAAAAAAGGGGGCAGCATTCGAGATGCTGCCCCCTTTTCACGCCTGTTCATAAAACTTAATTCGCGGTAAGGGTTTCGTAGCTTACCGGAACGATGTTGAAGCGGAACATTTTTTTGGAGTCTTTACGGACCTCTTGCCAATCATAGGTCGCGCCGACGGTTCCAAAGAGGGTGACCGGCCGGCCTTTGAGCAATGCGATCTGGAGATTGAGGAGAATAAATGTGTCGGCCGTGCCGATCTTGATAAACCCATCGCCGGCCTGGAGATAGAAACCATCTTCCTCCTCAAAAAGATCTCCTTTCAGGGCCACCTTCTGATCTCGTAGTGCTTCCCAATCCTTCTTCCGGTCATAGCGGAAGGAGGAGGCATCGACGGGCTTGTATTCGGCCAGTTGCTCACCGGTCAGGTGCTCGGGAATCGAAACGATTGCCTCTGGAGGCGCCTGGTAGAAAACCAGTCCGCCAGCTCCCTTGATTTTCTTGATGGCGTAATAGTTCGTCTGCGAGGTATCGATCAGCCCGCCATAGAACACATTCTCCGGTTTGATCTTCGATTCAACATCGTCAGGGGACAGGCCAAAGATGAGGGTTCCCTCCGGCGTCTCGAAGACGGACATATTTGATCGAACGGCTAAGATCTTACCCAGTTCCAGGGGCTCTTCCTTGATGAACAGTTGACCCAACTGGTCGCGCAGCAAGATAGCGGTTACGCCCAGAACGATGACCACGAAGAGGATGCCGATCCAGGAATTGGACTTCACTCGGGTGGCCACCAGCTTTCCCTCCGGAACGACCAATGGTTGAGATTGTTTGAATATTTCTAGAACGGCCTGACGCTCGGCGCTGAGCTCCATGCCGGGAACCTTGAGCTGATAGGCTTTTGGCATTTCCGGAGAATACTGAAATCCCTGACGTTCCAGGATGTTTTTAGCATCCTGCCACAGGTCCCCCCAGAAACGAAGGAAGATCGTTTTTCCTGTCTCGACCGGATGGATCTCGGCATAGCGCTGCTTATAGCCCTTACGGGTGAAATCGGCAAACAGGAAATGGTTATGACGCTCTTCCAGGTATCGTCCGGACGCTCTTGGAGAAGGTTTTGGGGACCATTCGCCGCCTATCTTCTCAACCAGCATCTGGCGGATCAAGGAAACGACTGTTTCGACATGATCGGTCGTCAATCCGATCCAGAAGTGACCGTCGTGGTCCCAATCCATGGAGTAATCCTGTTTGTCATCGTTCTCTCCGCCCCAGAAAGGAACCGGGCCTTTCTCTGTGCTCTTTCCTTTGTCCTCAGAGTTCTCCATTGTCTTTTAAACCCCCGCTGGCGAAGTGAAAAAGGCTCTTCTTGAGAAAAAGATACTCTATGAACTTCATACTACATCAAAACGAAGAAATTGTCAAGAAAATTTTCTAAATCTCTTGACACCCCAGAGAATTGAGTCTATAATGGAGAGGCTCGGTTGAAATTTTGCATGCTTGGAGTCGATCGGTTTTAAGATGAAAAGGGCATCGGATGGCTGAGCGAATCATCGATGGTCGTTTCAAACTGCTTCGGAAGCTGGGCTCGGGCTCCAGTGGGGTGGTGTACCTGGCCCGAACCGAGAGTCAGGACCAGCCCGTGGCTTTAAAAATTATTCATGCTGAATCCGTCATACCCGAAACCGCCCGGGCGTTTCGTCAGGAATTCGCCTTGCTCAGCCACCTGGATCATCCCTCCATTGTCAGAATATTCGATTATGGTATCACATCCCGGGGGCAGCCTTACTTTGTCATGGAATATGTGCAGGGTCCGCACTTCGGAACCAAGCAGGTGCACTCTTTCATTAAGAAGAATCACCTGACCCAATTTTATTCCATCGTGGTGGATATCTGCCTGGGCCTGGAGTATCTTCACGGATACGGATTAATTCACCAGGATATCAAGCCCGATAATATCCTTCTTCACACCGCCGACTCAGGCCGCCTGTGCGCGAAGCTGAGTGATTTCGGTCTCGCCGCGATGGCCGGATCCGGAGATGTCCGATATCTATCCGGAACCCTGGAATACTTTTCACCTGAGGCCATCCGCGGAGCTCCGATAGATCGCCGGGCCGATCTCTATTCCCTGGGCGTAACCCTGTATGAAGTGTTGACAGGGAAAAACCCCTTTCGATCCCAGGATCCTCGCCAAATTCTCAGGAGACATCTCGAACTGACACCGGCCGGCCTGAGATCACACCAGGTACACATACCGGCCGCTCTAGAGAAGATCATCTTCCGGCTTCTGGAAAAAGACCCACTGGACCGGTTTCCCACAGCCGCCTCCGTGATAGCGGCGCTTAGCGAAAAAGAAGGATATACTTTATCAGAACAGCAGCAGCAAGTCTCTGGCATACTGCCGCCGAGCCAGTTCGTGGGGCGCGGCAGAGAGCTCGCTCGCCTGCAGTCCTGGCACCACCAGTCACAGTCGGGCCAGCCTGTTGTGGCTTTATTGGAGGCGCCGCGGGGGACAGGCAAGACACGGCTTCTGAAGGAATTCAGCATTCACTGCCAGCTCGAGGGGACGGCCGTATTAAACGAAAACTGGCTGAACAGATTCATGCCCGTGCGGGATCGGGAAGACCATGGTTCCGGCAGCAAGGCCGATAATTATCAAACCTGGGAGCTTCTGTGCCGGCAGATCAGCCAATTCTCATGTGCGCCCGTCCTGATCATCGAAGATCTGGAGGCCGCCGATCCGATGATGCTGGATTTTCTACAGTATCTCGTTCAGCGTCTTTCCCGTCAATCGGTCCTGATTTGCTGCAGCTATGATGCCTCCAGGCTGAACGATGACCGCCTGGAGCGGTTCAAGTCCTTGAAACGAGGGAAGAAAAGGGATTCATTTCGCTCTTTTTCTCTCCGGCCTCTCAGCAGGACGGCCCTGACGGAGATGCTCCGATCTCGATTCCGGCTGCTGCGCGATCTGGAATCGCTCGCCGAGTCCGTTTTTCAGACATCGGGGGGAAACCCGCTCTATGCTAATGCCATCGTTTCAGCCCTGATCGATCGGGGAGTGCTGGTCTATCAGACCGGCAGGTGGCTGTTGCAGAGAGAGAAACTGGAGAGAATTGATTATTCAGAGATTCTGAAGGATATCGATAAACCGCTTGCCGGCAGCATCAATCATAGTGTGGGAGATATCTTGAAGGCCGCTGCCGTATTCGGAGAGTCTTTCCGGCCGGAAGATATCGCTCCCATCGTGTCAACCACCGGAACGGCTCCTTTCCGACACCTTGCGGAGGCTCTTCACGCGGGGTGGTTGATCAGAACTCGAGATCAGGATGAACCCGAAGCCCGGTATCACTTTTCGAGGCCGGGCCTGAGAGAACATCTTTACAACTCGATGTCTTCCGGCATCCGGAAAAGGCTGCATCATCGTCTGGCGCTTCATTTGGAGAATCAGCCGGAATCGAAACAGAACCATCGCGCTTTGGCTGAACACTTCGGACGCAGCCAGAGGTGGGGCAAAGCGATGCGATATGCTTCACTGGCTGCCCGGGAAGCCCTGGCCTCCTCGCAACCGGAGACGGCGGCGTGTCTATTCGCTCAGGCCCTGGAGGCTGGAAAACAGCTTAAACGCACCACGGCCCTGATTCCCATATTGGAAGGACAGGGAGATGCCAGTTCGCTGACCGGGCAGTATGACCTGGGTCTTCAGGCCTATGACCAAGCTCTTCAGCGGTTGGGAAAAGGCAGGTCCCGTCAACGTCTGGAAATACTATTAAAGAAGGCCGTCCTCTTTCGGCGGCAGAGCCTTTATGATGAGGCCCTTAAGGTGCTGGAAGAGGGACTCAAGCTGGCCGGATCGAAAGGTTTCCGTCTGCCGCGAGCGCGACTTTTGGCTGAAAAAGGCTGGGCCCAGAGGATGAAGGCCGACTATCGGGCGGCCGAGAACACGCTGGGCCGGGCGCTGAAAATGCTGCGTTGGCAACAGGATCGTTCGGATACTGCCAGGGTATTCAACAGCCTGGGCGTAGTGACCTGGACCCTGGGTCGCTATGAAGAGGCGCAGGCCTATTATGAGCGTTCGCTGAAGATGTATCAGGAGCTGGGCGATCAGGATCGCATCGCCGCTCTCCTGGACAATCTGGGTCTGGCGCACCTCGCTCAGGGTCATATGAGCAGAGCCGTGGAGCATTTTCAGGAGTCACTTCATTTGAGAAAAACCACGGCCGATGTCTTTGGTGAAGCTAAAGCCTGCCATAATTTGGCGATGGCTTATGCTGAAGCAGGACAATGGGAGGAGGCCGTACTTTTCTATCAACAGAGCCAGGCGATCAAGGACCGTATCGGCGACCTGGATGGTCTGGCCCTGACCCTGAACAACCTGGGTATTATTTACATGCATCAGGGCGTCTGGGAGGAGGCCCGCCGTTGTCAGGAGACGGCTCTCAAAATCCGTCAAAATCTGAAAGATCGCTATGGGTTGGCCGGTTCCTATGATAATCTTGGAGATCTTGCTCGCCTCAAAGGCCGGTGGAAGGAGGCCGAGCAGAACTATCAGAAGGCTCTCCGGATACGCAGCCGTATAGGCGATGAGCTGGGCATCTGCTATTCCGAGCTGAATCTGGGCCGCCTGCATCTCGATCAGGATCATGGTCGTCGAGCCCAGGAGTACCTGACATCGAGCCGGAAAGGTTTTCAGGAGCGCGAAGATCCAATGGGCTGCCTCTATGCCGACGTAGCCCTCTCGGAACTGTGGCTGGCCCGTGGTGAGGTGGATCATGCCCGGCGGCATGGCGAGCAGGCGCTCGCTCAGGCCGCCCGTGCGGGGAATCTTCTGGCTCAGGCCCAGGCTCGGCGGGTGTTGGGCATGGTGGAGGTTTTATCCGGTCACGGGCAAGTGGCGGATAAGCTCCTGCTTCACTCCGTCGAGGATGCTCAGGCTCTTCAGGCACGGTATGAATTGGCCAAAACCTACTTCTTTCTCGGACTCGTCAAACAGAGAGAACATCAAACACGGCAAGCCATTCGGTATTATCGCGAAGCTCTGATGATCTTCCAGAGATTGGGGGTGAAACGGTATATGTCGAAAATCCAGAAGCAACTTCAGAAACTTGAGAGCACTCTGGAACGTCAGGAAAGCTCGGAATTATTCACTCTCTACACCATGAGTCAGATCCTCAATTCTCTTCGTGATGTCGATGTGTTGCTGGAAAAAGTTTTAGATCTTGCCATCGAGCTGCTTCATGCCGAGCGGGGAGCGGTGATACTCTACAAACCGAACCAGGATGAACTTGAGATCAAGATCGCGCGCAGTATGGAAAAACAGACCCTTTCGGATGCTCTGGAGATCAGCCGCAGCACCATTAAGAACGTGGCCCGTAATGGAAAGCCGATGGTGGTCGACAATGCCCTACAGGATAAACAATTCAATCAATGGCAGAGTGTGACCATGTATAACATCATGTCTATTCTCTGTGTGCCGCTGAGCATCAAGGATCAGATGATCGGGACGATCTATCTCGATAACCGTACAGTTCCGGGCATTTTCTCCTCTCGGGATGTATCGTTTTTAGAGTCGTTTTCAAATTTAACCGCCCTGGCAATAGAAAATGCCAGAATGTACCAGGAGCAACATGGGCAGAACGTATAAATAAAGGGCGAAATGAACGCCCCATACCACCATGAGAATATCGTCGGCAGCAGTAAAGCCATGCAGGAAATTTTCAATATCATCGATCGCGTTTCACATGCAAAAGCCAACGTGCTGATACTCGGGGAAAGCGGTACGGGAAAAGAATTGGTGGCCCGATTGATACATTATTCCAGTCCCCGGAAAGAGCAGTCTTTTCTCAAGGTCAACTGCGCGGCTCTCACCGAGAGCTTACTGGAATCCGAGCTTTTTGGGATCGAGGAAAGGGTTGCTACCGGAGTAAAGAGCCGAAAGGGCAAATTCGAGCTGGCCGACGAGGGCACGATTTTTCTGGATGAAATAGGAGATATGAGTCTTTCCACCCAGGCCAAAGTTCTTCGGGTATTACAGGAGAGAGAGTTTGAAAGGGTGGGGGGAAGCAAGACCATTCATGTGGATGTCCGCATTCTTTCGGCCACCAATCAGGACCTTCAGGATGCTATTGCCCAAAAGACATTCCGGAAAGATCTTTTTTACCGACTCAATACCGTGGCTATCAATATCCCGCCGCTCAGGGACCGCAAAGAAGATATCCCCTTTCTGGTGGATCATTTCATACAGAAGTACTGCCGCGAGAACGAACGGGATCTGGTGGTCGTTTCTCCAGAGGTTATGGAGGCCTTCATGCAACATCACTGGCCCGGAAATGTCAGAGAGCTGGAGAATGTGGTTCAAAGGGGTGTGGTCATGGCCGAGGGAAAATCGTTTCCCATTGACTATGTTCCCGCTGTCACCGACTATGAGGAACAGCAGTTGACCGTTCATCTCCAGGCCGGTCAGACGCATCTGGCCGAGGTAGTGGGTCGCGTCGAGCGAGGACTTATCGAGAGGGCTCTGCAAGAGCACGGTTCCGTGCAGCTCAAGGCGGCCCGAGCATTGGGCCTGAGCGAAAGCGCCCTGCGGTATAAAATGCGGAAATATGGCATAGAGAAATGAGTCGGAATGGGCAGCAGCCTATTGAGAGCGCCGGTGATCCGTATTCGACCCGCTGCGGAGGTCCGATAATCAGCCATGAAAAATTCTGTACGAACATTCAGCATCGTATTTCATTTTCTAGGCTCGATCCTGCTACTTCTCGGCGTTCTTCTCCTGTTGCCGGTGATCGTTGTAATTCTGGATGGTGAGATCTGGCAGGGTCCTGAGACCCTGCTGGCTTTTTTCGGGGCCAGCATCACCGCCATCGCCTTGGGATTGTTCTGCAAGAGGTTCTTTTTATCCGGCACCCTGGGTGAAGTGCAGGCTGTGCTGATCTGTGCTCTGGGCTGGTTATTCTGCTCGGCGATCGGGGCCATTCCCTTTGTTATTGCCATAAAAGCCAGCTATCTGGATGGATTTTTTGAGACCATGAGCGGATTTACCACGACCGGTATCACCATGTTCACCGGTTTGGAACACATTCCAAAGAGCATTCTATTCTGGCGAAGTTTTACGCAATGGCTCGGCGGTCTGGGGATCCTGACCTTTTTTCTTGCGGTGACCTTTGGAAGAAAGGGTGCTTATCGTCTGTTTGGAGCCGAAAGCCACAAGATCGATATGACCCGGCCGGTACCGGGACTGGCTCATACGCTGAGGATTTTATGGACGATATATGGGGGATTTACCATCTTTATCCTGGTCAGTCTTCTTCTGGCCGGCATGTCGCTTTTCGACAGCCTGTGTCATAGTTTTACCGCGCTGTCCACCGGCGGATTTTCCCCCTATGACGCCAGCATCGGGCATTTTCATCTCACCGGGTATCCTCATTTCATCTGGATCGAATACATCCTCATCCTGGGAATGCTAATGGGCGGAACGAATTTCATCATCCATTACCGTTTTTTCAAGGGGGAAGGTCGAGCGCTCTGGGATACTTCGGAGATGAAGCTCTGGTGGACCTTTATCATCGGTTTCGTCGTTTTGATCCTCATCGAACGGGTGATATCGCTCAATGCTCTCGGTGGCCTGCACCCGTTTAACGGTTTGGTGTTCTGGAGACGTTTGGAAGAGAATGTCCGCCAGATTTTCTTTCAAACAGTATCCATTATCACCACCACCGGTTTCGGAACCACAGATATCGCCCATCCGTTTTTTGGGCAGGTGGCCAGGCAGCTGTTTCTGGTCATGATGGTCATCGGAGGCTGTGTGGGTTCCACGGGAGGGGGTATCAAGGTTCTGCGAGTCAGCATTTTGATCAAGCTAATCCGGCGTGAAGTGTTCCGCCTCAGAACCCCTCCCAAGGCCGTGTCGACCGTCCTGCTGGATGGCCGCCCGGTACCTACCAACGAAGTCTATCGAGTTTCCGGACTGTTTTTTATTTGGATTGTCATGCTGGTGTTCGGCGGCATGGTC
>CAZOYL010000080.1:0-12137 GCA_964584035.1 uncultured Gemmatimonadota bacterium | reverse complement strand
TTGGCCCGCATGGCCAGGCCCCGGCCGCACCAGCCGTACCCGCAGACCACGAAGGTGGAGCCGGCCAGGAGAATGTTGGTGGCCCGGAGGATGCCATCGATGGTGCTCTGGCCGGTGCCGTAGCGATTGTCGAACAGGTGTTTGGTATCGGAGTCGTTGACGGCGATGATCGGATAGGCTAAAACGCCCTTCTGCTCCATGCTGCGCAGACGGACGACGCCGGTGGTGGTTTCCTCGGAGCCGCCCAGGATGTCGGGGATCAGCTCCTGGCGGTGTGTCAGAATGGTAGAGACCAGATCGGCACCGTCGTCCATGGTGATGCGGGGCTTCATGTCCAGCACGCTGGCGATGTGCCGGTAATAACGATCGTGATCCTCACCTTTGATGGCGAACACCGGGATCTTCTCGTGCTCCACCAGACTGGCGGCCACATCATCCTGGGTGGACAGGGGATTGGAGGCGCACAGGCCCACCCGGGCTCCTCCGGCCTTCAGGGCGATGGCCAGATTGGCCGTCTCGGTGGTGACATGCAGGCAGCACCCGATGGTGACGTTCTTGAGCGGCTGTTCTTTTATAAATCGTTCCCTGATCTGTCTCAGAACGGGCATATTTCTTCCCGCCCACTCGATACGAAGCTGGCCCTGCTCGGCCAGTTTGGCATCCTTGATATCAGCGTTCATGGAATGTCCCTTCTGATCGGTTCGGTCATCGTCAATCATATGGCATATGGCCTGGCAATGTCCCTCACAGCCCCTTCTTCAACTCCTCCGCCGCATCGATTTTTTCCCAGGTAAACTCCGGCAGCTCCCGCCCAAAATGCCCGTAAGCCGCCGTCATCCGATAGATCGGGCGGCGCAGGTCGAGCCGGTCGATGATCGCCCCGGGAGCCAGATCGAAGTGCTTTCTGATCAGTTCCACCAACCGGTCGTCGGACACGGATCCGGTTCCATCGGTGGACACCATGACGCTGACCGGCTGAGCCTCTCCGATCACATAGGCCAGCTGCAGGGTGCACCGATCGGCCAGTTCGGCCGCCACGATATTTTTGGCGATGTAGCGGGCCATGTAAGTGGCCGAGCGGTCCACCTTGGTGGGATCCTTGCCGGAGAATGCGCCGCCGCCATGAGCCGCGGCACCGCCGTATGTGTCGACGATGATCTTTCGTCCGGTCATGCCGGTGTCCGACTGCGGTCCGCCGATGACGAACTTGCCGGTGCGATTGATCAAAATCTGGGTGTTCTCATCCAGCAGCTGCGGATCGATGGCCTCGCGAACCACCTTCTCCTCGATCAGGGCGATGGCCTCGGGAGCCATATGCTCCCCGCTCTTATCGAGGACCTCTTTGGTATGCTGACAGGCCAGGATCACGGTGGTCACCCGTTTCGGCCGTCCGTCCTGATATTCCACCGTTACCTGGGATTTTCCATCGGGACCCAGAAAATCCAGGATATTTTCCTTACGCACGGCCGTCAGCCTTTGGGTCAGACGATGGGCCAGCATGATGGGCATGGGCATCAGCTCCGGCGTTTCCCGGCAGGCGAACCCGACCATCAGCCCCTGATCGCCGGCGCCACCCCGGTCCACCCCCTGGGCGATATCGGGC
This sequence comes from uncultured Gemmatimonadota bacterium, assembly GCA_964584035.1. Lineage (GTDB taxonomy): Bacteria > SM23-81 > SM23-81 > SM23-81 > SM23-81 > CAZOYL01. Next base: position 10,534 of record CAZOYL010000080.1, on the reverse strand, counting down.
GACTGTTTTCCGATGGCGTTGAGAATCGCGCAGGTGGCGGCGTCGAAGCCATAGCGGGGGTGCCGGTAGCCGATCTCTCCGACCACTTTTCGGACCAGCTGGTGGGCATCGACCCAACAACTGGTGGTGATCTCCCCCCCGACGATGACCAACCCCACGGTAATGAAGGTCTCACAGGCCACCCGGCCGTTGGGATCCTGCCGAAGAATCTCATCGAGAATGGCATCGGAGATTTGATCACAGACCTTATCGGGATGACCCTCGGTCACGGACTCTGAGGTATAGAGCTGCTTTCCCATTTTACTTTGCTCCCTCCGAAAGATGTGGAGTTGGTACGGTTGCAAAACGAATCTGTGATGAATCCCCTATATTGAGTTGTGTCAGTCCTCCCTGAACAAAAGCATTGTTCCCGACTAGGGAACCTTTCAAGAGACAATCGATCACCTCGGCGCCCTCGGCGATGATGGCATCCTCGACGATGGAATTGCTGATCACGGCTCCATCAGCCACGGAGACATAGGGTCCCAGAATGGAGTTGTCCACCCGAGCGGTGTCGGATATGTAGGCCGGCGGTCTGATCAGAGAACCCTCCACCTGCCGGTCATACTGCAGCTTCTCCAGAAGATGCCGATTGGTGGCCAGCAGCGTTTCCGGTTTGCCGCAATCGAACCAGCCTTCCAGGGGAAAGGTGGTCAGATGAGCCCCCTCATCCACCATCAGCTGAAAGGCGTCGGTCAGCTGGTATTCGCCCCGCGTCCGGATCCCCTGGTCCACGATCCTTTTCAGGCACTCATGCAGCAACTCGATGTTGTTGATAAAATTGACCCCCACGATCACCAGGTTGGAGCGGGGCCGATCGGGTTTTTCCACCAGACGGCTGATCCGGCCGTTGGTCAGCTCCACCGTTCCGAAACGGCGGGGATCATCCACTTCTTTGACACCCAGGGAGCCATCCACCGTATAATCGATCCCATCGGCGATCTGACCCTCGAAGATGGTGTCCCCGTAAACGATCATCGACGGAGCCGGCTCAATCGTCTCCAGGGCCACATAGATGGAATGGCCCAGGCCCAAACGCTCCTTCTGCTCCACGAAGGTGGCCTTCACCGGATAGTGCTCCCGAACGAAGGCCTCGATCTTTTCACCCAGAATGCCAACGACGATGACGACTTCCTGGACGTCCAGTTCCATCAGCTGGTCGAGGATATGAGCCAGAATGGGCTTCCCGGCCACGTGCAGAAGCGCTTTCGGCAGAGTATGAGTGTGAGGTCGCAGGCGAGTACCGACGCCCGCTGCTGGGATGATCGCCTTCACCAACTTCCTCCTCTCCTAAGGGCCGGTCAGATATCCTCGCCGGCCAACCGGCTCTTAAACTGCTCGATGCTCTCGATAGGGGTGGGATCGACGCCGTTCAGGGCGGCCAGGTAATAGCCCACGAAATCCCCTAAGTAGACCAGGGAAAACAACCGGGCCAGAAGAGACCGCCCGCTGGCCCAGACGTCCACAACCCGGTCCGCCCGGGAGGCCAGAAATCTTCCCGTGAGAACCATCCGCCGGCGGATGCGCTCCGGTTCATCCCGGTCTCTCAACAGCACCACCACGGCCTGCGATAAAATTCCGGCGGGATGCTGCCAGCCGGCTATCTCGTTGTGGTTCATCTCCGGGAGGAGATGATGACTGGATAGCTGTTTGCCCAGCTCGGCCAGCTGGCCGCGCCACCGGGCGGCCACGGCCCCGTATGGCCGGGCCCAGGCATAGAGAACGGGGAATTTCCCGAACAGATTGGCGGCCAATTGCTTGGCAAGATTCTCCGGGGCCTCCGCCTCGATCCCGTAAGAGCTCTTTTGGCGCTCCAGGAGTTCAACCGTTTCCTCCAGGTCGGCCGCGCGATCGTTCACCAATCCGATCTTCACCAGGCAGCCCAGCAGGGCCACAAAGGAATATCCAACGGCCGCCCGGGGCGGCAGTCCCCCGGGGATGCGAATCAGCGGGAAACCCTCCCGGGTGGCCCGTTCGGCCAGGCTTCCCCCGCTGGCGATGGCCACGATAAGGGACTTGTTCTGCAGGGCCCGTTCACAGGCCGACAGGGTTTCCTCGGTTTCGCCCGAGTAACTGGACAGGAGCACCAGCGTATCGGCATCCACGAAAGGCGGCAGGGAATAATCACGATGGACCAGGAGGGGAACGGACAGATCGTCGAGCAGATAGGTTCGCAGCAGATCCCCCCCGATGGCCGAGCCTCCCATCCCGGCCACCAGCACCTTATTGATCGGCCTGGCCGGTCGGTCGATGGTCGCCTCCGCCACGATCTGACCGGCCCGGACAAGCTGCCGGGGAAAGGTCATCAGCAGATCCAGATAGGCCGAGTGGTCCAATCGACGAATCTGATCTGGGGACAGCGTATAGTCCACGGTTCATCTCCCCGGTCAGACGGATCAGGCCGTCACCGTGGTTAAAAACTCCGGATCCAGCTGCCGGATCCGCTCTTTCAAGAAGGCCTTGATCTGATCGGAGGTCTCCATCCGGAGCACCTCGTTGGCCATCTGGCGAGCTTCCGACATGGTCACGGAGCGAATGATCTTTTTGATCAGCGGTATGGAGATGGAGCTCATGCTGAACTCATCCAGGCCCAGGCCCAGCAGGAGCATGGTCGCCAGAGGCTCGGCGCACAGTTCTCCGCAGATGGACACCGGAATGTGTGCCCGGTGGCCCACCTCCACCACCTCCCTGACCAGTCTGATCACGGCCGGATGGTAGGGCTCGAACAGATCGGCTACCTGTTCGTTGCCGCGGTCCACGGCCAGGGTGTACTGCACCAGATCGTTGGTCCCGATGCTGAAGAAATCGGCCTCCCGGGCCAAAGAATCGGCCACCAGAACGGCCGCCGGCACCTCTATCATGACCCCGATGGGGATCTTTTCATCGTAAGGTATCCCCCGGGCTTTCAGATCGGTCTGAACCTGACGAATCATTTCCCTGGCCTTGCGAAGCTGGTCCACTCCCGAGATCATGGGGAAGATGATCTTCAGATTTCCACTGGCGCTGGCCCTGAGAATGGCCGTCAGCTGGGCCGTGAAAACATCGGGGTGATCCAGACACAGACGGATGGCCCGGCGGCCCAGGAAGGGATTGGCCTCAGCATGAGTTTCTCCGAACATGGCAAATTTATCGCCGCCCAGGTCGAACGTCCGTATGCCCACACCATCCGGCAGCATTTTCTCGGCGATGGCCCGGTAGGCCTGATACTGTTCCTCCTCGGAGGGCAGATCGGAACGGCCTAAATAGAGAAATTCTGTGCGGTACAGGCCGATACCCCTGGCCCCGTGCGCCCGGGCGGAATCGGCTTCGCCGGGAAACTCGATGTTGGCGGCCAGCCGGATGGTCTGATGATCCAGAGTCTCCGGGGGCAGGTCGCGGAGGGTTTCCAGCTCCGAAGCCCATTGACGATAGCGGATCTGTTCGTCCCGGTATCTCTCTAAAAGCTGCTCATCGGGATGGATCGTGAGGGTCCCCCGGTGACCGTCCAGAATGATCATCTCGCCATGCTCCACCGATCGGGTGGCGTGCTGCAGGCCAACCACCGCCGGAAGCTCCAGAGAACGCGCCATGATGGCCACATGCGAGGTCCGGCCGCCCATGTCGGTGGCAAACCCCAGGATGTTCTGACGATGCATCTGGGCCGTATCGGTGGGGCTCAGCTCCGGGCTCACCACGACCACCTCGGAATGGATGCCGGATATCGTTAAATGCTTTAGTCCCAATAAATTATGAAGGACCCGACGACCCAGATCACGGATATCGGCGGCCCGTTCGCGAAAATAGGCCTGGTCGGAGGATTCCATGGCCGAGATAGCCTTGTCGAGGTTTTCCCCGAAGAGAAATTCAGCATTCAGCCGCCGCGAGACGATGGCTTCGATGGTCTCGTCGAAGGCCATCACGTCGTCGAGCATCAACAGCTGCACATCAAAAATCCGGGCTCGCTCCTCGCCCAGGTTTTTGGCCACACGGCGCCGGATGGAGCGGAGCTCATCCTTGGTCTGCTCGACGGCCCTTTTGAACTTCTCCACCTCCTCCTCGACCGCATCGGCTGCGATCGGCTCCGGCTCAACCTGCAGATCGTCGCGGTGCAGTAAAAAAGCCAATCCGATGGCGATGCCCGGCGAGACGGGAATCCCTTTCAGAACAACCGATTTTTTTTCTTCTGTCCTGGCCATGAGAATAATCCCTGTGCGGCACTGTGAGCGGGTCGGGCCTCAGTCCTCATCGAACTTGGCGGCGAACAGCGTTTCGATGGCCTCCACGGCCTGCTGCTCATCTTCCCCGGAGGCGGTCACCAGGATGCGGCTGCCCATCTCCGCGGCCAGCATCATCACGCCCATGATGCTCTTGGCATTGATCTCGACACCATCCTTGCTGAGAACGATCTCGCTGCGGTACTTGCTGGCTTCGCCGACCACCAGAGCGGCGGGACGGGCATGCAGTCCCAGTCTATTCTGTACGGTGAGCAGTTTTTGCGTCATCCACACGACTCCGTTCAGGTTTGACCGGGGAAAACGATCAATTCTTGACGAACCGTTTACCGGCCAGCTGCCGGGCCAGACCCTTGACCTCCAACGAAAACAAGACCGTCAGCACTGTGGATGGTGACCACTGAAGACGAGCGATGAGCTCATCCACGGCCACGGGGTCATCGCTGAGCGCCCCGTAAAGCTCCCCCTCCTGTGGTGTCAAGGCGACCTTCGGGCCTTCTTCCCGGTCCGCGCCGGCGGCCCGGCCCAATCCGGGGATCTCTTCGAAGATATCCTCGACGTCGCAGACCAGTTTGGCCCCGTCCTGGATGAGGCGGTGCGGCCCCAGACTGCCCGGATGATCGATGGGCCCGGGGACAGCGTACACCTCCCGGCCCTGATCGGCGGCGTAGCGAGCGGTGATCAGGGCGCCGCTCCGCTCCCGGGCTTCGATGATCACCACGCCGAGGCTCAATCCGCTGATAATGCGGTTTCTTCGGGGGAAAAATCCCGGCTCGGGGGTGGTCCCCGGCGCAAACTCAGAGACGATCGCGCCGCTGCCGGCGATTCGATCGGCCAGAGCCCGGTTCTCCCTCGGGTAGATGACATCGATTCCGGAGCCCAACACCGCGATCGTTCTCCCCCCGCAGCCCAGCGCGGCGATATGGGCTTCGGTGTCGATCCCCCGGGCCAGCCCGCTGACCACGGTGATGCCCCTTCGAACCAGGCCGGCGACCAGGCGGCGAGTCGCCCGGCGGCCATAGAGGCTGGCCTGACGGCTGCCCACCACGGCGAAGGCCAGCTCATCGATCGGTTGGATCGTTCCGCGAACATACAGCAGGGGCGGATAATCGTATATCGACAGGAGCCTTTGGGGATAGGATCGATCCCAATAGGTACAAACAGCGGCCCGCAGCCGTCCGAGATGAGAACGCCAGCCGTGCTTCAGGGGAGTGTGTGCGGCCCGGCGGATGGCCGCGGCCCTTCCGGCATCGATGCCGGGCCGGCCGCAGAGCTCTCTGGTGGAGGCCTGAAGTACCCGGCCCGGCGATCCAAAGTGCGATACCAATTGACGAAAAAGAACCGGGCCGATCCCTGCCGCCGCGCCAAGGCGCTGCCAGGAATCAAGATCAGGTTGCATCGGCGGGGTCAGCTCCTCGACAGGAAATACCGGCGAAATCTCTCCCACAGGGACCGAAATCCGCTCCCGACAGGGAAAAGATCGCTGTCATTCACAGAGGATGGGTGTCCTTCGAGCTCCGCCCGGGTTTCTTTGACATGAAGAGCGCCGTGATGGTCGCCCAGATATTCATCGAGCCGTCGCCCCGTCAGGGGATTGGCTCTTCGAATGGTGTCCAGAGCGGCGGCGGCGCGGCGGCGCTCCAGTCCGGCGACGGCCTCCCCCACCCGGTCGGGACCGTCTCTCTCGGTGATCGTCGAAAGAGCCTGCACGGCCGATCGCCGCACGCCGATATTTTCATCCTGAAGGCGTTCCAGTAACGGCCCGATGGCCTCCACTCCGCCGACCCGGCCCAACACCTGGGCGGCGCACTCGCGCGTGAACCACAGACCTTCCCGAAGAGCGGACAGCAGAGCCGGCACGGCCGGCGGGCCCAGTTCGATCAGCTCCTTGGTGGCGGCCACGCGAATGGAGAATTGCTCATTGCCGATCAGGTCGACCAGCCGGGCGATCTGATCGGTGCCCTGGCGCCCTTCGGGAACCGTCTGACGGCCCTTTCCGGAATCCAGGGTGAGGCGAAAACCGTTGCCCAAACTATGAGGCATGCCAGGCGTCTCCCCCGTCAAGGATGTGTCTGCTCTGCGGAAACGGCGCCGATCCGGCGATCGATCAAGCGCTTGAGCTGTTCCAGGCCCCGCCCGGTCAACGCTGAAATCGCCAGGCAGGAGGCCTGTTCTTCCCCGGGAAGGGACGGCTGCGGGCGATCCGGGGGCCAGACGTCGACCTTATTGAGGCACACGATGGAGGGCTTGGACAGCAGCGCCGGGCTGAACCGGGACAGCTCCTGGCGAAGAATCCGGAGATCGCCCGCCGGATCGGCGCCGGTGATATCCAGCAGGAACACCAGCATCCGGGTCCGCTCGATGTGCCGGAGAAATTGCAGTCCCAGGCCTTTTCCTCGGTGAGCGCCGGAAATCAGCCCGGGGATATCGGCCATCAGGACCTGCCGGTAGTCCCCCACGGGGACGACGCCGAGATGCGGCTCCAGCGTGGTGAAGGGATAGTCCGCGATCTTGGGGCGGGCCGCCGAAAGCCGCGACAGAAGTGTCGATTTCCCGCTGTTGGGTAATCCCACCAGGCCGATGTCGGCCAGCAGCTTCAGCTCCAGATCCAGATCCAGTTCCTCTCCCGGCCGACCCTTCTCGACCTCCCGGGGCGCCTGATGGGTGGCCGTGGCAAAACGGGCATTGCCGCGCCCTCCCCGGCCCCCGCGAGCCACGACGATGCGCTGGCCGGGATGAACCAGATCGGCCAGCTGGCGCCCGGAAGACCGATCTCTGACGATGGTTCCCACGGGCACGAGAATCTGAATATCGCTCCCCGACCGGCCATGTTTGTTGCTTCCCTGGCCATGATCTCCCCGGGGGGCTTCAAACCTGCGGCGACGCCGGAAGGTCAGCAGGGTGTTGATGTTTTCATCGGCCACCAGCACCACGCTGCCGCCGTCTCCGCCGTCCCCGCCGTCGGGACCGCCCCGGGGGACGAACTTCTCTCGCCGGAAGCTGACGCAGCCATGACCCCCCCCGCCTCCGCGGACGGTGATGTGGGCTTGATCGATGAACATCAGGCGGCTTTCTCGGTCTTGCCCTCACCGAACAGATCGATCAGGGTCTCCCGTAGAGTCCTGGCATCCAGCTTGCGAAGCAACCGGCCGCCATGAGCCAGGGAAATGGCCCCGGTCTCCTCGGAAACGACCACCACCACGGCGTCGGTCTCCTCGGTGATGCCGACAGCGGCCTGATGGCGCATGCCCAGCACCCGCCGGTACCTGGGATTTTGGGTCAGGGGAAGCGCACAGCGGGCCGCGACCAGGAGGGACCTGCGGATGATCACGGCGCCGTCGTGGAGCGGCGAGGGAGCCGTGAAGATGGTGGTGATCAGGTCGGAGGAAACGGTGGCATTGATCAGCTTTCCCGTTTCCACATAACTTTTCAAGCCCACCACCCGCTCCAAAACGATCAAACCGCCCAGCTTCATCTGGGACAGCCGCTGGGTGGCCGACACCACCTCATCCAGCGTGTTCAGCTCCTCCTCCCGCAAAAATCCGCGCAACAGAGAACTTTGACCCAGCTTGGCCAGAGCCCGGCGCAACTCGGGCTGAAACACCACCACGATGGCGATGACGCCGACGGGCGCCACATTGGAGATCAGCCAGCGCAGGGCGTCCAATTGCAGCCAGAAGGCGGCGAAGGATGCCAGAAACAGGAGAAACAGCCCGGTGAGCATCTGGACCGCCCGAGTGCCCTTCATGAGCATCAGAAGCTTGTAGAAGATGAAGGCCACGGCGGCGACATCGATCAGATCGGAGAGGCCCACATTGACAAAAGCGATTCGAAACAGATTCACGGCATCCTCTCACGCCTCAGGCGGTCATTTCGGTGACGGCCCGGGCCATGCGAGCGACCCGGACCATGGCTCGGACATCGTGCACGCGCAGGATACTGGCCCCCCTGGCCACGGCCAGGGCTAAGGCCGCAGCGGTACCCTCCAGGCGGTCGTCCACCGGCAGATCCAGCACCTGGCCGATGAAAGATTTCCGCGAGACGCCCACCAGGAGGGGCAGGCCAAGTCCCAAGAACTCATCTAATCGATTTAGGATGAGCAGATTATCGTGAACCCGCTTGCCGAATCCGATCCCCGGATCGAGCACCAGATGATCCCTGGCAAGGCCGGCCTCGACCGCCCGGCGGACCTGTCGGTCCAGAAACCGGTAGATTTCAGAGATGGTATCGTCGTAGCGGGGCTTTCGCTGCATGCTGCGCGGCGTGCCCTTCATGTGCATCAGGACCAGACCGGCCCCGGTGCGGGCCACCAGGCGGGGCATGTTCGCATCGAATCTCAGCGCGCTGATGTCATTGACCATATGAGCCCCGGCTTTCAGCGCCTGACGGGCCACTTCGGACTTGTACGTGTCGATGGAGATGGGCACGCTGAGCTCATCGCAGAGCCGCTCCACCACCGGGATGACACGGCGCAGCTCCTCCTTCAATTCGACCGGCCGGGCCCCGGGCCGTGTGGATTCACCACCCACGTCGACAATATCGGCCCCCTCCGCGACCATCCGCCGAGCCCTGTCAAGAGCCGCCTCCAGAGTATGGTAACGGCCGCCGTCGGAGAAAGAATCGGGGGTCACGTTGAGCACGCCCATGATGATGGGCCGCTCGTTGACGGGCAATTCCAGTCGCCGGCATTTCAATGACGGCCGGCCGATGGGCTCGGCGGCATCCAGCAGGTAAGCGAGTTTTTCGGACAGGCCGGCCAGGCCGAAAGGCTGCTCCCTGATCTTGACCGTCAACTTCCTCAGCTGAGCCAGGGTTCCCATCAGCAGCACGGCGGATCGTTTCGTCCGGGCCGTGAGAACACCGCGGGCCACGGCCGCCTCACCGCCGAGAGATAACATCTCCTGCTTGAGAATCGTGGCCGCCGGAAAGGGCACAGCCGAGACCCTGACCGTCCGGAAAAGAGCCTTCGGCGCCATGATCTCCCAGGATCGGGGATCGGCTCCGATGCGCTTGAGCTCGGCGATGGCCTGAGGTAAATCTGGCAGATGGACGAAGCGAACGATCGGATGGGACATGGATGTTTATAAAAGGGGTGGATTCATTTCTGGCCTTTGATCAGAGAAAACGCCTCCGCCCGGGTGGCCTCTCTTCTCATCACCCCCCGCATGGCCGAGGTGATGGTCACGGAGCCGAGTTTTTTCACTCCTCTCATGGTCATGCAGAGGTGTTCCGCCTCGATGACGACCAGCACACCCTTGGGTTCAAGGACCTCCATGATGATATCGGCGATATCGGTGGTCAGCCGTTCCTGAAGCTGCGGCCGCCGGGACATGGCATCCACCACCCTGACCAGATGGCTGAATCCGGTCACCCGGTCATGATCGGGAATATAGGCCAGGTGAGCGGAACCGAAGAAGGGCAGCAGATGATGTTCGCACATGGAGTAAAAGGGAATGTCGCGCACCAGGATCATCTCGTCCTGATTCCGGGTGGTAAAAACCCGCAACTGCTCCCGGGGATCGGCAGAAATTCCCGCGAAAATCTCCTGACACATGTCCGCGACCCTGCGGGGAGTATCCTCCAGGCCCTCTCGGCGGGGATCCTCTCCAATGGCTTCTAAGAGTCGCTCGACGGCTTCTTCGATCCGGGCCCTGTCCATGTTCGCCGGGTTCCTTCCTTCGACGGCATCGTCTTTTTCGAGGGATGCGGTTCGACTTTTCTGCCATAACCGGAATTTCCGCGCGGTCTCCGGGGGGATCTGCGCCGCGGCCGGTGGGGACGGGGTTTTTGCGTTTGAAGGACGTCGTCGATCTCCACGCTGTCCAGCACCTCCCGTTCCAACAAGGCCTTGGCCAGGCGATGCAGTTTGTCCGCGTTGGCTCTCAGCAGCCCCTCCACCCGGCGCTCCTGAGCTTCCACGATACCTTTGACCTCTTCATCGATGAGAATGGCCGTTTCCTCGCTGTAATCGCGATGTTTGGAGATCTCCCGGCCGAGGAAGATCTCCTCTTGCTTTTTCCCGAACGTGACCGGCCCCAGCCGCTCGCTCATACCCCATTCACAGACCATGCTTCGGGCCCAGCCAGTGACATCCTCGATATCCCCCCCGGCGCCGGTGGTAAAATGGCTGAAAACGATCTTCTCTGCGACCCGTCCGCCCAGCTTGACGGCGATAAGATCTTCGAGATACTCCTTGGACCAGCTGTGTTTTTCATCCTTGGGCAGCAGATGGGTCACGCCCAGGCTGCGCCCCCGGGGGACGATGGTCACCTTGTGGACCGGCT
>CAZOYL010000079.1:0-12180 GCA_964584035.1 uncultured Gemmatimonadota bacterium | reverse complement strand
TCCTCTGGATTGCTCTTACTGCATCCTGCAGGGCTACCTGACCAACCCCCTGGTGACCGGCTATGCCAACACCGATGATCTGACGGCCCAGCTGGAGACCTTTCTCTCCTCCGGAGAGGACGATTTCTATCGCCTGGGGACCGGGGAGTTGGCCGACAGCCTCAGCCTGGACCCCATCCTGGGCCATGCCCGGCTGCTGGTCCCGTTTTTCTCCAGCCGGACCAACGCCATCCTGGAGCTGAAGACCAAGACGACGCATATCGAAGAGCTGCTCGGCCTCGACCACGGCGGCCGGACGGTGGTCTCCTGGTCGCTCAATGCCGACCAGGTCGTCCGGCGCGAGGAGCACGGCGCTCCGCCCGTCGCCGAGCGCCTGCGGGCGGCCCGGCGTTGTGAAGAGGCCGGCTATCGAATCGGATTTCACTTCGACCCGGTGATCGATTTTCCCGGCTGGGAGGCAAGCTACCGCCGGGTGGTCGAGGCCGTCTTCGAGCACGTGGATCCTCGATCCATCGCCTGGATCAGCCTGGGAGCCCTGCGGTATCCCCCCACCCTGGAGGATATCATCCGCCGGCGCCATCCCGACAGCGACATCATCCTGGGAGAGCTGTTCCCCGGAAAGGACGGCAAGCCCCGTTATTTCCGGCCCATCAGGACGAACCTGTTCAAAAAGCTGAACTCCTGGATCAAGGAGCATGATCCCGATGTCTTCGTCTACCTGTGCATGGAGAGCGACCGAGTCTGGCGCCACGCTCTGGGCTGGTCGCCGGGCGACATGGCCACGCTATCCCGCCGGCTCGATCAGAGGGTGAAACCATGATGGAGACCAACTTCCACATCAAGACTCACGATTCCCCTCTCACGCCGGAGGAGTTTCACCGCCTTCCCCGGCATCCCATTACGGTGATACTGGACAATCTTCGCAGCGCCTTCAACGTCGGCTCGATCGTCCGCACCGCCGACTGCGCCCGCATCGAGAAGGTCGTCTTCTGCGGCATCACGGCTCACCCCCCGAATCCAAAGGTCATCAAGACCGCCATGGGAACCCTGGATTACGTCTCCTGGGAATATATCTCATCCTCGGTGGAGGCCGTCGAAAAAAGCAGATCCGAGGGCCGTCAGATCGTCTGTCTGGAGGTCACCGACATCAGCAGGCCGTTCCACGAGATCGGCTATCCCAATCCCCTCTGCCTGGTGGTGGGCAACGAAGCCCTGGGCATCTCCCGGGAGGTGCTGGAGATGGCCGACGAGATCGTCGAAATTCCCATGTTTGGATTCAAGAACTCGGTCAACGTGGCCGTGGCCTTCGGGATCGCCGTCTTCGAGGCCGTCAGGCAATACGGGAACCCGAGCAACATCCCGCTGAAGAAATCCGTATAGTCCCTATGAAGTGAAACACGGGAGGCCATCGTGCTGACAAGTGAACAAAAACAAGCCATCTACCGTGAGATCTCGGGGCCCGGAGCCCAGGATCTTATTGCCAGGCTGATCGCCTTTCACCGGATGGCCGGGGGACGAGAGATCCTCCAGGCTATGGAGCTGATCCGCGACCGCTTCACGGCGGCCGGACTGGAGGAGGTCAGGATCGAGCGATTTCCCGTCGGCCCCGGCCGCAGCTACTGGAGCTGGGACATGCCCTCCATCTGGGAGGAACAGGACGCCCATCTGTCCATTATCTCACCGGAGCCGGAGCGAAAGATCATCGCCCGTTTCTCGGAATCGCCCATCGCCCTGCTGGGCGGAGCCAGCTCAACAGGTCCCCGGGGCTGGGAGGGCGAACTGGTGGACGTGGGACGGGGCGAGACGCCAGAGGATTACGCCCGTGCCGGAAAACGAGTCCGGGGACGTCTGGTGCTGGCCCGCGGGAATCCCTTCCTGGTGCATCTGCAGGCAGTGGTCAAGCGCGGAGCCGCCGGCATGCTGATCGCTCAAAATCCCGCCGCCGATCCCGACCACCCCGACAAGATCACCGCCTCCGGCGTATCCATGCCGGCCGCCAGGGAGCACCCTTTTTTCGGATTCGCCCTGTCCCAGCGGCAGTACGGGCAGCTTCGCAATGCGCTCCACCGGGCCGACAGAGAGCGCACCCCTCTGCGGCTGTTCGCCAGCGTCAAGGCGCGCTACCGGAGCGGACATTATCGGGCTCTTTCCGGCCTCATCCGCGGAACCGAACGGTCCAGGGAGGAGCTTATCCTGGTGGCCCACATCTGCCACCCCAAGCCCTCGGCCAACGACAACGCCTCCGGCTGCGCCCTGCTGGCGGAGATGGCCCGGACGCTGCGGGTTCTGCAAAGAAAAAGAATGTTGCCCAAACTTCGACGCAGCCTCCGCTTTTTGGTCGTCCCCGAATGGCGCGGGACGGTTCCCTGGCTCCACCGCCACCGCCGGCAGGCAAAGAACATGCTGGGCGTCGTCAGCATGGACATGGTCGGCGAGGACCAGGCCAAATGCGGCAGCACCCTGCTGGTGGGCTCCACCCATGGAGTCCAGCAGCATTTCAGCGGCGAGATGCTGGCCCGGGCCTTCCAATGGGTAGCCGCCCGGGGCGGACCTTCCAAGCTCCGAAAAGACAGCCTGTTCCGCTGGGAGACCGAGCCCTACTTCGGGGGCACCGATCACATGCCTTTCGTCGATCCCACCATCGGCGTGCCGGGGCTCTATGTGGGCAGTCTCCCCGATCATTTCTGGCATACCAGCGAGGACACGCTGGACAAGACCGATCCCAACGTTCTCGAACGGGTCGGCGCGGCGACCCTGATCTTTTCCTTCAACCTGCTGAACCTGGCCGATGATGAGCGCGAGTCCCTGCTGGCCGAAAACTATCTGGCGGCCAGCCGGCGGCTGGCCGCCGCCGGGCAGGAGTCGCTGGCAAAGGCCCTTGATGCCGTGCCCCGGGGAAAGAACGGCCTCTCCCGGTGGCACCGTTTCTCCAAGGACCATCATCAGCGCCAGGGGAAGATCGATCATGAGCTCGAGGTGGAAACGGCGGCGCTGTCCTCCTGCGCCGACGGTCTGAGGGGCCGGACCAGGCGCGCTGTGAAAGAAAAATCCGATGAGCTGGGAGAGCTGCTCGGCTGGCAGGCGGAGGAGATCCATGGCCTGTTGGAAGAGATCTATCACCAGGCGCTCGAAGATCATAAAATAGACGGCTCGAAACTGCGCCGCCGCAAGAACGCCCTGGAGCGCCGCGCAGACAGCCTGATCCCCATAAGACGGTTCCAGGGGCCCTTCCCGATCATCGGTCTGATGGACAAGGCGGCCAAGAAGGACCGCCGGTGGTTGGCGGAAACGTTCGTCAAACTTTACAAACAGCACCTTCTGGAGATTCCCCTGTTTTACATCGACGGCCGGCGAACGGCCCTGGAGGTCAAACGAAAACTGGAACATGAGTACGGCCCGGTGGATCTGAAGCTTTTCATGGAGTATTTGGACGTATTGACAAGAGCAAAGCTCATTCGGCTGCGGAAGGTCAAGAAAGGATGATCGTATGAACGTTCCGGCCATTATCGGAAGTCCCCGCAGGGGCAACGGCCGGCAGGCTCAGAATAAGGAGAAGAGAAGATGAAAAAACACATCACTGTGCTGGGCGCTCTCTACATCGCTTTCGGCGCCATGCAGATACTGACCGCCCTGATTATGTTCAGCCTGGTGATCGGTGGGGGCATTCTATCGGGTGACGATGAAGCCCTTGCGATCACCTCGGCCCTGGGTTCGGCGCTGGCTTTCCTGCTCATCTTTCTGGCCGCCCCCGGTATCATCGGAGGCATCGGCCTGTTGAAATGGCGCCCCTGGTCCCGGATCCTGGTCCTCATCCTGGGCTGCCTGAACCTGTTCAGTATCCCGTTCGGCACCGCCCTGGGCATCTACACCATATGGGTGTTGATGGACGACGAGTCGGCCGCGCTGTTCCGGAGCAAACCCGGCCCGGCCGAAAAGGCATGAATCCTGCTGAAGAGGCAACGTCCACAGGAGCGATCTCAATGGGTCCGATACAGACCGGCGATCACCGGGGCGTCATCATCGTCAAGCTCTCCCAAGACATCACCAACGCCATCGATATGGAGCTGATCAATGAGCTCTCCGAGACGCTGCGGCAGGCCGGGGAGAATCCCGATATCCGCGGTCTGGTCCTGACCAGCGCCAACGACAAGTTTTTCTCCATCGGCCTGGACATCCCCCTGCTGTTCCCCCTGACGCGGAGCGAGTTCACCATCTTCTACCGGGCCTTCAACCGGCTCTGCATAGAGCTGTTCACCTTTCCCAAACCGGTGGTGGCGGCCGTCACCGGCCATGCCGTCGCCGGGGGCTGCATCCTGACCCTGTGCTGTGATTACCGGTTCATCGCCGAGGGCAAAAAACTCATCGGCCTCAACGAGATCAAACTGGGCGTCCCCGTTCCCTATCCGGCCGACCGGATCCTGCGACACCTGGTCGGGTGGCGCCGGGCCCGCGAGGTGATGGACGGCGGGGAGTTCTACGGCGGCCCGGATCTGCTCGAACGGGGCCTGGTGGACCGGATCATGCCCCTGAAAGAGGTGCTCCCCGGGGCGATCGAGAAAGTCCAGGCACTCAGCGCCTCCTCTCCCGAGGCCTTCGCCCTGATCAAGCGCAACCGCACCGAGCCGGTGAAAGCCGAGATCCTGGCCCATCTGGATGAGCGCGAGCGGCGTTTCGTGGAGTGCTGGTATGCGCCCCCGGCCAGGGAACGACTTAAAGCGGCCATGGAGAAATTCAAGGATAGATCATAACAGCGCCCCGGTCACATCTTATCGGGAGGCAACATGAAAAAAACGTTTCTGCTCACCGCTGTTTTATTTCTCCCCCTCATCCTGAGCTGCAGGGCACGGTCACAACACAATATCTACACAACCGTCCTGGAAGGCACATCCATACACGTTCCGGCCCTCACCGGCGGGAAAATCGTGGCCATGTTCGTCGACACCGGACAGGAGGTGGCTGCCGGCGATTCCCTGGCCATCATCGACACGATCGAGTTAGCGCTACAGTTCCAGCAGGTCCAGGCTTCTCAAGAGGAGCTGCTGGTTCAAGAGAAGATATCCCGGACGAATCTGGATCGAGCCGAGGCTGACCTGGATTATGTTCAGCTCAAACACAAGCGGGTCAAGACCCTGTTTGAAGACCAGGCCACACCGGAGCAAAACCTGGACGATCTGGACAACCAGCTGCAGCAGGTTCAATCGGCGGTTACATCGGCACAGAACCAGATCCAGATCCTGCAGGCCCGGCGGAAACAATTAGAGGCGCAGCTGGGCTCGATACGCAAAAAGATCTCCGATGCGCTCATCATCGCCCCGACCGACGGCCTGGTGGCCTCGCGATACTATGAGATGGGTGAAGCCGTACCGGCCCTGCAGCCCATCCTGGAACTGGTCCATATCAGCGAACTGGATGCGAAGATCTATATTCCGGAGGAGATGCTGCCGGAGGTCAAGCCCGGCCAGCCGGTGAGGATCCGTGTGGACGGCCTGTCCGAGGACCTGCCCGGCCGGGTCAGCTGGATCAGCCCGAAGGCCGAGTTCACGCCGAAAACGATCCTCACTCCGGAAACTCGCACCTCACTGGTCTATGCCGTCAAGGTGACCGTGCCGAATCCCCAACGGGTGCTGAAACACGGCATGCCTGTGGAGGTGATCCTGTGAGCTCACCTGGAAATAACGGTTGGTCTTCATGAATGCCATCGAGATCGATCAAGTGGTCAAGACCTATGGCCAGGCGGTGGTATTGAAAGAAGTGTCCCTGTCCGTTCAGGAAAAGGAGCTGTTCGGTATCATCGGGCCGGACGGGGCCGGAAAAACGACTCTGATGAGAATCATCTGCACCCTGATCGCCCCTGACAGCGGCAACATCATGGTGTCAAGCCTGGACGGCCGCCGGCAGATCGTCTCCATCCGCTCCCGGCTGGGATACATGCCCCAGCGGTTTTCCCTCTACCAGGATCTGTCCGTAGAACAGAACTTGCGCTTTTTCGCCGATCTGTTTCAGGTTCCGGAAGGTGAACGGCAGGAACGCATGGAACGGTTATATGGTTTCTCCCGGCTGGCACCTTTCAAAAAGCGCAAGGCCGGCGCCCTGTCCGGCGGCATGAAGCAGAAGCTGGCCCTCTCCTGTGCCCTGATCCATACGCCGGAGGTTCTGATTCTCGATGAGCCCACTGTCGGCGTCGATCCTCTCTCGCGGCAGGAATTCTGGGAGATCTTGCATTCCATCCAGGGGGAGGGCAAGACCATACTGGTGTCCACGGCTTATATGGATGAGGCCGACCAGTGCGACCGGGTGGCCCTGATGCACCGGGGTAGGATCATCGTTTCCGGTACGCCGGAAGAGATCAAAGCCGGTTTCCGCTACCCGCTCTACCGGGTACACGGCCGCGATGTGCGCGCCCTGAGGCGGTTCTTCGCCGAGTTGCCGCAGGTGCATACCACACAGCTCTTCGGCGATGCCGTTCACATCAGTTTCCAGCAGCAGCCCGACGAACATGACTGGATGGTATGGCAAGGGGATTCAGAGGAAAACCTGCAGGGCTGGGAGCCGCGCCAGCCGAGCATGGAGGACGTCTTCATGGAATACAGCGGGGAGACGAAATGAACGATGCCTCCCTATCGATCCAGACGGAGGGGCTGACCCGCACATTCGGCCGGTTTGTGGCCGTCGACCGGGTGAGCATCGCCGTCCGGCAGGGGGAGATCTTCGGGTTTTTAGGAGCCAATGGGGCCGGAAAGACGACGCTGATCCGCATGCTCTGCGGGCTCCTCCGGCCTTCGTCCGGCCGGGCTATCGTGGCCGGGCTGGATGTCTATCGCCAGAGCGAGCAGATCAAACAAAACATAGGCTACATGAGCCAGAAGTTCTCCCTCTATGCGGACCTGACCGTGGCGGAAAATATCATCTTCTACGGCGGCATATACGGATTGAACCGCCGGCAGATTCAAGACCGGCTGGAGGAAGTGGTGGCCACCATCGGGCTGGAGAGATACACCCGCGCCCTGGCGGCCGATCTGCCCCTGGGATTCAAACAGCGCCTGGCTCTGGCCTGCGCCATGCTGCACAGCCCGCTGATCCTGTTTCTCGACGAGCCCACCTCCGGCGTGGACCCCAAAGCGCGGCGGACGTTCTGGGATTTCATCTCGCAGACGGCAACGGGCGGAACCACCGTGCTGGTCACCACACATTTCATGGAGGAGGCCGAATATTGTCATCGCGTCTCGATCATGGATACCGGCCGGATCATCGCCCTGGATACGCCCGGCGGGCTGAAGAAGACCTATGGAAAGCAGACCATGCAGGACGTCTTCGTCACCCTGGCAAGAAAGCAACAAGAATAATGCCATGAAGATTCTGAGAAGCCGTATTCTGGCCATCGCGCGCAAGGAGTTCTTCCACATCATCTATGATGTCCGCACCCTGATGATCCTCTTCCTGATGCCCGTGGCCCAGCTGCTCATATTCGGCTATGCCCTGAATATGGAGATCCAACGCGTCGACCTGGCCGTCATCGACGACGCCCAATCCACGGAATCCCGCCATCTGATGGAGCAATTTCGGGGCAGCACCTTCTTTCATCCTTTCCACTATGAGGGGACGATTTCGCAGCTCGAGGACCTGTTTAAACTGCGACGCGCCAGAGCCGCCATGATCATCCCCGCCGATTTCGACCGGCAGCTGCGCACCGGGGCCACCGCACCGGTACAGTTTCTTATCGATGCCTCCGATGCCAACGCGGCCACGCTGATCAAGAATTACTGCAACCAGGTGATCGCGGACTACAACGCCGGTCGTGGCGCCCGGATCCCGCTGCCCTTCGATCTGCGCAGCACCATCCTGTTCAACCCGGACCTGAAAAGCTCCTACTTCTTCGTCCCCGGTCTGATCGCCATGATTCTGATCATGATCTCCGCACTGCTGACCAGCATCACCATCGCCCGGGAGAAGGAAACGGGCACCATGGAACAGATCCTGGTCTCTCCCGTGCGCCCGTACCAGATCATCATCGGCAAGGTGCTACCCTACATGGTACTGGCCTTTCTCGATGCCGCCCTGATCCTGCTCATCGGGCTGATCGTCTTTCATGTCCCCTTCAGGGGCAGCGCGATCCTGTTGCTCCTTCTGATGACCATGTATCTTTTCACCGCTCTCAGCCTCGGGCTGATGATCTCAACCTGGGCGCGCACACAGCAGGTGGCCATGATGGCGGCGCAGATCGTTACGCTGCTGCCGACGATGATGCTCTCCGGCCTGATCTTTCCCATCGCCTCGATGCCCAAGGCCCTGCAGGCTGTCACCTATCTGGTCCCGGCGCGGTATTTTCTGCTCATCGTGCGGGGGATCATGCTCAAGGGCAGCGAGTTCCATCAGCTTCTGCGGCCGACGCTATTCCTCACCTTCACGGCGCTGGTTCTTTTGACTATATCCGTACGCAAGTTCAGCATGACCCTGGAGAAGTAAGATGCGCCGAATCGGCTATCTCATCGGCAAGGAATTCCGCCAGGTGTTTCGTGACCGGGCCATGCTGGGGATCGTCTTCGTCTCGCCCATCATCCAGCTGCTGATTCTGTCTTTCGCCATCACCACCGAGGTCAAGCATGTCAGTCTGCTGGTTGTCGACCTGGATGGAAGTATGGTCAGCCAGGAGATCGTGGAAGCCTTCTCGCACACCGAACAATTCGATGTGGTCGGCCGTACGTCCGATCTGCATCAGATCAGGGAACGGATGCGCGGATGGCGAACACAGATGGCCCTGGTCATCCCGCCGGATTTCAGCGGCGACCTGCTTCGCCATCTGGATCCTCAGATCGGCGTGGTCGCCGATGGCGTCGACGGCAACACGGCCGGTGTGGCCTTATCATACGCCCTGAATATCCTCATGGATTTCGGCATCGATTATGTCCAGCAGCCGCAGAATCGATCTTCTGCCGGCGAACCGCATCTGGCCGTCATGGAAGAGCGGATGTGGTACAATCCGGATTTGAGCAGCCAACAGTTCGTGGTCCCGGCCATCGTCGTGGTGCTGCTCACCATCCTGCCGATGATGCTTTCCGGACTGAGCCTGGTGAAAGAAAAGGAGATCGGCACGCTGGAACAGCTCCTGGTCACACCCTTGAAGAAACACCAGCTGCTGATCGGCAAACTGGTTCCTTTCCTCATTCTCTCCTATGTGGAATTAGGTATCGTCATGACCGTGGCCGTGATGGTTTTCAAGATTCCCATGAACGGAAGTTATGCCCTGCTGGCCGCCCTGGCCTTTCTCTATCTTTTCAGCACCATGGGCCTGGGCATCTTCATCTCCACCGTGGCATCGTCCCAGCAGCAGGCCATGTTCGTATCCTGGTTCTTCATGGTCTTCATGATCATGATGAGCGGATTTTTTATCCCCATCGAGAACATGCCGCCGGTGCTGCAAAAACTCACCCATCTCAATCCGATGCGCTATTTCATGTCGATCGTTCGCGATATCTTCCAGAAGGGATCCTCGCTGACGTATCTGTGGACCGATGTGGTCCCTCTGATAGTGTTCGGGCTGCTGATCTTTTCATTCAGTGTGGCCAAGTTTCAGAAACGAGTCCGTTGACCTCCCATACATTCAGCCATCATAGGCGAACATCAGCCGAGATGTTTGCCGAAAGATGCGATAACGCCGGATTCATCCGCCGGGTCGACAACGTCTGCGTCAAAAGGAGAGCCTGTTGATGTCCCTGAAACTGCGACTGAGCCTCCCGGGTAAGATACTGATCTCCGCTCTCTTGATCGGTGCCATGGCCAGCTGCGAAAAACCCGGTCAGAACCGGCGGCAGGATGCTCCATCCCTGCTGAGCATCGAACGGTGGCCCGGCGAGGGCGTGCCCGTACTCGCCTGGCAGGGTTCCGGAGATTCCCTGGAGGTGTATCCTCTTCCAGAAACCGCAGATACGGTTCGATCCGCCGCCGTCAAAGTCGGGCGGATCGCCGTGACCGCCGGTCAAAAACTGCTCTGGGATCGGTCCGTTATCCTGGTCGAGAAGCCCGGACAGATGGAGATCGTAGAGGATTGCATCATCGCCGGATTCGTCTACGACGCCCCCGACGACGGCCAATTGAAAGGCGGCCGGGCCCGGCAGATCTACTTTTCCTGCGGCACCATTCTGGAGGTGATCTGTTACGCCGCGGAAGGGTTCTATATCTTCCGCCACGATGGCGAGTACATCGAGATGGACGCCGGACACCGCTGCCAGCAGATGCTGGCCGAGCCGCAGACCCAATGGTGGGTGCGAATCACCCGGGATGGGAGCCCGGCCGGCTGGGTGCCGGTGGACGGAACGGCTGTGGCCGTCGTCGAACGAAGATTCTGAGCTTCCGGCCTGCCGGAGAAAAGCTCATTCTGTGCGGGACCGCTCACCGGCCTTCCCGACGAGGGAGGAATAAAAAAGCATGGACAATATCGCCGTCCGATGAAGAAAAAGATCGTAAAAGAAAAAAACAGGAAACTCATCCGCTCGGATATTCGTAACTTGAAATGACCGTATCGAAAGAGCGGATATTTTATTTCTCACGGGCGGGAGAGACGATGGCTTTGGCCAGACCTGTAACGATCGGCTTGGTGGCGGCGATGCTCCTCGCCATGATCTTGTCCGCATCGACACCCCGGGCCGAGGAAGACTATCAGCCTGTCTACAACCCCACGCTGCACGTTTCCCGGCGGGCCGGTCCGATCGAGATCGACGGCCGGCTGAACGATCCCGGCTGGCAGGGAGCGGCCCGGGTCGACAACTTCGCCGAGCACAATCCCGGCGACCAGACCAGACCGCCGGTGGACACCGAGGCCTTGATCACCTATGACGACGAACAGCTCTACGTGGCCTTCCTCTGTTACGACGATCCCGGGGCCGTTCGGGCTTCGCTGTGTGAGCGAGATGGTATCTATTCGGATGACTATGCGATCATTCTCATCGACACCTATGCCCAGGCCACCTGGGCCTATGAGATCTCCGCCAATCCTTATGGAATCCAGGGAGACGTCCTGTGGGCCCGCAGCGGCGGGGAAGATGTGGGTTTCGATATTATCTACGAGTCGGCTGGAAAGATCACGGACTCGGGCTACCAGGTGGAGATGGCCATTCCTTTCGCCAGTCTCCGATTTCCCAACAGACCGGTCCAGACCTGGAAGATGGATTTCTGGCGAAACCACCCCCGGGAGGATCGCGGCCAGTACTCCTGGGCGGCCTACGATCGCGACGAGCCCTGCTGGCCCTGCCAGTGGGGTACGGTCACCGGGATCGAGAACGTCCATCCCGGAAAGGGATTGGAGATCCTGCCGTCCCTCATCGGATTCCAGAGTGGTGCCCTCGATGGGGACGGCACCTCTGAAGGGCCCTATACATTCAAGAATGACGATGCCGACGGCGAGGTGTCCATCGGCGCCAAATACTCGCTGTCCTCCGACATCACCACCGAGCTGACCTACAATCCCGATTTCAGCCAGGTGGAGGCCGACCCGGCCCAGATCGACGTCAACTCCACTTTCGCTTTGTGGTACGACGAGCGGCGGCCCTTCTTCCAGGAGGGCAGCGATCTGTTCCGCACCTGGACTCCCACCGTTTATACCCGCTCGATCAACGACCCCCAGTTCGCCGGCAAGCTGACGGCCCGTTTCGACGGCACCAGCATCGCCTACCTGGCCGCCAGGGATGAGCACACTCCCATCATCCTTCCTCTGGAAGAAAGCAGTGAATTTCTGGAGGCCGGAAAAAGCTTCTCCAACATCCTCAGGGCCCGCAAAACCCTGGCAGAGGACACCTACCTGGGGATCATCGTCACCGACCGCCGGCTGGACGACGGCGGCTCCGGCACGGTGATCAGCGCCGACGGCGAGATCCGCTTCTCACGGAATTTCCGGCTGCAATGGCAGGCCCTGGCCAGCCACACGGAGGAGCCCGATGATACCACCCTGACCTCCGACGTGACCGACCAGTACCTCGACGGCAAAAGATACACAGCGGCCTTCGATGGGGAATCCTTCTGGGGCCATTTCTTTGTGGCCAACCTGGAGGAGCGTTCCCGGAAATTCGATCTCGACCTTTCCTACACCGAGTATAGCCCCACTCTGCGGGTCGACAATGGCTACCTGCCGCAGAACAACCGTCGTGAGATTAACCTATACGCCGGCTATACCTTCTATTTTGAGAACCA
>CAZOYL010000078.1:8518-12367 GCA_964584035.1 uncultured Gemmatimonadota bacterium | reverse complement strand
AAGAGACCACCACCGGAAAGGTGTTATGCTCATCGATGGTGACCGCCTGGGGATGAATGACGGCCAGGTTCTCCGGAATATCGGTCCACACGGCCATAGATGGATCGCCCAGGAGGTTCTGTTCGTAGTAACACCATCGGATGCCCCCGAAATCGAGAGCCCACAGATTGTCGGCCCTGGAATCATCGTTGATCGATCCAAGCGTGGTGATGCCCTCGCCGAAAAGAGCGTCGAAGAACTGGCGATCGAAGTATTGGGAAGCACCTTCGGTGGTCCCGGGCTCGGCCCAGCCATAGCGGGAGTTGCCCACGAAGGCCACCGCGCCGTGCTGGCCGGCCACGAAGGCTTCGGCCACAGAATCATCCAGATAGGTTCCGCCGGGATTGCGGTTGTCAAAGGAGGCGGCGTAACATCCCTGGGAGTAAATGAGAAAATAGGATTGTTCGATTCCGTCATTGATCAGGTCGCCGAATACCTGGTCCGCACTGAGCCTCAAGGCTCGTGTTACCGAGGTGTGTCCCACGTGATTGATCAGGTGAGTGCCCGCGTTCATCTGGTTGAGCAGGAGCCCGCCCCACCAGGTATATCCTAAATCTCTATCATAAAGGGTGTTCACATTAAACCGGGGAGGCAAGCCCTGGGTCGCAAAGCCGTAACTGTCCGATCCGTATCGAATTTCATCCTTGTAATCCCCGCCCCATGTCTGGGGGTTGTCGAACAGCTCCTCTGCGGCCATAAGCGCCTCGACCGTCTGTTCCGAGACCGGCGTTTCCTCATATCGGATCACTTTTTCGACGAAGTTCTGTGTTTCTGTATAATCGTCCACCGGGACCCGTCCGACGCCGACCTCGATCAGCAGATCCTCTTCTCCCGGCTCGCCCCAGAGATCGTCGCCGTCTTCGTTCCAGCTTCCGTCCAGGGCGCCGTAATAGAGATCCGCTGGGATGTCATCGTCCGTGTAGCCGAAGGCCTCAGCGAAAAGTCCGCGATGGGGGATCACCTCGTCGTCGCCGCCCAGCAGGACATAATCGGTCCGCCAGGTCGTGTAAGCCTCGATAATGCAATTGCGGATCTGTTCCGGAAGATCGCCTCCCGGGTAACCGGAGGTGATCTCCTGGACGGTGATCAACTTCGTTCTCAGGCCGCGTCCGGTCTTGAAATCGGCCAACGGCTGGAAAGCCGACACCAGGCTCTGGTCGGTGATAATAAGGAGAGGGTAAGCTCCCGTTAATAGAGAAGAATCCTGGGGCTTCGCCGTGTCGATGGATGGATCGAGAGCGCTGTAAGCCCCAAGAATTTCAGGATTTTCGATCAGAGCGGCAAGACGCTGGTTCCCGTCGGGAGAGGTTCTGATCATTTGAACGGTCTCTGTGAAGATATCCGCGGAGGGTAAGGTTTGCAGCTGAACGGACAGTCGGGGGAAGTAGGACAGGGTCCCCTCCGCTGGAAGGTATCGCACCGGGTGGAGATTGACGACGGCGATGCGGTGGCCCTGCATCGACCAGACGCCGACCAGCCGGTAAACGTCCCGGGGAAAAGGCTCGGGGGATGAATAGATGGCGGTATCCGCAGGGGTATGGGTCGTGTTCCAGGCAGTGGAAATCGGCTGCTGCTGCTGCCCCCAGATCAGATGGAATTGTCCCGGCACGATCACTTCGGGAGCCATCTCGACGGTCAGGTGAGAAAGCTTTTGTCCGGGAGGAAGGAGAATATAGGCTGTTTGAATGGGCAGAAGGGGCTGCCCCGGATTTCCCATGGAAGGCAATCCGGGCATGGAAACGGCGGAATGATCGCCCCGGGATACGATCTGGGGCGGATCAAAGGAGAAGGAGAATCCCAAACTCTCATCGGCCGCCGCCGGGGACAACAGGCAGAGGATCAGGACAAGACCTGTCAGTATCTTGATCAGCATAGGCGGCAGCGGGCTCCATAAGCTACTTAAGTAAAGTAAGTTAATGAACATCTCGAGATGTTCAAGAGTCATTCAATAGGTGACGACAAAAGGCTACTATAAACATATGACATTACCAAAAACTCTCACACTTGAATGAGCTTATCGCTTCTTTGAAGAAACATAAACCTCCACATAACTATTTTACCAGAAGACGACCGTGCTGTCAAGAGTTTTATCCTTTAATTAATTGTATTATAAGAAGATAACTTAATTTAGAAAGACCTCTGTCAGCAGAAATACCCTCCTGACCGGCCGTCCGGTTCCGTATGGCCTGTGTGCGGTCTTTTCATGGTCATCGACTCAAAATTCTCGGTTGATGCGGAAGGGCCTGGTTTTCTGGATGGTTCGGAAGGTCGAATCTCCGGGAAAGGGAGAATATGCCCCGGAAGCAGCTCATCGGCCTCCCTCTTGGAAAGAAAAAACTTGAAAAAACTTCTTGACAAAAAAGGGGGGTTATGGTAAAATGGTATTAAGTGATGTTATGAATAGGGATAAGATAGTCTTGCGCGCACAAGCTCGAGTTCACAGTTTGCGTTACGGATAGATGATCACCCGGAGGGAGGTGAAGTGTTTATAACCATACGGGAATGAGTTGTTTTATGGTTATGGATTATTTTATGGGTTCGAGGAAGAAGCAAAGGGAACATTCTGTAAAGGAGGTTGAAAAGATGAGGAAAATAGCGATTCTGTTCGGCACGCTGGTGCTGTCGGTTTTGATGGCGCAATTCGCCTGGGCCGGTGGCGGTGTGCTGCTGGTCGACGACGACCTCAGCTGTGTCGAGGGTTACGGCTTCTACGATGTGCAATCGTATTACACGGAAGCTCTGGAAGCCGCTCAGGTGTTTCCCGTAGCCAATGCGCAAAGGCACGGTGAATACGAGATCTATGAGGTCTGTGAGGACAACGGACCGGATGGCCCCCCATTATCCAAGCTGCAGGACTATGAAATCGTGATCTGGTTTACCGGAACGACCTGTGGCGAATCCGGCTGTCTCGGCGGCAAATGCATCACTGACAATGATGAGGTCGCGCTGGGTCAGTATCTGGACAACGGTGGAAAACTGTTCCTGAGCGCTCAGGACTATCTCAATGATTTCCGCCCGACAGAACTCGACACCGATTACGTTTTTTCGAGCGGTGAATTCCCCTACGACTACCTTAAGGTGGGCTATGTCCTATTTGATTTCGTTCGGGGAGATGGGAGCGGATGGATAGCCAAGGGTGACACCAGCTATAATGCTGTCACCACGGATCTGTGTTTCAGACTGCAGAATCCCTTCAGCGCCAAGGGCCAATTGGGCATCGACAAGATCGAAGCGGTGACCAAGGACCAGTCCTATGAGTTTAAGGTTATTGGTGATGATAATAAGGAAGCACACACCGGACTGTCATGGGATCTGACCGGGGCTCCTCAGGACAGCACGGCGCTGCTCTTCTCCACCATCTGCTTCGCCGCCCTGAAGGATTCTGCCGGGACGGACAACACCAAAGCCAATCTGATGTCCCTGATCCTGTCCCATTTCTACGGCGATTACGCCGATTACGGCGACGCCGAGGATCCTCCATTTCAATCCTATTATGAGAGCAACGGCGCCCGTCACATCAACTCCGATGGTATCTTCGAATGGCTGGGGACTGATATCGATCTGGAGTTTAATTCTCCTCAGGTGGATGCCGACAGCTACGACGACGGCGTCGTGTTCAACACACCCTATGAGCCCGGTGAGACGGGCAGTGTGGACGTGACTGTCTCGGTGGCTTCCTGGAACGGCGGGCGTTATCCCCCCAATCTGTACCTCGATGCCTGGTTCGATTGGAATCAGGACAACGACTGGGATGACGCCGGCGAGATGGTCATCAGCGGCTTCAGCATAAATCCGTTGATCGAGGGCTGG
>CAZOYL010000078.1:0-8508 GCA_964584035.1 uncultured Gemmatimonadota bacterium | reverse complement strand
GGAGCGGGCATATCCTCTTAAGTGCTGCCCGCAGGCTGGGGCTCGAACTCGCACACATACAACATCACCTTCCCGGTTCCGGCAGGAGCCTCCAATAACGGCATGTGGACCCGCTTCCGTCTCGGCTACATCTATTCTCTGGGCATCTACTATTTTGAGCATGCCTATGGAGAGGTGGAGGATTACTATCGGCCGAAAGCGCTCAGTGTCGGTCTGTCGACCTTCTACGCCTCGGCCGGCAATGGTCAGGCGACCCTGTATTGGAGTACCGAGAGCGAGGTCAACAACTTAGGCTACTACCTGCTTCGCAGCACCGACGGCGTCAATTTCGAGCGGGTCAACCAGAACCTGATCGCCGGGTATGGCACCTCTGATACCCGTCACGATTACAGCTATGTGGATAAAGGTCTGGACAATGGCGTCACCTATATCTACAAGGTGGTCGACGTGGACATGGCCGGTGTACAGACGGCTCACGGTCCCATCACGGTCACACCGCAGGCCAGTTCCGGTGTTCCCAGCGAGTACGCTCTGTCGCAGAACTATCCCAACCCGTTCAACTCCCAGACGAGCATCAGCTACGCCATCCCCACCGCCTCGCACGTCAGCCTGAAGATCTACAACGTGCTGGGTGAGGAAGTGCGGACGCTGGTCGATGCCGATCAGCAGGCCAACACCTACCAGGTGACCTGGGACGGCCGCGATGCCGGCGGCAAGCAGGTGGCCAGTGGCGTGTACTTCTCCACCCTGAAGGCGGGAGAGTTCGACGCCACGACCAAGATGGTGTTCCTGCAGTAATCAGCAGCATATGCCTGTTTTTAAGAGCCGCCGGCCTTTTGGCCGGCGGCTCTTTTTATATCCCGGCCCGATGCAGGCTCTTCGGGTGAAAAAGCCCTTGACCTGTACAGCCGGACATGGTAAATTGAAAAGATGTATAACCCCGATCCGTTTTCGGAAAGGGGCCACTCGTGCAAGGCGGGAGCATCGTGTCCGCACACTATCTGCGTCCCCCAAATCATAGCGGTACGCTTCTCAGCGTTCTGTTCATCGCCCTGTTCTCGCTCGCCTGGGCTCCGGTTCAGACCGAACCAATGCGGCCGGCGCGAGACCGAAAGGTCGATCGCCGCCTTCAGAACCATCTGTCTGATGTCGACTTGAAGCAGGCGAACGAAAACCAAAAGACGTTCAACATATGGGTCTTTTTTACCGATAAAGGCATCCTGGACGAAGGTTCGCTGCGACGGGCTCTGAACGAGCGAGCTCGCACCCTCGATGACCATGCTCGCGCACGCCGGCTGAAGGTGAAAACAGCGGGAGCAGCGGTCGATTTCGCCGATCTGGCGCTCCAGGAAGCTTATGTTCACAGCGTTCTGGAGACGGGCGCCGGCCTCCGGATACGCTCCCGCTGGCTGAATGCTGTCAGTGTCCGGGCGACGGCCGAACAGATAGGCCGGCTCGCTGAGCTTTCGTTCGTTTCCTCGATCGGCAGGGTGGCCGGCTTTCGCCGGCGAGGGTTTGCTACGACGGAATCAGGGCCGCCGAGAAGAATTTCACCCGGAACACGGACCGATAACTATGGTCCCTCCTACACTCAGCTGCATCAAATCGCGGTGCCCCAATATCACCAGTGGCTGCTGCAGAATGGATTCGACTCTCCGGGCGCGGGTGTTCGGATAGGCCTCCTGGATACGGGATATGAGCTGGATCACGATGTTTTCCAGCAGCTGAACGTTCTGGACGCCTGGGATTTCATCAACGGCGATTCCGTGGTGGCCGACGAATCGGGCGATCCTGAGCACCAGGCTGCCCATGGGACCGCGGTGCTCTCCATCATCGCCGGGTACCAGCCCGGCCAGCTCATCGGACCGGCCTACGGCGCCGCCTATATTCTGGGCAAGACCGAGGTCTATGACAGCGAAACGCCCATCGAGGAGGATTACTGGGTAGCCGGTCTGGAGTGGGCAGAGGGACGGGGAGCCGATGTGGTCAGCAGCTCCCTGGGCTATGTCGACTGGTACGACTATGAGGATCTGGACGGCCAAACGGCCGTGACCACGGTGGCCGCCGATCTGGCCGCTTTGCGGGGCGTGGTCGTGGTCACCGCCGCGGGCAATGAGGGCCTGAGCGGCTGGCAGCATATGATCGCGCCCTCCGACGGAGATCTGGTCATCGCCGTGGGTGCGGTGGATACGCTCGGCGTCCGGGCCGGCTGGAGTTCTATCGGGCCGACGTATGACGGCCGCATCAAGCCCGACCTGATGGCCTGCGGATCGGGCACCTATACCGCCGGGCCTTACACATCTTCAAGTTATTACCGCGCCACGGGCACCTCGGTGGCCACCCCCCTGGTGGCCGGCGTAGCCGCCCTGCTGCTGCAGGCGGATTCGACCATGACGCCGCCTGATGTGGCCGATGCCCTCAGAAACACGGCCGGGAACGCAGCCTACCCGGATAACTATTATGGCTGGGGCATCGTCAACGCCGAGGCGGCCAGGACAGGCCTGCTGCCGCAACAGCCGGTTCCCGTCGATGTATATAATTATCCCAATCCTTTCACCGAAGGAACCACCATCGGTTTTCCCGTTCCCGGCTGCCGGCAGGTCACCGTGAAGGTCTTCACGATAGCCGGTGAGCCGGTCAGAGAGCTGGCCGCCTCCTGTCCGCAGGGGGATCATTGGGAGGTTTATTGGGATGGCCGGAACGACTCCGGGAAGGTTGTCTCCGAAGGAGTCTATCTCTATCTGGTCGATAATGGAAGGGAGATTCTGCGAGGCAAAATGGTCCGTCTAAATAATGGGTAGGAATCTGTTGCGTAAAACTTACCTTCACCGCAAGGGGGACTTCATGGCCAAGAAATACCAGAACTTCATCAACGGCAAGTGGTCCGACGCCATCGACGGCGAGACCTTCGAGAACCGCAACCCCGCCAATGAGGAGGATGTCGTCGGTATCTTCCCCAAGTCGAACAAGAAGGACATCGACGCGGCGGTCAAGGCCGCCCGGGAGGCTTACCGGGAATGGCGCCTGGTGCCTGCTCCCAAACGGGGCGAGATCATGAAGAAGGTCGGCGACCTGATGGTCGAGCGCAAGGAGGAGATCGCCCGGGAGATGACCCGGGAGATGGGCAAGGTGTTCGCCGAGACCATGGGCGATACTCAGGAGGGCATCGATACGGCCTATTATGCCGCCGGCGAGGGTCGACGGATGTTCGCTCCTTCAGCGCCTTCGGAGCTGCCCAACAAGTTTGCCATGACCACCCGTCAACCCCTGGGTGTGGCCGGGATCTTCTGTCCGTGGAATTTCCCCATGGCCATTCCCACCTGGAAAATCTTCCCGGCATTAACCTGCGGCAATGCCGTGGTCTTCAAGCCGGCCAGCGACGTACCCCTGACGGGCACCACCCTGGTGGAGATCCTGGTGGAGGCCGGCATTCCGCCCAAGGCCGTCAACCTGGTTCACGGTAGCGGATCCACCGTCGGCGCGCCGCTGGTGGCGCACCCCGACGTGGACGTCATCTCCTTCACCGGCTCCTCGGTCATCGGCCGTAAGATCGCCGAGGCCTGCGGCAAGGACCTCAAGCGCCTGTCGCTGGAGCTGGGCGGAAAAAACGGACAGATCGTCATGGATGACGCCAATCTGGAGCTGGCCATAGAGGGGGCTCTGTGGGGCGCCTTCGGTACCACCGGCCAGCGCTGTACCGCCACCAGCCGGCTGATCGTCCAGGAGGGCGTTCACGACCGGTTCGTGGAGATGCTGCTGGAGCGGACCAAGAAGCTAAAGCTGGGTTACGGCAACGAGCCGGGCGTGGACGTCGGCCCGGTCATCAATGAGGGGCAACGCAAGATCATCCACGAGTACGTCCAGATCGGCCTGAAGGAGAAGGCCCGGATGCTGTGCGGCGGGGAATACGCCACCGAGGGGGATCTGGTCAAGGGATTCTTCTATCAGCCGACCATCTTCGCCGGTGTCACCCCCGACATGCGGATCGCCCGGGAGGAGATCTTCGGACCGGTGGTGGCCGTCATCAAAGTAAAGACCTTCGAGGAGGCTATCTCGGTGCTGAACAGCACCGCCTACGGGCTGTCTTCCTCGATATACACCAACGACATCAACAGGGCCTTCCGGGCCATGCGCGATATCGAGGCCGGCATCACTTACATCAACGGGCCCACCATCGGGGCCGAGGCGCACCTGCCCTTCGGCGGCGTCAAGGATACCGGCAACGGGCATCGGGAGGGTGGCTGGACCGTCTACGAGATCTTCAGCGAATGGAAAACCATCTACGTGGACTTCAGCGGCAAGCTGCAGCGGGCACAGATCGATAACCAGTAGTAACGTGCCACGATGCATGAGGGAATTCTCGCGGGCCTGGGCGTGCTCCGTAAATTCTGTTTCGGCAGGATATTCGGGGTACGTTCGGGCCTGTGAGTACTGAATTTCCAGTCTTCGATTCTCTATCTGGAGTTGGTGCTGATATGGCATCATTGACCAGGAAAAAGCTTTTCACCCTGATCCTCTATCTGTTTTCTATTCCTTTAGCGATCGTTTTCATCGCCGGCGATGCATTGCTGGAAGCGGATGAAAACCAGGTATTCTTAACAGGTTTCAGAGAGAGCCCGCATCTCGGCGAGCAGGAGCTGACCTTCCGATTCGGGCCGGATGTTCGCGTGCACATCAACGCGCCGGCTGCTTCCGAGTTTTACCCCGCTAAACCGGTCGGGATCGTCCTCTATGCCCTGCCCAACGGCAATACCATCGAACAGACCGCCGGGAAGCAGATCAGCCCGGGCGATGACTGGCACTTCGACATTCAGCATATCGCCGCCCAGACGAGGTTTCTGCGTCAGCGCATCGAAACATACAACCTGGTGGTGGCCTATCTGGAGACTGACCAGAAGAGCTGGCCGGCCTGGACAACGGCGCATCAGGATCATGCCGGTCTCATCGCCGGGCTTGTGGATTCACTGCAGCGCATATTCCAGCCGTACGACCCGTTTCTCGTGCTCGGCGGGCACAGCGGCGGAGGGCGTTTTATTTTCAGCTACCTGGAGGGCGTCGTATCCACCCCCGATGAGGTCGCATCGATCCGCGATGATGTCGGTAAAATCCCCGATAGGGTGGAAAGGATCTCCTTTTTAGACAGCAATTATGGGTATCACCACGAACACGGGAACATGTTCGCCGAATGGTTGCGCGCCTCTGACCGCCGCCATCTCAGCGTCATCGCTTATAACGACAGTGTGGCCCTCTATCAGGGCAAGCCGGTGGTCAGCCCCACGGGAGGGACCTGGTATCGCAGCAGGATGATGCTGGCCGATCTGAGGGACCATTTTCCCTTTACGGCCCAAGCCGGTGATGGCTTCATAACGCACACTGCGCTGGGCGGCCGGGCCCAGATTGTTCTCATCGAAAATCCCGAGCAGGCCATCCTGCACACCGTGCTGGTGGAGCGCAACGGGTTCATCCAGGCGATGCTCTCCGGCACAGGGCTGGAAGGCCGGGAGTACTGTTTCTGGGGCCCGCGGGCCTATGGCCGGTGGATCCTGGGCGAGATGCCCGGCTTTCACCGTCTCCGCATCCCGCCGCGTCCGGATGACGCCCTGCCCTGCTCCGCTTTCATGGAAGGCATCAGGAATCTGCCCTTCGAAGTGAGAGAGGAGCGGATCTATCAGGAGATCTCCGGGGGCAATCTTCCTGAATTCCTGCGGCATCCGGTGCCCCTCGAGAGCAGCTTTACGGATGTTCAGGGCCGTGAGCACACCGTGAAATATCAGGTCCTGCCCGATTATCTGGCGGTTGGCTCCGACGCGGATTTCTGCCGCCTGCCGATGGGACCAAGGACAGCCCAACGGATCGCCGGCCTTTTCGGCGCCTGTCTGCCGACCCGGAAGCTGGTCGACGATATCTCTCAGCACGCCGAGATCAGGCTGGAGCCGGTTACCTATTATCCGGTCGGAGACGCTAACGAGAGAGTCGAGCAGTTCCTTCGGCACAACGAAGAGATTGAACTTCAGCGGGAAGAACAGGGTGGGGCGTTGGGCCGGCTGCTGGCCGGCATCAAGAAGGACGTGGTCATCAGCAACCTGCTGTCCGATCCTGACCGGACCGATCATGTCGTCATCTACGGGTGGCACCGCCCGGATGGACGCCCCATTCAGCCCCTGACCAACGTGCACATCGATGCCTATGTCGATTACAGCCATGGCGTCCGTCTGTTGAACTCGGACCTCATGGTCGATGGCGTGCCCATGACGATGGCCGGGGTGCTGCAGGACTCGGTGCTGTACCGGCTGGTGAGCGATGAGAACGGGATCATGAAGAGGGTCAGGTATGAGGAATGATCGGTAAAAGGGATTATCGTTTCCGATGTTCGGTCTGATCCGCGCTGTGGACGGCCTGCCGGCTGAAAATTAGATGGTCGGGATTGCCGTCGGCAGGCTGGGATATAGAGGATAGGCTGGTTATGAATGAAATACTGGTCGTCGGCATTCTTCTGATTCTCGGCATCATCTCCGCCAATTACATCCGCCGGGCATCCATGCCATCGGTGGTCGGGTGGCTTATCGCCGGTGTGCTGATGGGTCCTTTCGCCGCGAACCTTCTTTCTATCCAAACCCTTGATGGACTTGGTTTTATTTCTGACATTACCCTGGGGTTGATCGGCGTCATCATCGGCCTGGAGATCACCATGGGAACCCTGCGGAGATTGGGCGGCGGCATCATTCCGATCATCCTGCTGGAATCTTTTGGTGCCTTCATCCTCGTCTTTGCGGGCGTCTATCTGCTGACCCGAAACCTGCCCCTTTCGCTGGTCATGGGGGCTCTGGCGCCGGCATCGGCTCCCGCCGGAACGGTGGCCGTCCTCAGGGAGTACCGGGCCAAAGGACCTCTGACCAAAGCCCTCCTGGTGGTGGTCGGAGCCGATGACGCTCTGGCCATCGTGATCTATGTGTTCGCCGCCTCGTACAGCAAAGTCCTGGTGGGCGGGGGCGGATCTTCCCTGTTCGGCCTGGTCATCAAGCCTCTTGTGGAGATCCTGGTGGCCATCGGCATCGGAGGCGCCATCGGCTGGACGATGGGATTTTTCTCGCAAAGAATCAAAGGGCAGGAGATCTTTCTTTCCATCGGTCTGGGGGGTATATTGATCTGTATCGGGCTTTCACAGTGGCTTCATTTCTCGGTGATCCTGTCGACGGTGGTGATTGGAACGACGCTGGTGAATGTCTTCCCGCGGGTCTCGCGGAGGATTTCCGAAAATTTGGAGTTTTTTATACAGCCGTTTTATGTTATCTTCTTCGTGCTGGCCGGGGCGCATCTCGACCTGCGGCTGCTGCTGGCCCTGGGGTTGCTGGGGGCCGTCTATATCGTCTGCCGGTCGGCCGGACTGATCGGAGGGGCGCGCCTTGGGGCCATCGTCGGCCGGGAGATCCCGGTGATCCGGAAGTACCTGGGGCTCGGTATTCTCTCGCAGGCGGGCGTGGCCGTCGGCCTGGCCTATCTGATCGTGAAGGAGTTCACTCCCCTGGGGCCCGCCGGCGCGGCGATCGCTGCACAGGTCATCACCGCCGTCGCGGCCACCACGATCATATTCGAAATTATCGGTCCGATACTTACCAAAGTTGCCATCACCAAGGCTGGTGAAATATGGAAAACGTGATGTATCTGGTCGCCATCATTCTCCATCAGGTTGAGCATCTAGACGATATTCTGTCCAGCCTGGTGGAGCTGGGCGTCGAGGATGCGGTGACGATCGATGCCGAGCCGATGAAGAAATCTCTGGCCTATAAGGTTCCGATCTTCGCCGGTTTGAAATTCGATCTCAAGGAGGAGCCGTTCTCCAAGATCATTCTGGCGGTGACCGAAAGCAGGGAGGCCGGGCAGCGATTGGCCTCCTTCCTGAAGGGTCTGGGGATCGACATCGACCGGCCCGGCGTGGCCCGGATCCTGACTATGAAACTGGAATCTTTGTTCGGCGAGCCGGATGAGCTGGGGGAGATCTAAGTTCCGCCCTCTAGAAATCTCCCGTTTTTACATGACCTCAACAAGGAGCACCGCGTGACAAAACACGGCGTTCATACCGAATTGCCCGGGCCCAAGGCCCAACCCGTACTGGAGATGGACAAAAAATACATCTCCCCGTCCTATCCCCGGTCCTACCCCATGGTGGTGGAAAAAGGAGAGGGGATGTATCTGGAGGATCCCGACGGCAACCGTTACCTGGACTTCATCGCCGGGATCGCCACGGTGACAACCGGCCATTGCCATCACGACGTGGTCAAGGCCATCAAGAAGCAGGCCGAGCGGCTGATCCATACCTGCGGCACCGACTTTTACTATCTGCAGCAGGCGGCGGTGGCCAAGAAGCTGTCGGAGATCGCTCCGGGGCCCGGCGACAAGCGGGCCTTCTTGACCAATTCCGGGACCGAGTCGATCGAGGCGGCCATCAAACTGGCCCGCTACAAGACGAAGCGCCCCCTGTTTTTAGCCTTCTACAACTCTTTTCATGGC
>CAZOYL010000077.1:0-12394 GCA_964584035.1 uncultured Gemmatimonadota bacterium | reverse complement strand
GTGTATCTTCTGACCACGTTCCTGTTCGTGCTGGGCCTCTATTGCCTGGTGGCCTTGAAGAACATCATCCAGAAGCGTATCGCCGTGTTTACCATGGAATAGGCCGTCAACCTGTTTCTCATCCTGGTCGGCTATAAGCAGGGCGGGATCGCCCCAATTTTCAGCAAGGGCATGAGCAAAACGCAGTTCGTGGCCAACGCCGTCGATCCTCTTCCGCAGGCCCTGGTGCTCACCTCGATCGTCATCGGCCTGGGTACCACCGCCCTGATGGTGGCCCTGTGCATCCGGCTATACGAACGTTACGGCACCTTCGATATGAGCGAGATTCGCAAGCTGAGGGGCTGAGGAGGCTATGGCCGCTCGTCGGATGGTTTGATGTGATCCTCTAGAGGAGCTGTTTTTGATGAATCACCTTCTTCCCCTGTTCATTGCCGTGCCGCTGGCGGCCGCTTTCCTGATTCTCATCCTGGCCAAACTGTGGAGAAGAATCGGAAGCCCGATGGCTTTTCTATCCTCTCTGTGCCTGGTGATCTTCACCCTCAGCATGGTCGGCCGGCAGCCGGGCGTCTATCGAATGGGAAATTGGGCGCCGCCCTGGGGGATCGTTCTGGTCTCCGATGGTCTCAGCACCCTGCTGTTGCTGACCATCAGCATCATTGCCTTTCTAACCATTATCTTCTCAGTGCGGTACATGGACCGTTATACGTCCAAACCGAAGTTCTTCGCCCTGTTCATGCTCATGGTGGCCGGGATGAACGGCGTCGTGCTGACCGGAGATTTTTTCAACCTGTTCGTTTTTCTGGAGATCGCCTCTCTGGCCTCCTATGCTCTGGTGGCCTTCGGATGCGAGCATGAGGAGCTGGAGGCTTCCTTTAAATATCTGATTTTAAGCGGCGTGGCCTCCACCTTTCTGCTGCTGGGCATCGCCATCATCTATGGCCTTACCGGGACCCTGAACATGGCCGACGTCTCCCGCACCGTCGGAGAGATGACCTCCAACAGCGCCGTGTTGTTCGCCACCGCTCTGTTCATCATGGGATTCGGTCTTAAGGCAGCCCTGGTGCCCTTTCATCCCTGGCTGCCCGATGCTCATCCGGCGGCTCCGGCGCCGATCTCGGCCATGCTCTCCGGCGTGCTCATCAAGGCCCTGGGGGTTTATACCCTGATGCGTTTGATTTTCAACATCTTCGGTCTTTCTCCGTTTATCTCCTCGGTGCTGATGACGCTGGGGGGACTCTCAATGGTCGTGGGCGGCTTGCTGGCCATCGGTCAGGACGACTTGAAACGGCTGCTGGCCTATTCCAGCATCAGCCAGATCGGATATGTGGTGGTCGGCATTGCCCTGGGCACGCCCCTGGGAATTCTCGGTGGACTGTTTCATCTGATCAACCACGCCACCTTTAAATCGCTGCTGTTCCTTTCATCGGGAGCCATTGAGTATGGCACCGAGACGAGAAAACTCAGCCGCATGGGAGGACTTAGCCGCAACATGCCGGTGAGCACCACCACGGCAGCGGTGGGATTTTTGTCCATCTCGGGAATTCCTCCGCTGAACGGTTTCTGGAGCAAGCTGATCATCGTGATAGCCCTGATTCAGGCCAGGCAATATCTTCTGGCAACCGTGGCCGTGGCGGTGAGCTTCCTGACCATCCTGTATTTCATGAGGGTGCAACGTAACCTGTTCTTCGGCGATCTGCCGGCCAATCTCTCGAAAGTGAGAGAAGTTCCCTACCTGATGAGGTTTTCCCTGGTGGTGCTGGCGCTGATGTGCCTGGCCATGGGTTTGCTGTACCCTTATCTGGCCAGCACCGTTCTGAATCCGGCCAGAGATGCCCTTTTGGAGGGCACCGCTTACGCGCAGAAGGTATTCGGTATTTAAGTCCGGCTTTAGGCCATGAAAGAAAAGGACACTGTCGATGGCCAATAGAATCTTTCAATTTCTGATCATCTTTATCATGTGGCTGTTGCTGACCTGGTCTTTGAACCCCCAGGAGCTGATCGTGGGGCTGGCCCTGGCTCTGCTGCTGAGTCTTCTGCTGCACGATATGTTCCTTCAGGGATCTCAGAAATTAGTGCAGCCGGCGCGATATTTCTGGTTCCTGATCTATCTGCCGATCTTTTTCTATTACGTCATCTGCGCCAACCTGGATGTGGCCTACCGCGTGCTCCATCCCGACATGCCCATTCGTCCCGGCATCGTCAAGGTGAGAACGACTCTGAAGAGCGAGATGGGCCGAACCTTTCTGGCCAACTCCATCACGCTGACGCCGGGCACCCTGACGGTCGATATTATCGGCGATCACCTGTACATCCACTGGATCAACATCACCACCGAAGACCCCCAGGAGGAAACCGGTATCATCGTTCGCCGGTTTGAGCGTATCCTCAGGAGAATATTCGAATGATTGCCCTGTTTGTCCTTCTGATCGTGTGCTGTTTTCTCTGCCTGTACCGCATCGGCATGGGTCCGACGCCTCCGGATCGGACCGTGGGCATCGACATTCTGGGAACTCTGGTGGTGGGTTTTTGCGCCTTGACGGCCATCTTAACAGGCAAAGACTGGTATATGAATATCGCCATTTCCTGGGCCCTGTTGAGTTTCATCGGCACCATCGCTCTGGCCAAATTTTTGGAGGGAAGGGGTTTCGATGAATGAGACGATCGGCATCGTGATCATATCCGTGGGCGTGGTCTTCGATATCTTCGGCTGCATCGGGCTGGCCAGGCTTCCGGATATCTATAACCGCTTGCAGGGCGCCACCAAGTGTGTCACCCTGGGCACCTGTCTCATTCTGCTGGGCGTGATGATTCATTCCGGCGGAGCCATGGGTATCAAGGCGTTGTTGTGCGCAGTGTTCATCCTGTTAACCTCACCGACCGGGGCCCATGCGCTGGCCCGGGGCGCGCACCGCTCCGGCGTCAAACTGTGGTCCGGCAGCATCATGGATAAATACGCCGAGGATTCCGAGGGGCAGCTCGATAAATAGACCCGGGAGGTCGTTCACTTGAAAAAACCGAAGTTGCGAGAACTGAAGGAAGCGGTCACCGCCCTCCTTCAGGGACCCTATACGGCCAAATTTCCCAAAGCTCCGACACCGCTGTCGAAGCGTTACCGGGGCAAGCCCAAGTACTCCGTAGACGACTGCGTGCTCTGCGGGGCCTGTGCCGAGGTCTGCCCGCCCGGAGCCATCGAGATGGTTCAGGAGCGCCGGGAGGACGGCAGCGCGGTGCGCCGGATGGTTTTGCATTACGATATCTGCATTTTCTGCGGCCAGTGCCAGCGGGCCTGTATCACCGGCAAGGGGATCACCCTGAGCAATGATTATGACCTGGCCCTTTTCGATCACAACCAGGCCCTGGAGACGGTCGAGGGAGAGCTGCTGACCTGCGATCACTGCGGAGAATTCATCACCGCCCGGAAGCATCTTGAGTGGATCGCTCAGCGATTGGGGCCCATGGCCTATACCAATCCCAATTTAATGCTGGCGGCCTGGGAGAAGATGGGATTGGTCGAGGATGTGCCCGAACGGGAAGATCGGCCGCTGAGCAGGTCCGATAACATGCGCTGGTTGTGTCCCAGTTGCCGCCGCAAGCTGATTCAGACGGAGGAATGGGGCTGACATGGAGCTCGCCCGGTTGAGCGATCACCTCACCGGTCGGGTGGTTATCGTCGGGGTGGGAAACCCGATGAAGGGGGATGATGGGTTCGGGCCGGCCATGATCGAGAAGTTGCGGGGTAGGGTGGGAGTTCCTCTGTTCGACTGCGGCATTGTTCCCGAGAATTACCTCAAACCGATCCGTCGGGAGCGGCCGGAGACAGTTCTGGTGCTGGACACGGCCGATTTTTCGGGCCAGCCGGGCGCCATCGCCGTGATCGACTCCTCACGGTGGCGTGGCGGGGGATTCTCCTCTCACAGCATCTCATTAAAACTGTTTGCCGATCTCATTTCACAGGACACCGGAGCCAACGTTCTGTTAGTGGCCATCCAGCCGAAACAGCTTGGTTTCGGTGAAGATATGAGTCCGGAAGTGAGGGAGGGATGCCGTAGGCTGCAGCGATGGCTGGAGGATGCGTTGAGCTCTGACAGCTGATCCATTCCCAATGAATGATCATTGCGGATCTGCCCGCCGGGCAGATTTTTTATTATCGAGGGATCTCCCCGTGAGTCACGCACCGGAAGTTCGAAGAGGCGTGAGTTTTTTCTTGTTTTCTGAAGAAGCGATTCGTATTTTACAAAAAATACATTCTTTTTGCAGAGTGGGGCAGAATGCAGCAGGTCACCATTCTGGGCTCAACGGGATCCATCGGCACCAACGCGCTGGATGTCCTGAGACGGCTCAAGGATCGTTTTTCGGTCTGTGCCCTGACGGCCCAGCGAAATGTCGCCCTGCTGCGCCAACAGGCGGAGGAATTCAG
The DNA here is from genome assembly GCA_964584035.1 of uncultured Gemmatimonadota bacterium. Lineage (GTDB taxonomy): Bacteria > SM23-81 > SM23-81 > SM23-81 > SM23-81 > CAZOYL01. Next base: position 7,977 of record CAZOYL010000077.1, on the reverse strand, counting down.
GCCCCGAAAGGTCGTCATCGGGGATCCCGAACTGGTACCCCAACTGGGCTCTTTGAAAGCAGATATCCTGGTAGGAAGGGAAGGGTTGGAGGCGGTCGCCGCCATGCCGGAGGCCGATATCGTTCTCAATGCCCTGGTGGGTGCTGTCGGCCTGGTGCCGACCCTGAAGGCTCTGGAGGCTGGAAAACACATCGCCCTGGCCAATAAGGAAAGCCTGGTTTTAGGCGGTGAGCTGGTCATGGACACGGTCCGGAAAAGCCGGGGCAGACTCATCCCGGTGGACAGCGAGCACAGTGCCATCTATCAGTGTCTCGAGGGCCGAAGGCCGGAGAGTGTCAAACGCATCATCCTGACGGCCTCAGGGGGTCCATTTTTTTCCTTCAGCGCCGAGGAGCTGCGAACGGTCTCTCCCCAGCAGGCTCTGTCGCATCCCACCTGGGATATGGGCAGTAAGGTGACCATCGACAGCGCCACGTTGATGAACAAGGGGCTGGAGATCATCGAGGCCCACTGGCTGTTTGGAATTCCCCTGTCGAGAATCGATGTGCTCATTCACCAGCAGTCCATCGTTCATTCGCTGGTGGAATTCTCCGATAATACCCTTCTGGCGCAATTGAGCGTTCCGGATATGCGCATGCCCATTCAGTACGCCCTGACCTATCCTCACCGGGCCCGGAGTTCTCAGGGAATCCTGGATCTGGCTGACGTCGGTGCCCTGACCTTCCAAAAGCCCGATCCGGTGAAATTTCCCTGCCTGCGGTTGGCTCGCCAGGCGGCCGAGTCGGGCGGCAGCATGCCGGCGGTTCTTAATGCGGCCAATGAAGTGGCCGTACCGGCTTTCCTCAAGGGGCACATTCGCTTCACCGATATTCCCGAGGTTATCCGGGAGACCATGGCTCAGCATCGGCTGGTTCCGCATCCCAATCTGGAACAGATCCAGGAAGCCGATCGCTGGGCCAGACAGATGACCCGGGCCGAGATAACGCGGATGGTGCAGAGCAGGAAATCGGATGGAGGATCAGAATAGTGCCGTTCACAGGGCCGAAAGCGATCCTTCAATCGAGCCATGAGGAAACACCGATATGTTCGATGAACTGACCCGTCGGCTGAATGAAGCATTTCGGAAACTACGCGGCCGTGGCAAGCTGTCCGCCGGGGACGTCGATGAGGCCCTCCGCGATGTTCGCCGCGCGCTGCTGGAAGCCGACGTGAATGTCCAGGTGGCCAAGGATTTCACCGCAAGGATACGTCAGAAGGCCGTCGGACAGGAGGTGCTCAGCAGCATCACGCCGGGGCAGATGGTGGTCAAGATCGTCCACGATGAGCTCATCTCGCTGCTGGGCGGTCAGGCCGCCGGACTGAAACTGGATGGCTCCGGACCGGTCGTCATCATGCTGGTCGGATTGCAGGGCAGCGGAAAGACCACGGCAGCCGGCAAGCTGGCCCGTCATCTGCGATCGCAGGACAGAAAGGTCCTCCTGGCGGCGGCTGATGTCTACCGGCCGGCGGCCGTGGAGCAACTGCGGCAACTGGGCCGGCAGATCGAGGTTGACGTCTTCTGGTCGGAAAAGGACGATCCGGTCGAAATCAGCGTCCAGGCCCTGAAACAGGCCAGACGAGAGGGTCTGGAAGTCGTCATTCTGGATACAGCCGGACGCTGGCATGTCGACGATGAGATGATGCGGGAGCTGGAGCATATTCGCCAGCGGGTATCTCCCCAGGAAATTCTCCTGGTGGCCGACGCCATGACCGGGCAGGAGGCCGTCCATCTGGCCCAGGAGTTTCAGCGCCGTCTGGATATCGATGGCGTCGTACTAACCAAGTTGGACGGCGACGCCCGTGGCGGCGCGGCCCTGTCGATTATGGCGGTCACCGGAAAACCGATTAAGTTCGTTGGGATCGGCGAGAAATTAGACGCGCTGGAGCCGTTCTATCCCGACCGGATGGCCTCACGGATTTTGGGGATGGGTGACGTGGTCACCCTGGTGGAGAAGGCCCAGGCCGTCATCGATCTCAAAGAGCAGAAAAAGATAGAGAAAAAACTCAGGGAAAAGGCCTTCACCCTGGAGGATTTTCTCTCTCAGCTGCGGCAATTGAAGAAGATGGGTCCCCTGGAAAACCTCTTAGAGATGATGCCGGGCGTCGATCTCAAGGGTCTGCAGGTCGATGAGGGGGCTCTGGTGCGCGTCGAGGCGATGATCAACTCGATGACGCCCCGGGAGCGAAGCGATCCTCGAATCATCGACGGCAGCCGACGCAAACGTATCGCCCGGGGAAGCGGACGGACCGTTCAGGATGTCAATCAGTTGTTGAAACAATTCCGGACCATTCAAAATATGATCGAGGGAATGGACGAAAAGGGCTGGCAAAAAGCCCTGGTCACTCGTAAACAAAAGACCACAAGAAGACGAATGCATCGGTAATCATTTGCCGAGCGAGAGGAGGTGAGCAGTGTGTCGGTAAGGATCCGGTTACGGAGAATGGGAGCAAAGAAGAATCCTTTTTATCGCATTATCGTCGCCGATTCGAAGAAACCCAGAGACGGACGTTACATCGACAGCATCGGGACCTACGATCCGCTCAAGGAGCCATCCAGCATCCAGATCGAGGAGGAGAAGCTGTTCGGATGGCTGAAGAATGGCGCCCAGCCCAGCGATCCCGTGTGGGACCTGCTGAGTCGATTGGGATTACGTCAGAAGTGGGAGATGCTCAGGCGCGGAGAAGATCTTTCTGGTTGGCAGCCGCCGGCGCCCCGGACTCCGAGGGAAAGGAAAGCCCAGGTTGCTGAAGAGAAGGATACGGCCGGGAAGGTGAAAGCAGAGAAGCCCGCCGCGCCCCCCCCGGAAGAGAGCATCGAGGCCAAGGCCGAAGAGACTCCGGTAAAATCGGAGTCGCCGGAGACGGCCAAGGCGAAGGAGGACAAGAAGGAGGATCACAAGAAGGACAAGGCAGCGACCGGCCAGAAGACAGCCGAACCGAAAGCGAAAGGCAAACAGGCCGCTGGCAAAGATGATAAAAAAGAAGAGGTGAAGGCCGAGAATAAATCCAAGAAAGAAGACGTCGAAAAAGATAACGCCGAGAACGCCTGACGTCCAAGGAGGTGAAAGACTCGACAGATCTGCTGCCACACCGCTCAATGCGAGACAGAGGAGAGGCTGGCGATGAAAGAGTTGATCGAGCTCATTGTGAAATCTCTTGTGGATCAGCCCGATGCGGTTCGGATCAATCAGGTCGATGGCGAGAAAACCGTTGTCTATGAGTTGCGTGTTGGCCCCGGAGATTTGGGAAAGGTCATTGGCAAGAACGGCCAGACGGCCAAATCCATTCGGACGCTGGTTAACGCCGCCTCGGCGAAGATGGGCAAGCGGGCCGTGCTGGAAATCCTAGAATAGGTGCTGCACGGATAACATCCGGCGGTGGATTTCATGAATACAGAGCTGGTGCCAATCGGCGTGGTGACCAAACCGCACGGTGTTCGCGGCGTTTGTAAAATATGGCCCTATTTCTCTCTGGAAGAGGTGCTGGACCATTTGCCCCGGGTTTGGCTGACGCGGGAGGAACAGGTCCGGGACTTCACCAAACAGTGGTACCGTCAGCCCGGACGGATCGGCCATCTAAAACTTGAGGGATTTAATACGGCCGAAGATGTCGATGCGTTCCGCGGCTGGCTGCTCTCGGTGCCTCGAGAGGATCTGCCGCCGTTGCCCAAGGGGCAATATTACTCTTTTCAGATCGTGGGGCTGACGGCGGTTACCGAGGATGGAGACGAGATCGGGCCGGTCACGGCCGTGTTGGACATGCCGGCTCACGATCTTTATGTGGTCAGAACCGAAAAAGGAGAGACCTATATACCGGCCGTTGAGGCCTACGTCAGGAAGATCGACCTGGACGCCGGCCGGATGGTTGTCAGAGTCATCTCCGGATTGATCGACTGAGGGGGTGGCGTGACGTGCACTTCGTGATTCTGACCCTGTTTCCGGGAATGTTCGATGGTTTCCTGGGCGAGAGCATTTTGAGCCGGGCTCAGGAGAGCGATCTGATCAGGGTCACGCTTAGGGATATCCGCCGGTATGCCGATGATAAGCACGCCACCGTGGACGATTCTCCCTTCGGAGGCGGCCCCGGAATGGTGCTGAAACCGGAGCCCGTCTTCCGTGCCGTAGAAGGAGCCCGCCAGGATGAGCCGGGTGCCCCGGTGATCCTGCTGACACCCCAGGGGCAGCGGTACGAGCACCGGTTGGCTCAACAGTTAGCCGGAGAGGGCGGTCTGATCATCATCAGCGGCCGGTACAAGGGATTCGACGAACGCATTCGGACCCTGGCCGACCGGGAGATCTCCATCGGCGACTTTGTCCTCTCAGGAGGCGAGCTGGCGGCCATGATCCTGATCGATTCGGTCGCCCGCCTGATCCCCGGAGTGCTGGGAGATGCCGAGTCGGCCGAGGGCGACTCCTTTTTCGAAGGCCTCCTGGAGGGGCCTCAATTCACCCGGCCGAGGGAGTTTCGCGGCCAGGCGGTGCCCGACATTCTGTTCTCCGGCCATCATGAACAGATCCGGCAATGGCGCCGCAAGGAGGCGCTGCGAAGGACCCTCTCCCGCCGTCCGGATTTGCTGGACGGAGGCGCTCTGAACCGTGAGGACCGGGAACTGCTGCAAGAGATCCAAAAAGAGAGACACGTTCCAAAAGGCTCATCTCAAAAAGACAGTATTCAACATGAAAATAAACAGAACGAGGATGTCTCCAAAGAAACGAAGAGAAGATCTAACCAGGAGTGAACGATGGATGTCGTCAGACATGTGGAGAGCCAGCAGCTGAAGAGCGATCTGCCCGAATTCGGACCCGGAGATACGGTTAAGGTGCACGTGCTGGTCAAGGAGGGTGATAAAGAGCGGTCCCAGATCTTCGAGGGGGTCGTCATCGGACGAAAGGGTTCCGGCACCAACGAGACCTTTACCGTGCGCAAGATCAGCGGCGGCATCGGCGTCGAGCGGGTCTTTCCGCTGCATTCACCCCAGATCGCCAAGATCCAACGGGTTCGCCGAGGCCGGGTGCGACGTTCCAAGCTCTATTATCTTCGCGAGCTGAAAGGCAAGAGTGCCCGTATCCGGGAGAAACGATAGCGTCCTGGGGATAACGGCGGGGGAGCGTCCGTATGGTCGAGCCGGTGTCCATCTCCCGGATGACGATCGGGCAGATTCGGGAATTTCTTTCCCGGAGCGGTTTGATAGATGAGACGGTCCTGTCCCAGCTGAAGGCTGATGATCGTCAGAGCGTTCAGGAACTGGGCCGGAGAGTCGTCCGCCATCGGCACCAGCGGGCTAAAGGGGAACGGCGGTTGGAGGAGATGATGGCGGTCGAGCGGCGGCTGCGGGAGAATGGCTGCCGATCCGTGGTCGGCCTGGATGAGGCCGGCCGGGGACCGCTGGCCGGGCCGCTGGTGGCGGCGGCCGTGATGGCACCCTGGCCGTGCGGCTGGATGGGCCTGAACGATTCCAAGGCCCTCAGGCCCCAAGTGAGAGAAGAGTGGTATCGGCTGATCATGACCCAGGCCGTTTCCGTCGGCGTGGGCCTGGTCTCGGCCGGGCGGATCGATCGCATCGGCATCCAGCAGGCCAACTGGGAGGCGATGGCTTCGGCCGCGGCCAACCTGTCGATCACACCCGATCATGTGGTGGTGGACGGCCCCTGGAAGATTCCGCAGCTGGATATGCCCCAGACGCCTCTGGTGAAGGGGGATGCTCGGGCGATCTCGGTGGCGGCCGCCTCGGTGGTGGCCAAGGTCACCCGGGATCGGATGATGCTGAACCTGGATGGCGAGTTCCCCCAGTATGGATTTCGCAAACACAAGGGTTACGGCACGGCGGAGCATCTGGCCGCCATCGGAACTTACGGACCCTGCCGGATTCACCGGCAAAGCTTTCATCCGGTGTCGGCCTTGATGAATAGGCAGAAAGGTTCCATCGCGATGGAACCGCCGGTGTCCTCGCGAATCGGTCTTGAAAGGGAGGGATAGGAGAGACCGCGGCGATCGATGTGAACAAAGGTGGCTGTTGAAGCCGGAGGCCCGTTCTCTGATGGCGGCCAACCGGTGCTCTGGCGGCCGCAGAGAATGAGTCTCTGACCCCAACTTAGCGTTTTTCGCGGTGGGGGTTTTTTTATGCCCGCTGTTCTGGCACGAGTCTTGGTGGTTCAGTGCCGGCGGCGGGCATTTTCCTGAGGACCTGAGATGCACATCCTGATGATATCGCTGATCGACGGTCAGATTCATCCGGGGCAGGATGACGGCTGCGAGGTCCTGGACGCGGCCCGCTCGGTGACCGGATCGGGAAATTCGGTGACGGTGATGATCAACCTGGCCGGCCTCCCGCAGCAGAATGAGAACCAGCCGCTGCTTCAACTGCATGCCATTCCGCGATTGGGCGTCATCCCGGTCCGGCGGGCTCCGCGGATGCCCCTGACCGTTCTCCTGCAGGACAATCTTTCCATGGTGACGGAACTCGTCAGGCGATGGCGGGGCGCGGTGGGATGGGACCTGATCCATTGCTTCGGATGGCGGGCCGGCCTGGCCGGCGGACAGCTCAGCCGGATCCTGGAATGTCCCCTGGTGGTCTCGGTTCGGGATGACGTTGCCGACCGTTCGACCTGGCTGCCCGATTCCCCGGACGTCTATAGCCGCTGGGTATGGTGGTGGCTCCTCTCTCGCTGCCGGGCCATCGTCTGCCCGGACGCCTGTCAGCGGGACAAGATCAAGGATCTGTTCCTGGTCGAGGACGGCCGGATGACGGTGCTCCCGCCGGTGGCTGTCCAGGAGGAAGGCCGGTATTCGGGGCAAGCCGCGGCAGGGGATTGGCCGGCGGTTTGGCCAAGGGTCCGGCCGGATCTCTCTGCCCAGGCTCGGCCGAAGGAAGAGAAAAGGATCCTCTATCACGGCCCGCTGAAGCTCACCGCCGGCCTGCAGAGACTCCTGGAGGCCTGTGCCGGCATGAGGGACCGCCAGCCGGATGGATGGCGGTTATTCCTGGCCGGTCTGCAAGCCCAGACTAGACAGCCGGCCCTGGGAGGCCTCATCCGGCGGATGGGTTTGGCCGATCGGATCACCTTCCTGAGACCCCGAACCGTGGCCGGATGGTGGCGTGCCGTTCTGGAAAGCATGGACCTGATGGTCCTTCCCGACCCGGTCTCATTGGTTGGAAACCTGATATACAAAGCTCTGGACCTGAATCTTCCCGTGCTGACCGACGGGGACGGCCTTTTGGCGGCCTGGTTCAGGGATCATGATATACCTATGGGCATCTGGCGGCAGGACCACGAACGATGGGATATGTCGCTGGAGAGATCGCTGTACGATGGGGCCATGAGGCTGGAGTGGTCCGTTCGGGAGCGGCGTCTGTCGAGAACCTTTCGACCCATGGGTCAGAGGCTGACAGAGCTCTATGAAGAGGTTTGTGCCGGAGGGAGAGCGGCGGCCCGGAAAGGAGGTGAGCATCGTGCTGTTCGAATCGCCCAGCATGGAGGTGATGGAGACATTCGACGGTGAAGATGTCTTCTACGCTCCGAAGGTTCCCTGGATGACCGTGATGGCCTGCATCCTGGTCACCATCGGGACGACACTGGCGACTCAGTGATGACGGCCGGCATACCGTGGAAGTAGAACGCAAGTCGGTTCACAAGGAGTTCGTCTGTAACGACTATGTCTCCAGGGACGTTGTCTTAAGAGACTGTGTCGCCAGTTCATCCCGGGAATATCAACAGCGGCCGTGGCAGTTCGATATACCGCTGCCGCGGCCGCCATCCGAGGTGATTCATCCATGGAGATGAAAGCTCGTCCATACCGGTGCTGTATCTATTGGAAAGTAATCCGGACGGATTCAGTTTCACAGGTGACGGCCTACGGCCTCACCGGGTTGATTCGTCTCAATCGAACAGCATCATTTATCTGGCTGCTGTCCGACGGGCTTCACGACGAGAAAAGGAT
>CAZOYL010000076.1:0-12470 GCA_964584035.1 uncultured Gemmatimonadota bacterium | reverse complement strand
GGGAATGGTTCCAGCGCCAGGAAAAACCCCTGTTCGAGGGTTGAGATCGACGACGACGCTTAGACGACGTTTAAGGGAGCCCATCGTGCCCTCCGCCCAGAGACAAAACGAGCCCTTCGCCATCAAGGATTGCGCCCTGATCGCCATCGCGACCGGCCAGCGGGCCTATAATCTTCGCGACCTGCGGGACAATCTGCTGACCGTGCACCCCGGGAGCATTTATTATCACTTCTGGGGCGGCCTGCTGCGGCCCCGTTTCGACGATCCAGAATACAACAACGATTTCGCCGCCTGGGTGGCCCATAGCCTGCACGACAAGAAACTGGCCGAACGCCTCAGCCTGATCGATCCGTCGGAGGTCTCCGATCTTGAGGGTCTGCGCCAGGAGATCATTCGGATGGTGGAGGAAGGCATGGATGAGAGCGAGATCCTCTCCTGGGCTCAAAGAGAGGAACGTTTCGACTTCATTCGCTCGCAGATCATCATCTTCGATACCCATAAACTGATCGCCCGGCCGAAACAATTCAAACGGATCATCCCGGGGCTCTCGGTGGGCAGCATTTTCTACCACTACATCGACGCCCGCCGCCGAACGCCCGGGGCGACCAGCGATTTCCAATACTGGCTGGAAGGATTCGGCGATGCATTCAGCGGCCTGATCGGCCGGATGAACGCCATCGATCCCTATTTTCAAACGCTGACGGAGCTGCGCGCCGAACTGGCCAATCTGTTCACCGAATACTTCTCATAACCTCATCTTTCTCAACGGCCTCAATACCTATGGGAACTTCTCTCCAGGCCTATGCCAATATCGCCGGCCAGGATGTGGTCGACCACCTTCACCAGCTGGCCCAGCGGCTCAAAGGCGTACGGGTGGTCCATGTCAATTCCACCCGCATGGGCGGCGGAGTGGCCGAGATCCTCAACAAAATGGTCCCCTTCATGAACGAGCTGGGCATCGATGCCAGCTGGGAGACCATCACCGGCGATGCGGATTTCTTCCATACCACCAAAAGCTTCCACAATGCCATGCAGGGTGATCAGGTCGAGATCGATGAGAATCAGCTGCAGCGGTATGAACAGGTCAACGCCAGGAATGCCAAAAAACTGTCCCCGGCGCTCGCCGACGCCGACATGGTCTTCATCCATGATCCTCAGCCCGCCGCCCTGATCGCCTCCTTCCCCGAGCGGGCTGGAAAATGGATCTGGCGCTGTCATATCGACGTCAGCAAACCCTACCGGCCGGTATGGAAATACCTGCGCCGTTTCGTGGTCTCCTACGACGCCAGCATCTTTTCACTGGCCACCTTCGCCCAGCCTCTTCCGCACCCCATCTATCTGATACCGCCCAGCATCGATCCCCTGCACGAGAAGAACGCGGAGATGTCTAAGCGAGAGATCCAGGCGGTCTGTAAAAAGTTCGCCATCGATCAGAACAGGCCCGTGATCGTCCAGGTGTCCCGGTTCGACCGTTTCAAGGATCCCCTGGGCGTCATTCGGGCCTACCGGATGGCGAAAAAAACGGTGCCCCCGCTGCAATTGGTCCTGGCCGGCGGCACGGCCGATGACGATCCCGAGGGAGAGATCGTGCTTCAGGAGGTTCGGGAAGCTGCAGCCGATGACGAGGATATCCACGTGCTGGCCCTCCCCGGGGACGCCCACCGCACCATCAACGCCCTGCAGCGAGCCGCCGACATCGTTCTGCAGAAATCGATCAAGGAGGGCTTCGGACTGACCGTCACCGAGGCCATGTGGAAGTGCAAGCCGGTGGTGGGCGGCGACACCGGAGGCATCCGCATCCAGGTCATCAACCACCACACCGGCTTTCTGGCCGGCACCCCGGAAGGTGCCGCCCTGCGCATCCGATATTTACTCTATCACCGCGACAAGCTCAAGGAGATGGGCAATAAATCGAGGCGATTTGTCCGGGACAATTTCCTCATCACGCGACACCTGCGGGAATATCTGACCCTCATGCTGGCCTTGCTGCACGGCGTAGAGGAACGCATTGAGCTGGGCTGAGAACCTCGTGCAGCTCATCCTTCGAACCGTATTCTTCCCCATTCCGATCAGGTCCCGATGCAGCCCGCAAAGGCGACGACGATCCTAAACACCTTTTTCCATTCTCTCGAAAAGGCGCCCCGGAGCGTCCTGATGCTCGACTATGACGGGACCCTGGCGCCCTTTCGCATCAAACCGGAACAGGCCACGCCCTACCCCGGTGTGCGGCCGATCCTGAAACGCATCCTCAAGTCCGGCCGCACCCGGATAGTCATGATCAGCGGACGATGGACCAGGGATCTCATTCCCCTGCTGCGGCTGGACCCACTGCCCGAGATCTGGGGATCCCACGGCTGGGAGCGCCGGCATGCCGACGGCCGCCAGGAAATCTTTCCTTTCGATGAACGGGCTCTCCAGGGCCTGGCCGAGGCCGACCGTTGGGCGGAGAAGGAAAACCTGGAGGATCGCGTCGAGCAGAAACCGGGCTGCCTGGCGCTGCACTGGCGGGGCCTCCGCCCGGAGGGAATCGAGAAGATTCGGGCGAAGGCCATACCCCATTGGTCCCGGCTGGCCCGAAAAACCGGACTGCTGGTCACCGAGTTCGATGGCGGCCTGGAGCTGCGCGTGCCGGGACGCCACAAGGGGGATGCGGTCAAAACCATTCTTCGGGAAAGTGAGGCGGAAGCCGCGGCCGCCTATTTGGGCGACGACCGCACCGATGAGGACGCCTTTCGGGCCATCCGAAAAAGGGGACTGAGTATTCTGGTCCGAAAAACACGCCGTCCAACGGACGCTCAGGTATGGCTGAGACCGCCGGACGAGCTGCTCGATTTTCTCAACCGCTGGCACGATCACACGCAACGAGGTCACAAATGAATATCTTGCACCACACTTTTTACGGGAATACCGTGGGCACCTGGCTTCTGGCTTTGCTGGTCGCAGTCGGCGTCATGGGCGTGGTCAAACTTCTGACCAGCGTCATTCTGCGCCGGCTGAGCGCCTATGCCAAGAAGACGGCCACCGATGTGGATGACTTTATCGCCGATCTGATCAAGCGCACCAAGTGGCTGCTGCTGTTGCTGGTGTCTCTGTATGCGGCCACCTTTATCGTGGAGCTGCCCCAGAGGGTGGACACGGTGCTCTCCACCATCGCCGTCGTCGCCCTGCTGACGCAGGCCGCGATCTGGGCCGGCGGCGGGGTCACCTTCTGGCTCAACCGGTACCGCAAAGGGAAGCTGAAAGAGGACCCGGCCACGGCGACCACCTTCGGCGCCCTGGGCTTCGTCATCCGCCTGGCCCTGTGGTCGGTGGTGCTGCTGCTGATCCTGGACAACCTGGGAATCGACATCACCGCCCTGGTGACCGGCCTGGGCATCGGAGGCATCGCCGTAGCGCTGGCGATTCAGAATGTCCTCGGGGACCTGTTCGCCTCGCTGTCGATCGTTCTGGACAAGCCCTTCGTGATCGGAGATTTCATCATCGTCGGCGATCTGATGGGCACGGTGGAAAAGATCGGCCTGAAGACCACCCGGGTACGGAGCCTTTCCGGCGAGCAGCTGGTCTTTGGCAACCATGACTCCTGCAAAGCCGCATTCGCAATTACAAGCGCATGTTCGAGCGGCGGGTGCTGTTTTCGTTGGGCGTCGTCTACCAGACCCCTCACGACAAGCTGAAGGCCATTCCCGGCATGATCAGGGAGATCGTCGAGGGACAGAAACTGGCCCGTTTCGACCGGGCGCATTTCAAGGAGTATGGGAATTTCTCGCTGAACTTCGAGGTGGTCTACTATGTGAAAAATCCTGACTATAACCTCTATATGGACACAAACCAGGCCATCAATCTGGCCCTCTACCGGCGTTTTAGAGAGGCGGGCATCGAGTTCGCCTATCCCACCCAGACGCTGTTTATCAATCGGGAAGGCGGCTCAGAGGAATCCGGCTTCGGCCCGCGGGCCGAAGCCGAGGCACCGGGGAGATCGCGTCATGAATAAGGACGGCTCCGGAACCAACCGCCTGATTATCGTCTCCAACCGGCTGCCCATCATTCTCAGCCGGAAGAAGGACGAAGCCTGGCAGATCGAGCCCGGCTCGGGAGGGCTGGTCACCGCCCTGGCCCCGGTGCTGCGGGATCGGGGCGGCATCTGGATCGGCTGGCCGGGCACATTCGTCGACGATCCGGCGGAGATGGAGGCACTCTTAGCCCAGGCGACCGCAGATGCCGGCTACCGCCTCAAGCCGGTGCTGCTGAGCGCCGAGGATGTCGATCAATATTATCGGGGATTCTCCAACCAGGTCCTCTGGCCCCTGTTTCATGACCTGCAATCCCGCTGCCGCTTCGATCCCGCCTACTGGCAGGCCTACCGCAGGGCTAATAAGAAGTTCGCCCGGGTGATCGCCGAAAACGCCAGGAAGGACGATTTCATCTGGGTGCACGATTACCACCTCATGAGTGTGGCCGGCGATTTGCGCAAGCTGGGCGTGAGGGCCAAGTGCGCCTTCTTCCTGCACACGCCCTTCCCCCCCATGGACGTGTATTTGAAACTGCCCTGGCGATTTCAGATCCTGCTGTCGCTGCTGGAATACGATCTGATCGGCTTTCAGACCATCCGCGACCGGCGCAACTTCCTGCAGTGCATCCGCCACCTGATACAGGGGGTGAACATATCGGGCCGCGGACAGGTTTTGACCGTCACCTTCGGAAAACGGGAATTGCGTATCGGGTCTTTCCCCATCAGCATCGATTTCAATGAGTTCGCCAATCTGGCCAAGACCAGGGAAGTGGCTGAACAGGCCTGGTACATCCACGAGGATCTGCCCCATCAGCAGATCATTCTGGGCGTCGACCGTCTCGATTATACCAAGGGCATTCCCGAAAAGTTTAAAGCCTTTCGTAACGCCCTGCGGCGATTTCCCGAGCTTATGGAAAAGGTCGTCCTCATCCAGGTCCTGGTGCCCAGCCGCAGGGCCATACCTGAATACGAAGACCTGAAGATCGAGATCGAGCGCCTGGTAGGCAAGATCAACGGCCAGTTGACCCGCTCCGGGTGGGTACCCATTCACTACATCTTCCGTCATCTCGATCGCCAGGAGCTGCTGGCCTACTACCGAACCGCCGAGGTGGCCCTGGTGACGCCCCTCAAGGACGGCATGAACCTGGTGGCCAAGGAATATTGCGCCTCTAATTTAGAGGAGACCGGGGTCCTCATCCTGAGCGAGTTCGCCGGAGCCACGGCGCAGCTGCAGGACAACGCCCTGCTGGTCAACCCGCATGACATCGAGGGCATGGCCGAGACGATCTATCAGGCCTGCCGCATGGACGATGATGAAAAACGCTCCCGTATGGGCAAACTACGCCGATCTATTCGAAGCCATGACATCTTCTGGTGGGTCAATTCCTTTCTGGAAGCGGCCATCGCCAGGCGCCTGGATCATTTTCCCGTCATGGAGGATTATGCTCCCAGGGTGGAGCCGCGGGCATAAGCATAATAGATGAGGGGCCGACGAGATGAAAGATGAACGAAAAACGAAAAAGCGGCTGATCGAGGAGCTCGCCGCTCTGCGTCAGGAGATCCGCCGGCTGAAACGATCCCGGCGAACACCGGGAAGCGTCTCTGATGGAGAGGAGAATTTCAAGGCCCTGACGGAGAACGCCAGTGATGCCATCCTCATCTCGGTCGCCGGCCGGTACGTTTATGCCAATAAACGGGCCGTGGAAATCACCGGCTACAATCTGACCGAGCTGTATCAGATGACCATCGAGGATCTGACCCACCCCGAGCAGAAGGAAAAGGTCGTCCAGCGATACAGAAAACGATTGGCCGGCAAGCCCGCCCCGCGGCAATATGAGACGGTCATCGTTCGACGGGACGGCACGCCCCTGCCCATCGAGCTGACGGCGGCCAGAACCACCTGGCACGGACAGCCCGCCGGCCTGGCCATCATCCGCGATATCTCCAGTAGAAAAAAGGATATTTCCAGGCTGCTCGAAATCGAAAAAACCCTGGAGGAATCTGAAGCTCAGTATCATACCACCCTCGATTCATTGATCGATCCCCTTCACGTGGTGGACAGGAACCTGAAGATCATCCTCTTGAACACTGCCTTCAAGCAATGGTGCCGAAAACTTGGGATGGACAAAAATTTGATCGGTCGACCGCTCTTCGAAACATTTCCCTTTCTCTCGGCCAAGGTCCGTTCTGAATACCGTCAGGTCTTTCGGACCGGCCAGATTCTGACGACAGAAGAAACCACCAGGCTTGGTGATGAAGAGATCATCACCGATACGCGAAAAATCCCCATCTTCGACAAGGGGAAGGTCACCCAGGTCGCGACCCTGGTCCGGGACATCACTCAAAAAAAGCAGACAGAAGAATTATTACAGAAAAACGAACAACGTTATCGCGCCGTCGTGGAGGATCAGACCGAGTTGATTTGCCGCTTTCAGCCCGATGGAACTCTGACCTTCGTCAACGAAGCGTATTGCCGATATTTCGACAAAAAACGCGCCGACCTGATCGGGGAAAAATTCACCCCTCTGATCGCCCCGGAACACCGCCGGTTCGTTGCCGGCCGAATCGCCGCCCTGAGCCAAAAAAAACCGACCGATATGCATGAGCAAAAGGTCATCGGTCCCGATGGCCAAATCAGCTGGCAGCAGTGGACCAACCGGGCTATTTTCGACGAGGCCGGTCGGCTGGTCGAGTACCAGGCAGTGGGACGCGACATCACAGAACTGAAGCGGGTCGAAGAAGAACTCCGGCGGCACAAAGATCATCTCGAGGACCTGGTGGCCAAACGGACGGCCGAGCTGGAGGAGAGTCAACAGAAGGCTCTGGCCCAGTTTAAAGCCATTCCCGTTCCCACCTACATCTGGCGCCGCAGCGGCAGAACGTTCGAGCTCATCGACTATAGCGATGCCGCCCTGAAAATCACCAAGGGCAACATCTCCAAGCTGATCGGAGTAAAAGCCGGGGAACTGTATAAGGACCAGCCGCAGATCCGCCGGGAGATGGAGCAGTGTTTTTCCGAAAAGAAACCGATCTGGCGCGAAATGCCTTATCGCATGATCACGACCGGTGAAAACAAATTCTTTGCGATCAAGTACGCCTTCGCCCCGCCGGATCTGGTCCTGGTGCACACCGAGGACATCACCGAGCGCCGGCAGGACGAGGAGGAGATCAGGAGACAGAAGGACCATCTCGACGAGGTGTTCAACAACATTCAGGAGGGCATCGGCATCGTCGATGAGCAGGAAACGATCCTCTTTTGCAATCCGGCATTTGAAAAGATCTTCGAACAGGATCCTGAACACCTCATCGGTCGAAGCCTGTTCGATATTTTTCCCTCCGAAGCGGGGGAAATATTGAAGCGCCAAAACCGGGAGAGGAAGAAGGGCAAAACCTCGGTATATGAGCTGCCCCTTGTCACGCCCAAGGGAAATCGGAAGCATCTGCTCATTACGGCCTCACCGCGATACGACCAGAAAGGAACCTACCGTGGCGCTTTCGGCGCCATTCTGGACATCACCGGCCGGGTACAGGCCGAAGAAGAGCTCAAGGAATCCAAAGAACGCCTGCAGATCATCTTCGATTACGCGCCGGAGGCCTATTATCTCACCGATACCGAGGGCCGCTTCGTCGACGGCAACCGGGCGGCCGAGGAGATGAGCGGATACAGAAAGGAAGAGCTCATCGGCAGGACGGTGATCGAATCCAAACTGCTGCTTCGAGAGGACATCACCAGGGCCCTCCGGGTGCTGAAAGCGAACCGAGCTGGCCAGGCCACCGGTCCGGTGGAGTTCACCATCCGTCAGAAAAACGGGAATCACCTGACGCTGGAGATCAGCTCCTACCCGATAACCATCAAGGGCGAGCTGGTCATCCTGAACATCGCCAGGGATATCACCGAACATAAAGAATTCGACCAACGGTTACAAGAGAGTGAGGAAAATTTCCGCACAACCTTTGAACAGGTGGCCGTCGGCATGTCCCATGTCGCCCTGGACGGGCATTTCATCAGGGTCAATGAAAAATTCTGCGACATCGTCGGCTATTCGCGGATGGAGCTCCTCGAACGGCGATTCCAGGATATCACCCATCCGAACGATCTGGAGACCAATCTGGAGTTTACCCGCCAGCTGCTCAACGGTGAGATCTCCCAGCTGACCATGGAAAAGCGTTATATTCACAAGGACGGCTATCCGGTCTGGGTTCATCTCACCTCCACCCTGATCAGCGACAGCTCCGGTCGACCCGACTATTTCATCTCCGTGGTCGAGGACATCGGCGTCCGCAAGTGGGCCGAGGAGGAGCTGGCTCATTCGGAGGAGCGGCTCAAGATCCTGTTCGAATATGCCCCGGAAGGATATTTATCTCTGGACGCGCACGGCCGGCTGCTGGACTGCAACCGCGCGGCCGAGGAGCTGACCGGTTACGGCAAGAAGGAGCTGGCCGGAAAGAGCATTCTCGAGTTCGGGCTGGCGCCGGAGGAGGAGCTCCCCAAGTGGGCCGCATTTCTGGAGGAACTGGCCCAGGGGCGGCCGCTGGGACCGCAGGAGTTCACCCTGGTGCGCAAGAAGGGCGAAAAGCTGTTTGTCGAGCTCAGCGCTTTTCCGATCAAGATCGATGGACAGTTGCAGTTACTCATCATCGCCCGGGATATCACCGAGCGGAAGGAACAGGAACAGGAGCACCTTTCGAAATCTCATCTGCTGGATTCGCTGCGCCAGGCCGGCAGTATCGATGAATGTCTTCGCCTGGGATGCGAGGCGCTCCGCGAGTCGAAACTCTACCAGCGGGCGGTCATGACCCTGCATAACGGCCGCCGGGAGATCACCAACCTGGGCCAGGCGGGTCTGGATCCCAAGGTCGTTGAGCAGACCCGCGGGGGCTCTCCGCCGGACGGCGCCTTGAGAAAAAGGATGCTGGCCGGCCGATTCCGGATCAGTCGATCCATCTTCATCCCCGCCGAGGCGAACCTGCCCCTGGGAAAGACCAAGCGATATATCCCCCAGAGGTCGAAGAAGACCACCGCCTCCGGAACATGGAAACCCGGCGATGAACTATTCGTTCCCGTTCTGAGCAGATCAGGCGCCGTCGAAGGATATCTGTCGGTCGACACCCCCTGGGATGGAAAGCGGCCCGACCTTCAGACGGTCCTCTTCATGGAAGAGCTGGTCAACCTGGTCGCCCGGCAGATCCACGAGATACAGCATCTACAGCTGTTGAAAGAGAGCGAGGAGACGGCCCGGGCGCTGATGAATGCCATCACCGACTCGTCCATACTGATCGATGCCAAAGGGACCATCTTGGCCATGAACGAAGCAGCCGCCAGGCGGATCGGCAGATCGCTGAAGGACCTCATCGGCATCGACGGCTACAGGGCCTGGCCAAAGGATGTGGGCGAATCTAGAAGGGCGATGATCGAGCAGGTCATCCGAACGGGCGAACCCGTCCAGTTTTTGGACCAGCGGGCCGGGTTTCACTTCGACACCACTATCGGCCCGATCTTCAACGATCGAGGAAAGGTCGCACGACTGGCCATCTTCGGGCGCGATATCACCGAAGAGGTGATATCCAAAAAGAAACTGGAGGACAGCGAACGGAAACATCGCGAGCTTCTCCAGCTCCTGCCCACGCCGGTCTTCGAGCTGGACCTGAAGGGCCTGATCACCACCACGAACCAGGCCGGCCTGGACGTTTTCGGCTACCGTCAGGAGGACATCGATAAGGGCCTCTATGTCTGGAAATTATTCCTCCCGGAGGAGAAATCACGGGTCTCGGAGAATATCACCAAAAGGCTTCGCGGGGACTCTTTCGAAGATCACGAGTACACGGCTCAACGCAAGGACGGCAGCACCTTCCCGGTCATCATTCTATCCAGCCCGATCCTCCGCGATGGCCGGCCGGCGGGCCTGAGGGGCGTCGCCGTGGACATTTCCGATCGCAGAGCGCTGGAAAATACCCTTCGCGAATCGGAGGAGAATTTCCGCGGCATTGCTGAGAACGTGCTCGACGCCATCTTCACCACCGATCCCAACGGGCGGGTAACTTATATCTCACCGGCCGTGCAGAATATCCTCGGCTATCGGCCCGAGGAGGTCATCGGAAAAATCTATCACGCTTTCGTGAAGTCCAGCGACATCCCTTCGGCCGTCAACCATTTCAGCCGCGTGGTGAAGGATAGGCCGGTCCGTAGCCTGCAGCTGGACATGAAACGAAAGGATGGCAGCATCGTTTCGACCGAGCTGACCGCTGCACCCGTTAAAACCGATGGAAAAATCACCGGCACCCAGGGGATCATTCGGGATATCACCGAGCGGATCCAGGCCCGGGAAGAGATCGAGAAAATGGGCCGGCGCTATAAAAACATCGTCAACCTGGCCCCCGACGCCATCATCACCGTCGACACAAAGGGAACGGTCACCTCCTGCAACCGGATGTTCCTGAAACAATACGGCCTGACCGAGGATGATATTCTCGGCAGATCGTTCTGGGATAACCCGATCATGGATCCGAAGCGCGAGGACGAATTCAGACGACTGTTCAGGACTATCATGCGCGGCGGATTACCCAAACCCTTCGAGCTGGAATGGACCGATGGAAAGGGGAAAAGGCGATACCTCGAAATCAGGACCAGCTTTCTGAGAGATGGACGGGGAAAAACCGGCCTGCAGGCCATTCTCCGGGATGTCACCGAAGAACGAGATCTGTACACGACCCTGGAACGGTCTGAAACCCGACTCCGCAGCCTGCTGGAGACGGCTCCGGACGCGATCTTCACCTTGAACATCGAGGGCCGCATCACCTCCTGCAACACCACAACCCTGAGCATGGGAGGATACGCCCGAAAAGGCGATCTGGTCGGAAAGAAGTTCACCCAACTGAAGACCTTCCGCAAGGCCGATATCGCTCAATTGAAGAAATTGTTCGCCGCGGCTCTCAGGGGCGAGAGCATCCCTCCCGTGGAGTTCATGTTTCAGCTAAGAGATGGCACCGTGAAATGGGGAGAGGGGCGATACAGCCTGCTGAAGAAAGATGGCAGGATCATCGGGCTTCTCGCCATCATCAGGGATATCACTCAGCGCAAGCGGGATGAACACATCCAAAGCTCCCTGAGACGAATCTCGGATGCGGTTCAAACCTCCAGGACCCTCAAACAGCTCTATAAAACCATCCACCGGGAGCTGAGCGGCCTCCTGAAGACAAAAAATATATCCATCTCGCTGTTCGACCACGAGAAACACATCATCTCGGTGGAATATCACGCGGATGAGAAGGACTGCTTCGAGGGCTGTCTCCCGGCCGGCAAGACGTTGACGGCCTATTTAATGAAGAAGAACAGGCCCCTGCTGCTGACCGCCAAACAGATCCGCGAGCTGAAGCGGTCGGGAGCGGTCAAACCCATCGGGGCGGCGACCAAGGTCTGGATGGGCGTGCCGCTGCAAGTCGAGGGGAAATCGATCGGCGCCCTGATCGTCCATGATTATCGCAGTGAACAGGCCCTCGACGAGCGCGATCTGCGGATTTTAGAGCTGGTCTCCGATACCGTTGCCCTGTCCATCCAGCGCAAGCAGATAGAGACCTCGCTGAAGGAATCAGAGGAGCTGTTCCACACCCTGGCCGAGCAGTCGCCGCACATGATCTGGGTCAGTGCCATGGGACCGATCATCTATGCCAATAAACGCTGTCTGCAGGTCTTCGGATACAAGAGGAAGGACTTCCATGCGGAGGATTTCGACTTTCTCGCCCTGATAGCGCCGGAATCGAGAGGACTGGCCCGTAAGAACCTGATCCGCCATCAAAAGGGACAGGAGGTCCCGCCCACGGAGTATACCTGCATCACCCGGCGGGGCCGGAAGTTCAAGATCCTAAGCAATACCAAGCTGATCAGTTACGCCGGCCGGGAGGCCATCCTGGGGATCGTGGAGGAGATCGATGAAGGCGGAGGCGGAAGACGGGAAGCAAGACCCAGGAGACGACGGAAATGAAAGGAGAACATGAGACAGTCAGAAGAAAGGAGCCTGCATGCGCCTGGCCGGTCCCGATCTGATCATCCTGGTTCTCTATTTCTGCTCCCTGGCCACGGTCGGTTACATCTTCGGCCGCCGGGAACGGGATACCGAGGACTTCTTCCTCGGGGGGCGCCGCATCCCCTGGCTGGCGGTGTGCTTCTCCATCCTGGCCACCGAGCTCAGCGCCCTGACCTTCATCGGCGTGCCGGCCGACGCCTACCGGGCCGACCACGCCTATATCCAGTTCGCCTTCGGCTCGATGCTGGGCCGCATCGGCATCGCCTTCCTGTTCATGCCGGCCTTCTACGGCGGCCGGGTGACCACCGTCTATGAATATCTGGCCCAGCGGTTCGGCGCGGGGACGCGCAATACGGCCACCCTGTTTTTTTTCGTCCCCCGGCTGCTGGCCAGCGGGGTGCGCCTGTTCGGGGCCTCGATCGCCGTCTCGGTGGTCACCG
>CAZOYL010000075.1:0-12677 GCA_964584035.1 uncultured Gemmatimonadota bacterium | reverse complement strand
CCCCGGACCATCTCGGGAAGCTCAGCCTGCTGCTGAAGCTGGACATGTGGGTGGGACTGGCGGCGATTTTGGCGGGAGTGTGGTTGTGAGGAAAAGGAGACTTCCGATGGCCAGGTTACGAAAGGAGCCCTCATGAAGATCGTTCTCCAGCGGGTTAAAGAGGCGGAAGTGACGGTGGGCGGGGAAACGGCCGGCCGCATCGGCCCCGGTCTGGTTCTGCTGGTCGGGGTGGGGCATGACGATGGCGAGGAACAGGCTCGCTATCTGGCCGAGAAATGTCTCCACCTGCGCATCTTCGAGGATGACGAGGGCAAGATGAACCGGTCCCTGCTGGATATCGGCGGCCAGATCCTGGCCATCTCCCAGTTCACCCTCTACGGCGACACCCGCAAGGGACGGCGTCCGGGCTTCACCGACGCGGCTCCCCCCGAGCAGGCCGAACCGCTGTACGAGCGTTTCGTGGAGTTTCTGCGAGAGGGCGGTGCGACCGTGGAGACGGGACGGTTCGGCCAGCACATGCTGGTCCGGATCCACAACGACGGGCCGGTGACCCTGATCCTGGAGGCGTCAGCGTGATGATCTGGGACCGGAACGACGAGCTCATCCTGGCCTCGGCCTCGCCGCGGCGGGCCGAACTGCTCCGGCAGATCGGCATTCCGTTCAGACAGGTAGTCAGCGGGGTGAACGAGGATCTCCGGGACCCGTCGGATCCGGATGAGCATGTCCGGGAGCTGTCGCGGCGCAAGGCCGGGGATGTGGCCGGACGACTCGGCTCCGGCATCGTCCTGGGCGCCGATACCATCGTCGTCCTGGACGAGCATATCCTGGGCAAGCCGGTCGACGAGAAGGAGGCCGTTGAGATGCTCCGCCGGCTAAGCGGCCGGACGCACAAAGTCTACACCGGCCTGACCCTCATCGACGCCGCCAGCCGGGCCTCGGTCTCCCATGTCGAGGTCACCGAGGTCACCTTCCGCGATCTGGCCGCGGAAGAGATCGATGCCTACGTGGCCACCGGCGAACCATTGGACAAGGCCGGAGCCTATGGAATTCAGGGGAAAGGAGCATTGCTGGTCAGCGGCATCAGGGGGTGCTATTTCAATGTGGTCGGATTGCCGCTGGTGGGGTTGTTGGGGTTGATGCGGAAACTGGAGGAGATGTCGTAGGTCGGGTACAGCACAATTCAACACAGCGGGTGAGGAAACGCTACGCTGCGGAGATCATTCGATAACTGCTTGTGGAGACCACCTGATCTGACGTGAGCACAATTCTATTTCGAAATCCCATTGACTCCCCGCGGCCCGGCCGCTATTTTTATTTAGATCATCTCGAGCTTTCTCAGCCAGGCTACAACATCCAGGATCGGTTTTACCTTTACCAGGATCGAAGATCCAGGCTCCAGCATCCAGAGGGTTTCTGGTTCCCTTCCTCCATCGTTCCAAATTTGCGGGATGATAATATATGAGTACCTTCAAACTCATCTCCGGCTACCAGCCCCGCGGCGATCAGCCCCAGGCCATCGAACAGCTCACCGAAGGGCTGTGCCGGGGCGACCGCTTCCAGACCCTGCTGGGCGTGACCGGCTCGGGCAAGACCTTCACCATGGCCAACGTCATCGCCAACCTGGGCCTGCCGACGATCATCATCTCTCACCACAAGACCCTGGCCGCCCAGCTGTTCGGAGAGTTCAAGGGTTACTTTCCCGACAATGCCGTGGAGTACTTCATCAGCTACTACGACTACTACCAGCCGGAGGCCTACATCCCCAGCACCGACACCTACATCGAGAAGGACACCTCGGTCAACGAGGACATCGACCGGCTCCGGCTGCGGGCCACCAGCAGCCTGCTGGAGCGCGACGACGTGGTCATCGTGGCCAGCGTCTCGTGCATCTACGGCCTGGGATCGCCCAAGGACTACCGCGACCTGCTGGTCCTCCTGGAGCAGGGCCAGCACATCGAGCGGGACAAGATCCTCCGGATGCTCATCGACATCCATTACGCCCGCAACGACATCGCCTTTGAGCGGGGCACCTTCCGGGTCCGCGGCGATGTGGTCGAGATCCGCCCGGCCTATGAGGAGACGGCCCTGCGGATCGAATTCTGGGGCGATGAGGTGGACAAGATCTCGGTGGTGGAACCGCTCACCGGTGAGCTGTTGGAGAAGAAAAAACGGGTCGCCATCTATCCGGCCAAGCACTTCGTGACCACCACCCCGCGTATCGAGGAGGCCATCAAGAGCATCCGGGTCGAGCTCAAAGAGCAGCTGGCCTGGTTGAAATCCGAGGGCAAGCTGCTCGAGGCTCAGCGGTTGGAGTCACGCACCCGTTACGACATCGAGATGATGAAGGAGATCGGCTACTGCGCCGGGATCGAGAATTACTCCCGGCACATCTCGGGCAGGAAGCCCGGCGAGCGGCCCTCCTGCCTGCTGGACTATTTCCCGGAGAAGTTCCTCATGATCATCGACGAATCGCACGCCACCGTCCCCCAGGTGCGGGGGATGTTCGCCGGGGACCGGTCCCGCAAGGAGACCCTGGTGGAGCACGGTTTCCGGCTGCCCTCGGCTCTGGATAACCGGCCGCTGTTCTTCGAGGAGTTCGAGTCGATGATCCATCAGGCCGTATTCGTCTCGGCCACCCCGGCCGATTATGAGCTGGAGAAATGCCAAGGGGTGGTGGTGGAACAGATCATCCGGCCCACCGGGCTGATGGACCCCCGGATCACGGTGAAGCCCACCGAGGGCCAGATCGACGATCTGCTGGAGGAGATCCGCCGGCGGGTGGAGAAAAAGGAGCGCGTTCTGGTGACTACTCTGACCAAACGCATGGCCGAGGATCTGGCCGACTACCTCAGCGGCCTGGACGTGCGGGTCCGCTACCTGCACTCGGAGATCGCCGCCCTGGAACGGGTCGACATCCTTCGCGATCTGCGCCTGGCCGAGTTCGATGTCCTGGTGGGCATAAACCTTCTTCGCGAGGGGCTGGATCTGCCGGAGGTCTCACTGGTGGCCATCCTGGACGCCGATAAGGAAGGTTTCCTGCGCTCGGAACGGTCTCTGATCCAAACGGCCGGCCGGGCGGCCCGCAACGCGGGCGGCGAGGTGATCATGTATGCCGACCGGATCACCGATTCCATGCGCAAGGCACTCAGCGAGACCGACCGGCGCCGCAAGATCCAGGCGGAGTATAACCGCAAACACCACATCACCCCCCGATCCATCTACAAGACCATCGATGAGATCATGCAGTCCACGCGGGTGGCCGACTCCAGGGGCATTGCTGCGGCTGCTAAAGAGGAGGCCGTTCCCTATCTGGCCCAGATGGATCGCGAAGAGCGCATCGAGGCCCTGGAGCGGGCCATGCATGAGGCCGCTGCCGGGATGGAGTTCGAGAAAGCGGCCCAGTACCGGGACGAGCTGCAGCGGCTGCGCACCGGGAAGTAGCCGCTGCCCACAGATCATTCCAGAAAGCCGCGGGTCACGGCCCGCGGCCTTTTTGCGGAGAAAATGAAGTTGACAAAAGACCGGCTTTCTATTACCTTCTCCTTGGTTTAATTTTCCGCTGTTCCAACGAGGATGTCTCTATGGCCCTGTCTGCCCAGAGCAACATGTTCATCGGCCTGATGAAGGCCTGGCAGAAGATCAAATATCCGGCAGAGCTGTATTCGCCGATCGACCTGTGGAAGCGGACCGAGGCGGTTCTGGTCTGCTTTCCGGATGAATACCAGCACCGGGAGGCGGCCGAGAAAACGGTCCGGGACATCGCGGAGGCCTGTCCAGGGAAACACTTTTTCGTTCTCACCACGCGGGCTCTTCCCGAGCGCTGGTTGAACGTGGAGCTGATCCGTCTCCGGAAGGAGGATCTGGGCCTGTTCTCTTTGCCGAATGCCGAGTTCATCAAGTATTTGCAGAACAAATCGATCGACACCATCATCGACCTGTGGCCCACCTTTAATGTCTCCAATGCCTATCTCAGCCGACGGTGCGGTGCCTCACTTCGCATCGGTTTCGGCTCGGAACATGCCTCCTCATTTTATAATCTTCTGGTCGTTCCCGTTCTCTCCGAAGGTTTCCTGGCGAAACAATACGATGCCATGACCGAGACCATCCTGAACCTGGAAATCTCAGAGGGAAGCCGTGTTCTCTGACGATCCCAGGATCCTGGTCATCCGTTTGAGCTCCATGGGCGATATCATTTTGATCACTCCGGCTCTACGGGCCCTGAAGGCTCGCTTCCCGCGGGCTCATCTGGACGTCCTGGTAAAGGCTCGGTACCGGGATCTTCTCCAGGGCCATCCCCATGTGGATGGCCTGTTCGTCCTGGAGGAGAGAGAGGGGATCCTTTCTCTGGCCGGACGACTCAGGAAGCGGCCCCATGACATCATCGTGGATCTGCACGCCAACCTGCGCAGCCGCATGCTGAGCTTGCTGCTCCCGGCCGAACGGACCCTGCGAGTGCGCAAACGGGCTCTGCCGCGTCGCCTGGCCGTCCTGTTCCATCGCCGTTCGGAGCCATTGGTTCACACCTCCGACCTCTATCTCGGGACGTTGCGGCCGCTGGGGATCCGGGCCCAACGAGAGGTTCCCCGGCTGTATCTTCAGCCGGATGAAGTTCAGGCCGCGGAGCGATTCCTTGGCCGCCATCATCTGGCCGGGAGACCGATTCTGGCGGGGCTGCATCCGGGCGCCCGCTGGCCCGGCAAGCGCTGGCCGGCGGAGCGGTATATGAGAGTGGGGAAGCGGCTGGCCGAAGGGGGGCGAAGAGGCGTGCTGGTCTTTGCCGGCCCGGGCGAGGAAGGCCTGGCCGGGAAGGTGGCCGAGGGGATCGGAGCGGCCGCGGTGGTGGCGGCAGGACAGACCTTAAGACAGCTGATGGCTCTGGTGGCCCGCTGCGATGTGTTCATCACCAACGACTCGGGCCCGATGCACCTGGCGACCGCTTTGGGAGCGCCGGTGGTGGCCATTTTCGGCCCCACCCATCCGGTGCTGGGCTTCTGGCCGCTGGGAGAGCAGGATGTGGTCCTGACGGCCGATCTGGATTGCAGTCCCTGCAGCCTCCATGGCGGCCGGCGGTGTCGCCGAAACCACCTCTGTCTCGAGAAGGTGACCGTCGACCAGGTGGCCGGGGCTGCGGAAAAGATCCTTGGGAGGAGAAAATCCATGGCCGCTGAGGGAGCCGGACGGATGACGGCTGAACCGGACCGACTGCGCCCGGCCGTGTTTCTGGACCGCGATGGGACCATCAACCGCGAGGTGCATTACCTCAGCAAGCCGTCACAGCTGGAGCTTCTGCCCGGCGCCGGTCAGGCCATCAGGAGGTTGAACGATCTGAAACTGCCTGTGGTGGTGGTGACCAACCAGTCCGGCGTTGCCCGGGGGTATCTCACAGAGGAAAAACTGCACGACATTCATGAGCTGCTCAGGAAACAGCTGGCCGAACAGGGCGCTCACCTGGATGCCATCTACTACTGTCCGGAGATGCCCGACTCGGGCAGCCATTGCCGGAAACCGGAGATTGGAATGCTGGAACAGGCCGCCCGGGAGCACCACATCGATCTGAAACGGTCCTACGTGGTGGGCGACATGGCCAAGGATATCGAGATGGGGCAGCGAGCCGGTGCCCGAACGGTGCTGGTCCTGACCGGTTATGGGCGGGAGGCCCGGGAAAAGGTGCGGCCGGACCACATCGCCCGGGATCTGGCCGAGGCGGCGGACTGGGTCGAGCAGGACCGGAAGGGTGAATAATGGCCGCGCGGTGGGTCCAGCAACTGCCCCTCAGCCGAGGCGACAAGATGCTCATCGGGCTTCTGCTGCTGCTCAGCCTGGCCAGCCTGTATGTGGTCAGGTTGATCATCCCGCAGGGCGCCGTCGCGGTCGTCGAGGTGGACGGCCGGTCCGTCTGCCGGCTGGATCTATCGGTGGATACACAGAAAAGGATTCGCGGACCTCTGGGGGAGACGATCATCCAGGTCCGGGCCGGACGGATTCGAATCGCCGATTCGCCCTGTCCGCACCGGATCTGTGTCCGCACCGGCTGGGTTGAACAGGCCGGCCGGATGATCGTATGTGTGCCCAATCGGGTGACGGTTCGGATCGAGGGCCAGGGAGATGTGGATGCGATAAGCTGGTGAGAGTTCGATCTCGAACCCCGGATTACGTCTGACATCTCATGGCTCCGGAATCACATGCCGATCTCAAATCAAAAACTGGTCCGGCTGGCGCTGCTCGTCTCCGTCGGGCTGATCCTGTATATCTTCGAGATCCATATCCCCCAGCCCTTGCCCTGGGTGCGGATCGGGTTAGCCAACCTGGTGACCATCATGGCGCTGGTATTATGGGGCTTCTGGGAGGCTCTGGCCGTCCTGCTGGCGCGCATTTGGCTGGGCTCGCTGTTCACCGGAACGATCCTCAGCCCGGTTTTCCCCTTTGCCCTGGCCGGCGGTTTGGCCAGCCTGTTCACCATGGGACTGGCCCGGAGATTCCTCACCCCGGCTCTGAGCGTCATCGGCGTCAGCATTCTGGGCGCTCTGGCTCATAATCTGACCCAGCTTTTTCTGGCCTATCAGCTGTATGTTCACAGAGGCGAGCTGTTCTACCTTGTGCCGCCGGTCTTGCTCACCACCCTGTTGACGGGATCGTTCATCGGCCTGATCGTCGCGCTGGTGACGGCCCGGGGCGTTTTAAGATCATGGCAGATTTGAGCCGCCTGGCGGACCGGTCGAGCCAGCAACGGTCAGGTGACACATCTGGCCGTTTTTCCAATTGAGGACATCGTTCGGTGAGATCGCTGTTAAGAGGAAATTATCGCGAGGTCTGGATCCTGGCCTTCCCGGCCATTCTGACCATGATGTCACAGACGGTCATGAGCCTGGTGGATATGTGGATGGTCGGCAGGCTGGGCACGGCCGAACTGGCGGCGGTCGGATTGGCCGGCACCCTGGTGTGGTGTATCTTTTCCTTCTTCAACGGGACGGTCAGCAGCGTCAATACCTTCGTGGCCCAGTATTACGGCGCCGGGGAACACGAAAAGTGCAGCTCCAATACCTGGCAGGGACTGTTCCTGACGGTTCTGTTCGGCGTCATTCTGGCCGTCATCGGGTACTGGAGCGGGCTCTTCTTCGATCTGATGCGGCCGTCTCCACAGGTGCGTCAGCTGGGCATGGCCTATACCCGGATTCGTATGATGGGGGGCGGGTTTTTTGTCGCCTATTTGACGCTGTCCTGTTTTTTCCGCGGCATCGGCAACACCAAGACCCCGATGAAGGCCGTCATCGTCGCCAACCTGGTTAACATCCTGTTCGACTGGATCCTCATCTTCGGAAAATTCGGGTTTCCCCGGCTGGAGGTCCGCGGAGCGGCGATCGCCACCGTTTTCGCCAACGTTGTGGCCGCCGTCTGGCTGCTGAGCATCTTCCTGACCAGGCGCTATGACGCCATATTTCGGTCCCGGAGAACGATACGGTTGCACTGGCCGGAGATGCAGCGCATGCTGCGCATCGGAACGCCCATTGGAGTGCAGTATTTTTTAGATATGGGCAGCTTTCTGGTCTTCGCCGCCATGATCGGCCGGATGGGAGATGTGCAGCTGGCCGCCAGCAATATTTCCATCCGGCTGCTGTCGCTGTCCTTTTTGCCCGCATTCGGGATCTCCATTGCGGCCACCTCGCTGGTGGGCCAGTACATCGGCCGCAAAGATCCCGACAGAGCCATCCTCAGCGGCTACACGGCCATCAAGATGGGGCTGTTCTATTCGGCCTCTATCGCCGTCATCTTTCTGTTTCTGCGGGAACGCCTCATCGGGCTGTTCGATGACAGCGCCGAAGTCCTTTTATACGGTTCGCGGATTTTACTCCTGGCGGCCGTCTTTCAACTGTTCGACGCCGTCGGCATCGTCAGCTCCGGCGGGCTGCGAGGCGCGGGGGATACGCGTTGGATCATGATCGTGGGTGTCTCTTACGCCTGGCTGCTGTTCGTCCCCCTGGCCCTGCTGTTCGGGTACACGCTGGGGATGGGAGTGGTGGGGGCCTGGGGCGGAGCGACCATCTACATCATCATCTTCGGCCTGACCCTGTTCTGGAGATTCTGGAGCAAGAAGTGGATGACCATCAAGATATGATGCTCACTCCCGATCGCCCGCGCCGCGGCCGGACCAAAAGAATCCTGACCCCGATCATTCTCGCACTGGCCCTGACAGCGCGTCTGATCTATCAGTGGGAGATCCGCGACCATCCTCTGTCCCGGCAGCTGTTTCTGGACCCGGCCTTCTACGATCGCTGGGCCCGGTCCATTGCTGCCGGAGACTGGCTCAGCCGCTCGCAGGGTATCTTCTATGGCCATCCCCTGTACCCCTACTTTTTAGCCCTCATTTACGCCATCTTCGGGCACAGCCTGTTCGTCGTCAGGCTGATCCAGTCGCTGCTGGGCACGGCCACCTGCCTGATGCTGATGATCATCGGCCGCCGGGTCTTCGACCGGACTACCGGCCTGCTGGCCGGTCTGCTGGCGGCTTGCTATGCGCCCTTTATTTTCTACGAGGGGACCATCACCATCGCCACGCTGGGTCTGTTTTTCTCGGTGCTGACGGTGCTGCTTCTGGTATCTCAAAAGATCCCCGGTGTCGGCCGCACGTTCACCGCCGGCCTGTCCTGGGGCCTGCGAGCCCTGGCCCGGTTCGATGCCACCGTTCTGGCGGCCATAGGCTGGCTGTTGGGATCGCCCGGCAGGGTCTCGAACGGCCGCAGAATCGCTCTGACGCTGATCTTTTTAGCCGGCGTCATGGCCATCATCATTCCGGTGACGGCCCGGAATGCGCTGGTGGGCGGGAGAGCGGTGGCCATCACGGCCCATGGGGGAGAGACCTTTTACAGCGGCAACAATGCCCTGGCCAGCGGGATCTACTCTCCGGCTCCCGGGGTTCGGCCCGGCACAGAATACGAACACGAGGATTTCCGTCGCCTGGCCGGCCGGCGGCTGGGCAGAGAACTGAGCCTGGCGGAGGCCTCCTCATACTGGTTCGGCCAGTCCCTGGCCTATATCCGCGGGCATCCCTGGCAATGGTTCCGGCTGGAGCTGCGCAAGCTGTGGTTGTTCTGCCAGCCCCGGGAGATCCCGGACAATCGCAATTTTCATTATTTCCGGCGTTTTTCCGCCGTGTTACGATTTCCCCTGGTGACCTTTTCCATTCTCGGACCTTTGGCTCTGCTGGGCCTGATCGTCGGTCTGGGAGACTGGCGGCGTTTCCTGATATTGTACCTGCAGGTCATGTTCTCCATCCTTTCGGTGCTCCTATTTTTTATCTCTTCGCGCTATCGGCTGCCCACGGTGCCCTTTTTGATCCTCTTCGCCGCCTTCGGATTGCGTTGGTCCTGGGGCATCATCCGGTCGCGCCGGTGGATCCCTTTGGCGGCGGCCTGGATACCTGTTGCCGGCCTTCTCATCCTGACAGGGCGACAGGCCGGCGGTCTGAACGATGGCCCCTTTCCGGCCCGGCAGGAGGCACTGGGCGTGGCCCTGATCCGCGAGGGACAGGTGGATCAGGGGATCGCTCAGCTCGAGCAGGTCAAAAACCAAGATCCCGACCGGATCACGGCTCGATTCAATCTCGGAGTGGCCTACCTGGAGGAGAAGGATCAGCCTCGCCTGGCAGCCCGGGAGTTCCGCCAGCTCCTCCGCCTTCGGGAGGATTATCCTCAGGTTCATTACATGCTGGCTCAAACGTACTATGCTATGGGCCGTTTCGAGGAAGCTCTCGAGGAACTTCGTAGAGAGGGAGCCTCCGGATGGGATGGAGGTATTGGTACTCTGGAATTCGAGGCCATGATCCTGGTGCATTTGGAACGATATCAGGAGGCCGAGGAGATCTTCCGGGGCATCATCGATCGAACACCCGCCGCCGGTGCTTACAAGTCTTTGGGGAATATTCTCTATCTGCAGGGAAACCGGCAGGGCGCCGCACAGGCCTGGCAGCGGGCCCTGGAGCTGGATCCGTCGGATGAACAGCTCAGAGAAAACGTGGAGCAGCTGGGGACGCATTTCGAAGGTAGAGAGCAGAGAGATGAACCGAATCGCTGACCTGGTCCCCGGCAGCGGTCGACAGCAGGTTTTCCCATGGTAATGGCCATTATACGAACAGCTTCTTTTTTTTGCTTGACATGGGCACAAATGTGCAGTATCTTTCGTTCGCATCCGGGGCGAAGCCTGAGATGAATCTTAGAAAATAGACACGGAGGAAGACGGCCATGTCGGAACCGCTGACCCGAAGACAGAAACAGGCCCTGGACATGATCGCACAGATCATCAGACAGCAGGGCAGACCACCGACCATTCGAGAGCTGGGCCGGTCGCTGGACATCAGCTCCACCAACGGCGTCAGGTCCCTTCTCGATGCTCTGGTCCGAAAAGGATATATCCGCAGACGATTGCGCACCTCCCGGGGGATACAGATGGTTCGAGACCTTATTCCGGACGGCCTTCGTTCCGTGCCTCTGGTGGGGCGGGTGGCGGCCGGCGAGCCCATTCTGGCCGAGGAGAACATCGAGGATGTCTTCTTTGTGGACAGCGCCTTTTTGACCTCAGGGGATATCTTTGCCCTGCGGGTCAGGGGCGAGAGCATGAAGGGGGCCGGCATCTTCGATGGCGATGTGGTGTTTGCCCGGAAGCAGCCGCTGGCCCAGCCGGGCGATATCGTGGTGGCCCTGATCGGAGACGAGGCCACCGTGAAAAAGTTCTATCCCGAGAACGGCCGGATCAGGCTGGAGGCGGCCAATCCCGATTATGGTCCGATCATCGTCGATCGCACTGTCCCCGGATTTCGTCTGGCCGGTAAGGTGGTCGGCCTGATCAGAAAGATGTAATCATTACGCAATGATATTAAGTATGATACGAGAATAGTTTAATAAATAAGTTTAAGTTAATAGAAGGTCGAATTGGCCGCGTCCGGGCCCGGTGGTCGGGGCGGCGAATGAGATCGGGCCGGTCTGAACGAAGATAAGTGAGACAAAGACGTGGATGCTCTCCAGAAAATACGGACCTTGAGCCAGTCGGCCCAGTATGATCTGGCCTGTGCCTGCGGAGGCACGGGCCGTGTTCGGGGGGTCGATGACCGCTGGATCTATCCGGCAGCTCTGCCGGACGGACAAAACGTGTTCCTGCTCAAGGTACTCCTTTCCAACGCCTGTGCCCACGACTGCCACTACTGCGTCAACCGCGCCTCCCATGCTTTTCGGCGAACCACTTTCTCGGCCGAAGAACTGGCCGGATTGTTCATGCGTCTGTGGGGACGTGGACGTGTCGGCGGATTATTTCTCAGTTCCGGAATCGTCCGCAGCACCGATGCCACCATGGAGCGAATGATCAAAACAGTGGAGATCCTTCGACTCAAGCACCGCTTCCGGGGATATGTGCATCTGAAGATCCTGCCCGGCGCCGGCTATGGTCTGGTGGAGCGGGCCGTGCAGTTAGCCACACGGGTGTCGGTGAATCTTGAGGCCCCCAACCAGGCGCGCCTTCACCGGATCGCCACCGGCAAGGATTTTGGGAAGGATCTCCTGCTGCGGATGCAGTGGGCTCAACAACTGATCGCCCGGCAGTATGGCGGCACTTCGAAAAGCCAGACCACTCAGTTCGTCGTGGGGGCGGCCGATGAATCGGACCGCGAGATCCTGGAACAGACCGAGCGGCTGTATCGCGGTCTGGACCTGGCCCGGGTCTATTTCAGCGCTTTCCAGCCCATCGCGGGAACTCCTCTGGAGGAACATCAACCCACTCCGCCCCTCAGGGAGCATCGTCTCTACCAGGCCGATTTTCTGTTGCGCAAGTATGGGTTTCGTTTTACGGAACTGATCTTCGACCAGGGGGGAAATCTTTCCGAGGCGGCCGATCCCAAGACCATCTGGGCCCGGAATCATCCGGAGTTCTTCCCCCTGGAGATCAACCGGGCCGGCGAAAGAGAACTCCTGCGCGTCCCCGGTATCGGCCCGGCATCGGCCCGGAAGATCATCCGGTGCCGGGTGGGGAACCGTTTTCACAACCTGGAGGAGCTCGGGGGTATGGGGGTGTGGATCAGAAGGGCCGCGCCTTACGTATTGATCGATGGACGATGGAGAGGATCCTCGCAGCTGTCGCTTTTCTCACATCCGGTTCCGAATATCGCCGCGTGTGGGGAGTCCCGGCAGGCGATTCCCGATCGATGAATCCGGCCTGCTCACACACAGCTCTTTTTCAGGAGGTCATCTGATGCGGATCGGCTATCGTTCTTTGAGCCTCGACGGCGGTGTTGCCATGATGATCATCCTCTTGCTGCTGATTTCCGGCTGCCGGCAGAGCGATGATCAGGCCTTGCTTCGGGAATCCATGGTCCAGCATCAGATCGCCGCCCGGGGTATTCGCGATGCACGGGTTCTGGCCGCCATGCGCCGGGTTCCCCGGCATGAGTTCGTCCCTGCCGGTCAGCAGCCGGCCGCCTATGACGATCGTCCGCTGCCCATCGGCGAGGGGCAGACCATTTCCCAGCCCTACATCGTGGCCCTCATGTCCGAGGTGCTGCAGCTGGCTCCCGGCGACCGGGTCCTGGAGATCGGCACCGGTTTCGGCTATCTGGCCGCGGTGCTGGCGGAGCTGACCGATCTGGTCTATACCATCGAGATCCTTAAATCCCTGGGAAGACGAGCTGGGGAAACCCT
>CAZOYL010000074.1:5571-12687 GCA_964584035.1 uncultured Gemmatimonadota bacterium | reverse complement strand
AAGGCCAGCCCGGCGAAGAGTATGGCGGTTCGGGAAGCGTTAGTCGGCATGGTCGGTTCAGACCGTTTGGAAATTTCCGATGTTTTCAACCCCACCCCCCCCAAACCCTCCAGAAAAAAAGGAGGCCGGGATCCGATCCCAGCCTCCTCGTCACGTTTCTCTCAGCTCCTGATCACGATAGGCACATCAATAGCTGACCGATAAGCTGAATCGCTGGATGGCATCGAGATATTCATGGCTTTCATAGCTGTAATCGACGGACGCCATGATCCCGGGAGTGAGCGCCGCTCTGGCTCCCAGACCGGCGGTTACGCCCATATTTTCCCGGCCATTGTAACCCACTCGGGCAAAATAGGAATCGTTGAAGCCATATTCCAGACCGGCCACAAAGGTCTCACCTTGATCATTGGGATGAAGTCCATCCAGCACCGCCGTCAGACGGTTGGCTCCCGAGGAGATAAGGTCATAGGTGATGCCCAGTTGAAACATCAGGGGGAGAGGGTAGGCTTCCGATTTATAGGTGGCGGGAATATCTTCATCCACCTCGGGATGGTCACTCAGGCCGCTGTTAAATTCCAGATTCTCGCCCGAGTAGGTCATATCGGGACCGAAGTTGCGGATGGCAAATCCCAGCTTGAGGTCGCCCACGCCGACCGAATAGGTGCCGCCCAGGTCGAAGGCCCAGCCGTTGGCGGAGACCTGGTCGATGTTCTGGTTGAGAAATTTGAAGGTCAATCCGGCGATGAACTTATCAGTCATCATTCGGGCATAAGACAGGCCGAAGGCGAAATCATTGGCCGCGAAGGTCTCGCCCGAGCGTCCCTCCTGGTCCTCGTAAGTGGTTCGCAGCATGTCCCCGGACATAAAGGCCACTCCACTGAGGCCGACCACACCCCCCACGGCCGGAGTGGCGAAAGCCACATTCTCCAGGTTGATGTCGGCAAACAGCTCTCCATGGTTGAAGGCAAAAGTGGGAGCGTCCAGCATGGCCAGACCAGCCGGATTATAGTATACGGCGTCGATGCCGTCGGCCAGAGCCACGTAGGCACCCCCCATGGCCACCGACCGGCATCCGCCTCCGAAGGCCAGAAACTGGGCTCCCGATCCGCCCAATCTGGCTTCGGCCGCCAGAGGAAGACCGGCCAGTAAGACCAGCGCCATCACGAGTATCCTTTTCATCCTTGGCACCTCCATCTTCATTATTCCAGGGTTTTGTGAAATGGCATCAGCGAACGATGGCGAACTTCCCAACAGCCGTCTTGCCATCGTCGGTCTCCACCTGGTAGATATATAGACCGCTCACCGCTCTCATATTCTCGTCGGTCAGCAGATTCCAGGTGGCTGAGCCGTCACCCTCTTCGCTATCGTGTCTCAAGGTGCGGATTAACAAGCCCGCAGCAGTGAAGATCCGAATGGTGCAGCGGGACGGCAGATGCTGAAAGTAGATCCACTGGTTGAACCGGTTGCTGTCCCATGGTGCTCGGATGTAGTAGGGATTGGGCACGATGGTGATGTTGTCCAGATTGTATTCGCTCCTCACCCTGTTGCTGCTGAAACTGTATGTGTCCCCATCGGTGAAGGGCTTATTGGTCTCGATGTAATAGACCGCGCTGGATCCCGGCGTCCGGGTGGAATCGATAACCATGGTGTTGAGCTGAATGATCTGCTTCTGGGGGGTCTTGTTGTTGAACACCAGAAGCCGGTCACCTTGGCTCCAGGTCGTGCTGCGGTCGATATCCAGCCAGGTGGTCTGATACTCTTCGCCCAGTGAGATATTCATCACCTTCCAGGGCACTGCCGCGCCCATGCGATCGATGGTTCCGCCCACCGGAAAGGTGATCTCGAAATTATAGGGATCATCGGGATCGACGGCTTCCAGGCCGCCGAAGACCTGGAAATTATAGCCGTTAGCGCCCTGGGTCCAGCGGCCGGCATACTGCCCGACCGTATCGATATTGGCCTTCTTGTCACATTGGACCCGGAACCTGAGACCGTCGATCACCTCGGCGGTCGGCTCCACCAGGGTATCGCTGGGGGTGATCCACATGGAATCCAGCAGTACCGTGTTCTCGGTCAGATCCGTCAGCCGCCACCAGCCGGCCTTGGGCCTGGTCTCCGTTTGACGCAGGAAGGTGATGGAGTAATCATGGCCGCTCAGATAGGCCGGTTGAGCCACATCCACGAACAGCGATCCGGTGGCCGTACCGATGGTGTGATTCAGGCGGCCGTTGAGCGTCGACCAGGTGTCGGTGCCGTAGTAGTCGGCGGCATCGGTGCGTGGAACGACCGAGTATTTGGTTCCCGTGGTGGCGCTCTCCAAAGACTCCAGCCCATCCTCCCGCATACCCTTATCGAAAGAGGTTACCGAATAGTAATAGGTCACTCCGTTGATCAGGCCGTCATCGGCATAGGAGTAGAACAGTCCGTTCTGCTCACCCAGCGGCTCGCTGAGGAAGGAGCGTACAGTGAACAGGTCGCCGACCTGAGGATTGTATACCGTTCCGGGCGGATGGAGCTCGCTGGGCTCTCCCTCATCGAGGTGGAAGAATAAGCCGTTCATGTAGATCAATGCTCCGGGGACGTAGGGTCCGACATATTCGTTGCCCGGCAGCGGCGGAGCATAAACCATCTGGGAGTCGGACGGGTCCACCACGCAGAAGCTGGAATAGTATTCGATCGAGGGCGTGCTCTGAGCCGTCGAATCGAGGGTGTTGACATCGTACCGGTAGAGGGTCTGCTGGGTGTTGTTGTAGACCGTGAAGGTCGAGTCGCTGGTGAACTCGAGGTAGTACTCGCCGGCCAGGTAAGCAGCATCGGCCCGTTTGTAGAAACCGTCGAAACCCATCTCGACCACGGCGTTCCCTCGCGTGTAGCGGACTTGAACGGCTCGGCCGGTGCTGTCGCCGGTGATGTCATACTCGGCCAACTGTTCCCAGCTCCCGGGCAGTCCGGAGGTGCTGCGATAGACCCGGTAGCCCTCGAAATCCTCGATCCCGGTGATGACATCGGGCACGGTTTCCGGGGAATCGTCCCAGGTGAGGTAGGCCCGGCGATCGCCGGCCGTCAGGATGAGCTCGGGAGGCGGCGGCGGCGCCGTGCCGATGTAACCATTATCGAAATGGGTCTGGGCCTGGCGGGTATTCTCCTTCAGCTCGGCCAGGCTGCCGCCCATGACGACGGCCACGGTCCAGGAGATGCTCTCGCCCGGCTCCAGATGATGATAGGGACCGCTGCAGCTGAGAGACCGCACGTCCCGGGGGGTCTCGAAGACCTCGAAGACGGCCGGATCGGGATCGTCGGGGATGGCATGGCCCTCGCCGTCGGAATCTCCCACCAGCTCGCCGTATTTGAGGGGATCCTGCTGTTCGTCATCGACGATGCCCTCGGGGCCCTGGTCGGATCGCACCCAGGTGGAGAAGGCGTTCATCCCTATCTCCTCCTCCTCGCCGGGATTGGTAGGTGTCTCCACGAAGACGGCGCCGATGTAGCCGGCCGCGGTGGCCCAGCCCGGCTCACGGAGGTCGTTGTCGTAGGTGTAGCCCAGCTTGAGGGCCTCGTCGTAGCCGATGAGGTCGTCATTGGGGCCGACGCCCTCCTCCTCCAGCGCTCCGGGACCGACGTCGTTGTCCATGAAGTAGCCGAAATACAGGCTGTCGAGGGCGAAGTCGTTCATATTGGTAAGCCGAAAATGAATGAACACGTAGTCGGCGCTGGTCCCGTAGCTCCAGGAGTAGGTCCTCTGTTCGATGCGCAGACCCAGGCCGTCGGTATCGTAGCCGAAGGCCGGCCACAGGAAACGTCCCTCTTCCTCCGGAATCCAGTCTCCGTAAACGCACCAGGTGTCCTGCAGAGAAACTACATCGCCGTTGTCCGGGTCCATGGCATATTCATTCGAGCCGAAGGCGGCCCGCCGCCGCGGATTGATGGACGTCGAATCGGCATATGTCCAGCGCTGCTGATAGATTAACGGATCGCTCCCGGAGGCGGCGAACATGGCCGCGCCGGCGAACTCGCTCTCCGGCGGCAGCATCTGGTCGCTGCTATAGAGCTTACTCATCGGCGACATGTCCGGGGTGTAGGCTCCGGTGGCCACCCGCGGCACCCAGGTGGTGTCGGTGCCCAGCACGTAGGGATACATGGCTCCGATCCAGGCGCCGGTGGAAAAGTTATAGAACTGATTGGAGCCGGCCGGGAACTCGGCGCAGTACCCATTCCAGTTGGTCGTGCTGGACGGCCAGGTGCCGTCATAGCCGGCCCAATCCGAGGGTTGCTCATAGAGGCCCAGCAGGCCGGAGTTGCTGATGGTAAACTTGCGCAAATTGCCCACACCGATCCAGGTCACCCGGGCCGCCTCGGGGGTGTCTTCCTGAGTGAACTTCCCCAAGGTGACGGGACCCTGGGGCATTTGCCGGGAGCCGGGCCGGTCCCCGGGCAGCATGGCACCGTGTGCCAACGCCGCCCAGAGAAGGATCACCGCCATGATGGCGACGCTGAGGTGCCATCTGCTGGCGCCGCCTCCCAGATATCTCCAATTCCTCATGATCGCCTCCTGTGAAGAACGCTCTCTTGTCAACGGGCTGTCCTCGAACCGTATCGGAACATCAGAACTGCAGGGTCGCCCCCATGCGGATCAGCCGCGGGTTGCTGTAGTAAGAAGGATCCTTATACCGCTCTCTCCAGTTGTCGTAGGCGGCCTGCCAGGCTTCCTCGGTGGCATACCCCTCGATATCCGGCGGGTTGCCGTTATCATCCGGCTCGCCCGTATTCCGGTACACGTCGACCACGTTCTCCACGTCGAAGAGGTTGCGCACATCGACAAACAATCCCCAGGCGAACATCTCGCCCATGTTGAACATTTTATCGACCCGCAGATCCACGGTCTGAGTGGACGGCATGCGCCGAGATCCCACATCCGGAGAGGGATTGCCCCGGCTATCCTCCGGCGTATAGGGAGGCCCGGAGGCATAGTTGAACTGAACGTTGGCATTGAAATCCGATAACGGTCTGAAAAACCACAGCTCAGGACCATACTCCACAGGCAGATACAGGTTCACGTTGGTCTTCAGGGAATGGGTCACGTCGAATTCCAATGGATACTCGCGCTTGGGAATGGGCGTGGTGGAGCTGGAGTAAATATAGTATCCTTCCCGAGGGGAGGATCCGGTTCCCTGAGCATTGAGGTAGGAATAGGTAATGGTGCCCGATAGAAATTCGGCGGCTCTCTTGGAAAGCGAGATGTCGATGCCCTTAATGACGGCGAAGTCCTCGATGATGAACATATCGTAGGTCACCGGATTGTCCTGGAACAGCGATGTCTGCTTCCGGGAGGCCAACAGATCGGTGACGTCCTTGAAGTAGGCCGTGATCTCGCCGGCGACGTCGGGCGAGAAGGCGTATTTCAGACCGATCTCATAGGCCACCGTCTTCTGCGGCGGCAGGTCCGGATTGCCGATCAGCGGCCGGCCGGTGGTGAAGTCCACGTTCAGGGACTGATACAGCTCTCCCAACTCCACCGGCTGGAAGAAGTGCCCGTAAGAGGCGTACATCACCGACCGGTCAGTGACTGCGAAGGAGATCCCCAGCCGGGGGCTGAATTTATACTTCGGATCGACCGTAGACATGCCCTGACCGAGATCTTCCAGACTGACGTAATGCTCGGATTTGGGGTCGAAGTAATCGAAACGAAGCCCGGCGTTGACCGTCAGATCCTCATATTCGAACTTATCCTGAACATAGGCGGCCGCGTATAAAGGCTCCTTCTGATAATTATCAGAGTATGGATTGCGGTTGAGAAATTGGATGTCGGTCAGCTCCAGCTTCCCGAAACGGTAATATCCGCCGGCCTTGACCTGATTGCTCTTGTTCAGCTGGCTGGTGATGGATAAATCGGCCGTGTAGAAGGTGGTATTCCGATCGTGATACCAGGGCACGAAGTCATAGCGGAAGTGATAATAATCGTCCCAGTCGTGGCCGTAGAAATTATGGATATCTCCATTGTATTGATTGCTCTTGTGGTTTTCGGTATTGGCCACTTCGTCGAGATACCTGTCGAGATTGAAGGGAATATAGACCAGCTGATCCCCCTGAATCTCCCAGTTGCCGGTGTCGTACCAGCGGTTATTATAGGCCTCCTGCTGCCAGATCAGATAATCCCAGACCAGTTCTCCGGAGGTGCTGTCGTAGTGAGCATAACCGGCTTCATCGTTGACCACCTGGGTGTAATAATACTCCCAGGCCCATTCGGGAGTGACCATCATGGAGTCGCCCAGCTCCGGATCCCAGCGCATGTTCCACTCCTGGGTCCGGGTGTCATACCATGATTCATAGGCCGTGCCGGCATCGTTGACGTGCTGACGGGCATAGTCCACCCAGGCCAGTCCCCCGCCGATAACTTTCCAGTCCTGATAGCTCCTGCCATCCTGTCCCTTGAGCGTCCGCCAGGTGTTGAAGTAGCTCAGGTTCAGGTTCCAGAAGGTGCTCTGGTTGATGGTGTGCGTGGTGGCCAGGTTGACCTGCAGGTTGCCATCTTTGCTCAGCGGCCCATCTTTCAACCAGTTCCCCTTGGAGCGGCTATGGCTGTAGCTGTGCCATTCGGTATCGGCCCAGTTGCCGCCCAGGGTCATCTTCAGAGTGTTGGCCGGCTTAAAGGTCAGCTTGGCCGTTCCGCTGTTGCGGTACAGATCGTTGTAATCCTTAGGGATAATACCGGGATCCCGATCCTCTCGATCGTCCACAGCACTGGAGACAAAAAAGGTCATGTTGTTCAACAGAGGGACCGGGCCGCCCAAGCTGAACTCCACCTTGTTGGTGCCGTAATCATAACGAGAACCCTCCAGGGGCAGATCGGTGGTGTATTGCATGCTGCCGCCGTATTTGGGGGTTCCCTCTTTGGTGATGATGTTGACGATGCCCGACATGGCCTCGCCATACTCGGCATTGAACCCTCCGCTGATCACCGACATCTCGGCGATGGCGTTGGTCTCGATGTTGACCCCGCGCTGCATGTACACCGGGTCGTTGGCGATGACGCCGTCGACCACGTAGACGACCTCATTGTCACGGCCGCCGCGAATGTGCAGGCCTCCGGAGTAACCGCCGCCGGTCTCCACGGCTCCG
>CAZOYL010000074.1:2861-5561 GCA_964584035.1 uncultured Gemmatimonadota bacterium | reverse complement strand
GAGGGTGACTACTTCTACGAGGGCGCCGACCTCGGGATCCTGGTCACGCCGGGCCGGTTGATGACCGAGGACTTCGCGCTGAACGACCGCGCCCGCGCGTGGATCACCGGCATCCGCTCGATGTCCGCCCCCTCGAGACGCTTCGAGCTGGAGGTGACATCCCGCTCCACGATGGGGCGTTCGGCCACCACCACCACCTCTCGGACGATATCCAGCTGAGTTTCCGAGAGAGGAAAATCGATGGTCCTGGTCAGGTCGGCCGAGACCTGAATATTCTGCACTTCCAGCGGACTGTACCCCATCATGGAAGCGGTCATGGTGTATGTGCCCACCGGAACGTTGATGATGAAATAACCACCATCCAGATTGGTGGCCGCCCCCATGCTGGAGCCCTGAATGATGACATTCACTCCTGGCAGGGGTACGCCGGTGCTCTTATCATACACGCGGCCAGTGAGCTTACCGGTAGTCCCCGCCAATGCCATCTGTATGGCAACCAGAGACAGGATCACCACCAGGAAGAATAGTTTCACACTGGTACGTCTATACATGCCTCCCACTCCTTTCTCGGATCGCAGGACGGATGCTCATCTTTCAATAAACCGTCCGTCGGTGTGCCCTTGACGGCAGGGTACGGGACGCCGTCACGATCAAGATTCCACCATCATTTGTTACCAATCGCTCGGCACCTCCTTGGCTATTGGAAACCAATAATGACGAACATGGCTTGCTTGAGGGGTTTTTGCGTCTGGTATTTCTACCTAACATCTTCATAGATATAGTTTTCCACTATCTTCCAAAAGTCCAATATAGCACCCAAGAAATGTATTGTCAACCACTTTTTTACACATCTTATTCCTCATCAATCGAATCCCCCGAAAAATCCGAACCCTCTTTCTTATCGGCCGGATACAGCAGACAGCTGACAAAGTGGCCCTTCCCCAGATGACGCAACCGGGGCGTGACCTCATGACAATGCGGCAGCCGCTCCATACAACGCGGGTGAAAGGGGCATCCCGGGGGGGGATCGGCCGGGCTGGGCACATCTCCCGGCAGAATGATGCGCTGGCCCTTGGCACCGGGATCGGCGACCGGCACCGCCGAGAGCAGTGCTCTGGTATAGGGGTGCCGGGGCGATTCGTAAAGCTCCTTTTTCGGGGCCAGCTCCACGATCCGTCCGAGGTACATAACGGCGACCCGCTCGCTGATGTGCTTGACCACGCTGAGATCATGAGCGATGAACAGGTAGGTGAGATTCAATCGCTTCTGCAAATCCTGCAGCAGGTTGATGATCTGTGCCTGGATGGACACATCGAGGGCCGAAACCGGCTCATCGGCGATGATGAATTTCGGATCGACCGCCAGGGCTCGGGCCACCCCGATACGCTGGCGCTGACCCCCGCTGAACTCATGAGGATAACGGCGAGCATGTTGAGCTGAAAGACCGACCAGATCGAGCAATTCGCCCACCCGTTTTTTGATCCCGCTTCCGGAGGCCAGCTTATGGATCTTGATGGCCTCGCTGAGCATCCCCCCCACCGTCATCCGGGGATTGAGAGAGCCGTAAGGATCCTGGAAGATGATCTGCATCTGTTGACGCAGAGCGCGCAGTTCCTGACGCCCCATGGCCAGCACGTCCCGATGTTCGAAGACAACGCTTCCAGCGGTGGCATCCAGCAAGCGCAGGATGACCCGTCCGACGGTCGTCTTGCCGCAGCCGCTCTCGCCCACCAATCCCAGAGTCTCCCCGCGGTTGATGAACAGATCGACCCCGTCCACGGCCTTGACATGGCCGACCACCCGGGAGAACAAACCCTTTCGGATGGGAAAATATTTCTTCAATCCCGTGACGGTCAGGAGAGCATCGTCAGATGGCATGTCAGGCTCCCGCTCTTTCGGCCCGAATACACCGCACCCAGTGTCCCGGGCTCAACTGGCGGAGCTCCGGTTCCGGATCCCGGCAGGCATCAATCGCCAGGGCGCAGCGAGGATGAAACTTGCACCCCTGAGGAAACTCCAGGGGATTCGGCACCACGCCGGGGATGACGGCCAACCGTTCTTTCGACTCGGTCAGTTTAGGAATGGCTTTCAGCAATCCTTGAGTATAGGGATGCAGCGGCGTTCCAAAAATCTCCTTGACCGCGGCATACTCGACGATCTTGCTGGCATACATCACCGCCACGCGGTCGGCCACCTCGGCGATCACGCCGAGATCATGGGTGATCATGATCACGGCCATGTTGAACTCGTCCTGAAGCCGCGCCAAAAGTTCGAGAATCTGGGCCTGGATGGTCACATCAAGAGCGGTGGTGGGCTCGTCGGCCAGCAGCAGAGAAGGGTGACAGGACAGAGCCATGGCGATCATGACGCGCTGCCGCATGCCTCCGCTGAGCTGATGGGGATACTCCCCGACCCGCTGCTCGGGGGCCGGAATACCTACCAGCCGAAGCATCTCCACGGCCTTCCGGCGGGCTTCCTTCTTGGACACCTTCTGATGGATAATGATGGCCTCCTCAATCTGGCTGCCGCAGGTGAACACCGGATTGAGCGACGTCATCGGCTCCTGAAAGATCATCGAGATCTCATTGCCACGGATATTGCGCATCTGTTCGTCGCTGATGTCCAGTATGTTCCTGCCCTTCAGGAGAATCTCCCCGCCGGCGATGCGGCCGGGAGGATCCGGGATCAGGCGCATGATGG
>CAZOYL010000074.1:0-2851 GCA_964584035.1 uncultured Gemmatimonadota bacterium | reverse complement strand
CAGCGCCGTGACGCTCTTGCCGCAGCCCGACTCCCCCACCAGTCCCAGGGTTTCCCCCTGATCGACCTCGAAGCTGACCCCGTCGACGGCCTTGGCGATGCCCTCGTCGAGGTCAAAATATGTTCGCAAATCTTTTACTTGCAGCAGTTTGGCCATTCACGCGTCTCCGTCTCAATGGACCCGGCAGATCCGGCGGGGCTCAATCCCTGAGCCGCGGATCGAGAGCATCCCTGAGGCCGTCGCCGAACAGATTATAGGCCACCACCGTGAGCACGATGGCCAGTCCCGGAAAGGTGGCGATCCACCAGGCTCCTAATAGATTATCCCGCCCCTGGTTGATGATGTTGCCCCAGCTGGCGGTGGGCGGCTGGACCCCCAGGCCGAGAAAACTGAGGGCCGCGGCCACCAGAATGGTCGAGCCCACCCTCAGGGTGGCGGTGACGATGATGGGCGCCATGGTATTGGGCAGAATGTGCCGAAAAATAACCCGCCGCGTCTTGAGCCCCAGGGCATGGGCGGCCTGGACGAATTCCTGCTCCTTGAGTGACAGGATCTGACCCCGCACCAGCCGGGCCGTGCCCATCCAGCCGGTGGCTCCCAGCACCGCGATGATCAACCAGATCTGGGGACTGAACAGGGCGATCAGGGTCAACACCAGGAAGATACGCGGGAAGGCCAGAATCATATCGACCAGCCGCATGATGATATTATCCACCTGGCCGCCATAATAGCCCGATATCGCGCCCACGAAGGTCCCGAAGGTGATGGCGATGCCCACGGCCACGAATCCGATGCTCAGGGAGATTCGCGAGCCGTAGATGATCCGGCTGAGAATGTCGCGACCGAACTTATCCGTGCCCAGCCAATGGACATCCTCCCGCCACCATCCGGACCTGAGACGACGGCCGATGCTGCGGACCTCTCCGGCGTCGATGATGACCGTCTGCGGAGCCCG
Source organism: uncultured Gemmatimonadota bacterium (assembly GCA_964584035.1). Lineage (GTDB taxonomy): Bacteria > SM23-81 > SM23-81 > SM23-81 > SM23-81 > CAZOYL01. The sequence continues at coordinate 1,896 of CAZOYL010000074.1, read as the reverse complement.
GCCGGTCTCGAGATCCGAGCCCAGGGGCCGGTAGGATACCTCATCGCCCGCCGACTGTATCTCCTCGGCCGGTATCCGTTGACCGCTCTGCAGGACGATCACCGGGTGGAATAATCCCGAAAGGGGCGGAAGATAACGGGAGCGAACGATATCCTCCTGGGCGTTGGGATCGAAGGGCGCCAGAAAAGGGCTCAGAAAGGCCACCGCGTAAAGGAAAAGCACCACCAGCATGCCCACCACGGCGGGCCGGTTCTTGCGGAACTGGGTTTTGGTGATCTCCCAATGGCTCAGGCCCTTATCCCCCAGACCGGGCCCCCAGCGGATCACCTTGAGGATCGAGAAGGACCACAGGCCGGCGATGACGACCAGCAAAAAGATGGCGGCCACCCGTTCATCCAGCCGACTCCCGACCAGACCGTTGAGGACCGTCGGCCAGCGCCCGATGGCGAAGGCCGCGAAGAGCAGAAACGGCAGCATCAGCCAGCACCCCAGCCGCCGTTCTCCCAGGAGGAGCAATCCTGAACCGGGCAGAAAAATGGATGCCCAGAGGGCCTTCCGGCGGGCTTCGGGGCGCGCTCTGTCGTCCTTCATAAAGCTCTCCAGGTGCCGGACCTCAATCCAGGCGGATACGCGGGTCTAGAAACGAATAGGTGATATCGGCCAACAGGTTGCCCATCACGACCATCACCGCGGCGATCAGGTTGACGGCCAGCACCACCGGATAATCCCGGGCGAAGATGGCCCCCACGGCCACCCGGCCCATGCCCGGCCAGGCGAAGATGGTTTCGGTGATGACCGAGCCGCCCAGCAGAAAGGGCAGGGACAATCCGGTCAGAGTGACGATCGGGATGAGGGCGTTGCGCAGGCCGTGCTTGAAAATAACCACCCGTTCGCTCAGCCCCTTGGCCCGGGCGGTGCGGATGTAATCCTGCCGGACGACCTCCAGCAGGCTGCCTCTCATGAACCGGGCGGTCCCGGCGGCGGTGGCGATGCCCAGAACGAAGACGGGCATGATCAGATGGACAATACGGTCCCAGATCTGATGCCAGAAGCCGAACAGGTCGGCATTGATCGACTGCATCTGAGAAGCCGGCAGCCAGCCCAGCACCAGGGAAAACAGCAGAATCAACATCAGGCCCAGCCAGAAGCTGGGCATAGAATAGATGAACAGGGCCGAGACGGTGATGCTGTGGTCGATGGCCGTATACTGTTTGATGGCCGAGATAACCCCGATGACGACACCCACGATGAGGTCCAGGATCAGGGCGGCGAAGGTCAGTTGTAACGTGTTGGGAATGGACTCCTTGAGGATGTCCAGGACCGGCCGATGGGCGGTAAAGGAAACCCCGAAATTCCCCCGGGCCATGCTCCCCAGCCACTTAACGTATTGAATATGCAGCGGCTGGTCCAGGCCCAGGTTGCGGCGCATCATTTCCATCACCTCGGGGCTGATATCCGGATTACGATACAGGGCCATGGGGTCGCCGGGGGCCAGGTGGATGATGAAGAACGTCACCGTGGCCAGACCGATGACCAGGGGAATGGAGATGAGGATTCGTTTCAGGATATAGGTCCACATGATCTCATCTGCGCCTTCGTGGGAACCAATAATTTGAAAACAGAAACAGTTTTTCGATCAATACTTGCGCTCATCCTCCGGCACCCACCACTCCGCGATGTTGACCATGGAGCCCCGGATGTCCATCTGCACGCCGCGGAACCGTCTGTCGATGGCATTGATTCGCGGGGGGACATACAGAAAGGTGTACGGCTGGTCCTGGTGGATGATCTCCTGAAACCGGCGCCAGATCTCGCCGGCCTGCTGCCGATCCACACAACGCCGGCCCTCGTCCATCAGCCGATGGCGCGCCTGGAGTGCCTGCTGCTCGTCGTAGA
>CAZOYL010000073.1:0-12876 GCA_964584035.1 uncultured Gemmatimonadota bacterium | reverse complement strand
TGCGCAGCGAGCACGCCGCCCTGCGCAGCGGGGCCTTCGATCCGGTCTGGGTGGGCGATGAGCGGGTCTATGCCTGCCTGCGCTATGACGACACCAGCTCGGTGCTGGTGGCCGCCAACCTGGCTGGCCAGGCGGTGAACCTGGAGCTGGATTTCGCCGGCACTCCGCTGGGCCTGCTGGAGCGAACCGTGACCGACCTGTGGCAGAGACAGAGCTATAATGATATCAGCGCAGCGAATGCCGATGCCTATCCGCTCCACCTCGAGGCGCAATCGGCCGCGATCTTAGGCATCGGCGGGACCATCGACACCACCGGGCACCGGCTCATCTTCCGGGCCGACCTGTCGGCCTGGGACCCCGACCCGGACCTCTTCCCCCCGGAGCTTCACGGAGACACGTACCCCCTGAGCTGGTACTACGGCCAGTTCATGGATGAGGAGGCCGGCGGCGTCTGGCAGACCGAGGTGGAATGCAAGGGCTCGCTCCACGGACAGACGGTGGAGTATAAGTACAAGCTGTCCGGCCGGGGATTCGAGAGCCATTCGGCCGGCTGGTCGCCGGATCCCAATCTCAGCTTCGTGATCGACACCACCCAGCACCCGCAGATCATCTCCTACGACGGATCCGCCTGGGGGCAGCCCTACCGTCAGCATCCGGTCCGCTTCGTCATCGACCTGGCCCACTGGGAGCAGCAGCCCTTCGGCTACGACCTGGAGGTGCGCGGGGACTTCCCGCCCCTGGACTGGTACGCCGGCTTCGACGCCGAGTATGCCGGAAACGGGATCTGGTCCCGGACGGTGACCATGACCCTGGCTCAGGGGTCCTGGTTCTACTACAAGTTCAAGCTCAACGGCCCCGGCTTCTCCGAACAGGGCCAGGGCTGGACCCCGGGGTCGAACAGGTACGCCTGGGCCGACCTGTCCGGCGACACCCTGGTGATCGCCTATGACGGCGAGACCTGGGATCAACCCTACGAGACCGCGGCAGAGCCTTCCTGCGAAACCGCAGCGCCCGGCGCCTTCCGGCTGGAAGGGAACTACCCCAACCCGTTCAACGCCTCGACCACCTTTCGCTTCCGGCTGCCCGAGTCCGGTTGGGTTGAGCTGGCCATCTACAATATTCGCGGGCAGCGGGTAGCGCAGCTGGTGGATGATCCGCTGGAGGCCGGCGAGCACCGTGTTCCCTGGACGCCCCAGGGGCTGGGCTCGGGGATCTACTTTTATCAGATCAGAGCCGGGGAGCACCGGGCAACGGGGAAGTGTCTGCTGGTGCGGTAAGACCACGCTCACGCCGGCCGCTCCCATCTTTCACCTTGACAATCATCCCCTTATCTGGTACAATGCTAGAATAGGACATCGTCGCCCTTTCGGCGGCATTTCGCCGAATGACCAATGGAGTTCAGATGAGGACCGTTTTGATCATCTTCTTTCTCCTCTTTCTTCTCGCGGCCGCGCCGGAGTGTGCGACTGCCGGATCCCTGGAGAACGATATCTTCTACCAGATCTTCCCGATCGCCTTCCGCGATTCCGACGGCGACAGCGTCGGCGACTTCGCCGGCATCGCCGAGGCCATCCCCTATCTTCAAGAATTGGGCGTCACCGCGGTGTGGATGAACCCCGTCTTCCTGGCCTGGACCTACCACGGCTACCAGTACGTCCGCCACGACAGCCTCAATCCCAGGTTCGGCACCGAGGCCGAGTTCACCGCCATGGTGGAGGATTTTCACGACGCCGGGATCAAGGTGCTGGTCGACCTGGTGGCCTACGGGGTGGCCGAGGAGCACCCCTTCTTCCAGGACGCTTACGGTCATCCGGGATCGGCCTATGACCTTTGGTTCGCCTTCACCAATCCCGGCAACACCGATTACTTCGGCTTCGGCGGCGGCTATCACGACTGGGAGGACAACTGGATCACCCTGGCCTTCTGGAACCACAATCATCTGCCGGTGCGGCAACATCTCATCGACAAGCTGTCCTACTGGCTGGATCCGAACGACGATGATAATTTCCACGACGGCATCGACGGTTTCCGCATCGATCACCTGTCGGTCGGCTGGTCCTCGGAGGCCGCCTGGGGCTATGATCTGCCCCTGTGGGACGACATCAGCGCCGGGCTGCGGGCGGTCAATCCTGAAGTGATCATCATCGCCGAGGACTCCGACTGGGGCAACCATCACCCGGACATCTTCCTGCACGGCATCGACGGCGTCTTCGACGTCCCCCTGATGTTCGGCGTGCGCTGGTATCTGAACAACGATGCCGGCTGGGATCTGGCCCAGAACACAGCCACCAACCTGACCCTGATCTCGGGGGACGGCCAGTGGCTGGGGCTGCTCAACAACCATGACGTCAACCGTATCCGCACCGAGTTAGGCGACGACCTGGGCCGCTGCCGGCTGGGCGCCGCCTGGCTGTTCACCGGCCCCTTCCCGCCGGTCATGTACTACGGCGAGGAGATCGGCATGCGCGGCCACAAGGTCGACTGGTACGGCAACGACGCCAACGATCTGCACGTCCGCGAGACCTTCGAGTGGAACACGAACCTGATTTCTCCGCCCCACGCCTATTGGTTCGGGCACCGTCCGGAGTATACGGCCAACGAATTCATCCAGAACGGCGACGGGGTCTCGGTTCAGGAGCAGGAGGCCGACACCACCTCGCTGCTGCATCACTACCGCCGGCTGGCCGCCCTGCGGGGGGAACAGCAGGCGCTGCGCTCGGGCGAGTACTTCACCGTCTGGCCCGGCGACTCGCGGGTCTGTTCATTTCTGCGGACCAGCGACACCAGCTTGGTCTATGTGGCCCTGAACTTCTCCAACTCGATCCTGAATTTGGACATCGACTTCACCGGCACGCCCCTGGGCTCGGCGACCCGAACGGTCACCGACCTGTGGGGGAACGAGAGTTACCCGGACATCACGGCGGCCAATGCCGACAGCTATCCCCTGCATCTGGGCCGGGAGTCCTTCTCCATCTTAGGCATCTCCGGGGTGGCCGACACGGCCGGTCACACGGTGCTCTTTCAGGCCGACCTGTCCTCCTGGGACCCGCAACCGGATCTGTTCACCCCCGGAGTGCGCGGTGACGAAGCTCCGCTGAGCTGGGCCAGCGGCATCCCCACGGTCGATGTCGGCGCCGGGATCTGGCAGGCCGAGGTGGATTTTTTCGGGTATCTGCATGGTGAATGGGTGGAGTACAAATACAAGCTCACCGGCCGCGGCTTCGACGAATTCGGCTCCATCGGCTGGGTGCCGGGCTCCAACCTGAGCTTCCAGATCGACACCACCCAGCACCCGCAGGTGGTCCAGTACAACGGCTCCGGCTGGGATCAGCCCTACCATGAGCACCCGGTGAAGTTCATCCTGGACCTGTCCGGCTGGGAGACCCAGCCCCTGGGCTATGACCTGGAGCTGCGCGGCGACTGGCCGCCCCTGGACTGGTCAGCCGGGCTGGATATGACCTATCAGGGTGACAGTACCTGGTCGCGGACCGACACCATGATCGTCACCCAGGACACCTGGTTCAACTACAAGTACAAGCTCAATGCCCACCAGTTCACCGGGCACAGCTTAGGCTGGTCGCCGGATCCGAATAATCTCGTCTATGTGGATACGACGCAGACGCCCTTCGTGGTGGAATATGCCGGCACGCCCTGGGATCAGCCCTATTCGGAGGCAGTCCCGGCAGCCATCGGCGATCTGACGGCAACTCTGGCTGGCAGTAACCTTCATCTGGCCTGGTCGGCCGTCACCGAGAACATCATCGGCCAGCCTATCGTCGTGGACCATTACATCGTCTATCGCGGAGATGATCCGGCCTTCAGCCCGGGGGCGCCCGATTCCATCGGCGGCACGGTCGGGACCTCCTATGACGATCCTACCGCGGCGCTGAAGGACACGGTGACGAACCACTACTATGTGGTCAGGGCGGTGGATGGATCCGGGGGGAAATCGGACGATTCGAACCGGGTGGGAGAGTTCGATCAGGAGTTGATCAACAGCAAATAAGGATGACCATGAACCAGTCTCAGAAGAACGGCGCTATCCTATCGCTATCGGCGGCGGCCATCTTCGCTTCCCTGCTGCTCCTGATGCACATCCTTCCCGCAGGGGCCGAGGAGAGCTTCCGCTCCACCGATGGCGACGCCCCCAAATACAACAACACCTACGCCAAGGACTTCATCATGGACGCCCCCTGGCGGGTGAAGGATGAGTACACGGCGATCCCGGTGACCATCATCCTCAAGGACTGCGACGTGGACGACATCCGCGAGCTGCACTGGATCCGCTGCTGGGACGTCACCGGGGGCGGCTCAACCCTTCTGTGGGACCACGACTTCGGGAATGAGCGCATCGGCGACAACCCCTCCGAAGCCAACTACTGGACCTACATCACCACCGTCACCGAGGGGCATTCCTCTCTGCCGGACAACACCCTGCTGACCCCGGCCAACCTGGACTACGCGGCCGGGGACGCCATCCAGCTGAAGGTCTCGGTCTATTACAAGGACAACATCTTCAACTACACCGAGGACCGCTATCTTCGAGTCCACGTGGGCCATGGCCGGTTCCCCTGGCCGGAGGACTGGTACGGCGGCGACAGCCACTATCACACCATGTACACCAACAACACGGTCGAGTTCGGGGCCCCACTGCCGGCGGTCAGGCTGACCGCGCGGGCCCTGGGCCTGGACTGGCTGACCACCACCGATCATTCCTGCGACCTGGACGAGACCGGCGACGGGACCTATTCCTACGCCACCCTGTACTGGGAGTACACCATCCAGTCGCCCTCAGGGATCGAGACGGTCACCCGAGACGTGTTCAGCTACGGCTCCTCCTGGGCCTCGATCGGGGCCGATATCGCCGACCTGGACTCGCCGGATCTCCGTCTGTTCCGCGGGGTGGAGATCAACCTCTCCTCGGTCGATCCCGATACCTGGCAGAAGACCCTGCACTGCCTGTTCTACAATCCCGATTACATCAATTCACCTTACAGCGGCGTCATCGGCGAGCAGCCGGTGACGCCCCCTCTGCCCGACGGGCTGGATCAGCTGGCCGCCGAGGGATTCGCCTATGCCGCCCATCCGATTTATGATCTGACCGGGGTCAAAGGCACCCAGTGGCTCGATGAGGATCTGGACTCAGCCCTGGCCCGGGAAAAGTTCCGCGGCATAGAAGCCTTCAACACCCGCGAGAGTCTGAGGTCCGGCGACGCCAACAATCCCTGGGCCGACTTCGACGCCGGGACGCCGTACGACAACCCGTATCCCAACGAGCTGCTGGGCGGGGTGGCTCTGTGGGACGACCTGCTGGTCGAAGACATCGCCTCCGAAGCGCCTCGAAAAGTCTTCTTCTCCGGGGGCAGCGACGCCCACGGCGATTTCAACTACGCCGCTTACTCCAACATCCTGAGCAGCTACGCCACCGACAACGCCATCGGCAAGGTGCAGACGGTCGTCCACGTGCCGGGGGATTACGGCCCCGGGAATTTGCCGCCGATGGGCGAGATCATGGCGGCCCACCGGGCCGGAAGATCGGTGGCCACCGACGGGCCCTTCCTGGAGATCGGTCTGGACCGCGACGACGATGGCGACTGGTACGAGGCCGGCGACCTGATGATCGGCGACGATGGCATCGCCGATCCGACCGGATATCTGCCGCTGAAGATCCGCTGGGCCTCATTGCCCGAGTTCGGTCCGGTGACAAGCGTTCAGTTGATCACCGGCGACAGCGCAGGGACCACCACGCTGACGAGCTTCGATCCCAACAGCAGCGGACAAGGTTACAGCGGGACCGCCACCATCGATCTGAGTGTTCACGGCCTGCGCGGCCTCCACTTTCTCCGCGCCGAGCTGCTGACCTCTGACGGCAACGCCGGCCACCGGGCCTATACCAATCCTATCTGGATCGATTTCGTGGTGCCCCCGGCGGCCATCGCTGACCTGTCGGCCTCGTTAGCAGGCGATATGATCCATCTGAGCTGGTCGGCGGTGACCGTGGATATCGAGGAGACGCCCATCTCGGTGGACCATTACATCATCTACCGCGGCATCGACCCGGACTTCTCCCCCGGCCCGAGCGATTCGATCGCCGCCACGGCGGGCACATTCTATGACGATGCCACCGCCGCGCTGGGGGACCCGGCGACGGATCATTATTATTTGGTGAAAGCCGTCGAGGCAGGCATGAAATCTGCTGATTCCAGTGTGGTTGGCGAGTTCGACGTCAACTTGATCAATACCACCGCCGGCCATCGATGAGTCGAGGAGCAATATCCCCTCGGGAGATGAAATGCAGACCCATACAACTCCTTTCTCAGAAGAAAAGGTTATGCGCTATCACCTTTTGAAGGTCGTCGCGATCCTCTCCGTCGCAGTGGTATCCCTGGTCCTGGGATGGTCAGACGCCGTTTTCGCATCTCATCAAACGACGGTGATAATGACCGTCGATCCCGGTCGGCTACAGTTCGACCGCCGGCAGGGGTATGACCTGGTCCGCCTGGACGGCGCCCAATCGATCGGCCGACCCGGAGAGCCTACCCTGCCCGTTCGCCAGCTGCATATCGCCATCCCGGCCGGGCATGAAGCCGTCTCGGTCACCGTGCGCCCGGTGGAGAGCCAGGAGCTGCCCGGTCTTTACCACATTCTGCCGGGACAGCCGCCCCGGCCCCTGGACGATAGTCCACGATCCCCGTTCGTGGAACCCAATGAGGAGGTTTATGCATCCTCGGAACTCTACCCCGCCAAGCTGGGCCGCCTGGTCCGCCAGACCGATTTGGCCGGGCAGCAGATGGCCGTGGTGACGGTCTATCCGTTGCAGTACGTTCCGGCGACAGGACAATTGATCCTGCACCGAGAAATGGAAATAGCGGTTGAAACGAGACCCGGCCGCGTCTCCCGGGAGCGATATGCCCGGTTTACGGAAAAACAGCGACAACTTTATGGCCACATGATCCGCCAGATGGTGGTAAACCCGCAGGATGTCATCGTCAACCCTCCCCTGAGCGCAGCATCCAAGGCCTTGCCTTCCGGCCAGTTCGACCACGTGATCATCACCCACAGCAGCTACGTCTCCTACTTCGACGACCTGGTCGAGTGGCACAACCGTCGGGGGCTGCGCGACACGGTGGTAACCACCGAGTGGATCGGCGCCAACTATGCCGGCGACGACACCACCCGGATCCGCAACTTCATCATCGACGCCCACAGCACCTGGGGCGCCATCTATTTCCTGCTCGGCGGAGAGGCCAACGTCGTGCCCTTCTGTTATCGGCAGTATATCAAAGATGGGGACTATGCCGAGACGCCGCCCAGCGATAACTACTACGCCGACTATGACGACGACTGGACCTGGGAGGTGATGGTCGGCCGCATCTCGGCCAGCTATGCCCTGGAGTTCAACCGCATCATGGGTAAGCTTCTTAAATACGAGCAGGATCCGCCGATGGACGACTATATCCTGGAGGCCCTGTTCATCGGCATGGACTATGATACCACCATGTTCGGCGAGAATCTCAAGGAGGAGGTGGCCCTGGACGTGCCCGCCCGGTTCAATATCAACAAGGTCTATGACAGCCAGATCACCCACCATCTCAACGCCATCATTGCGCACCTGAACGATGGTATGCATTTAGTCAATCACGCCGACCACTGCAACTGGTATGCCATGGGAGCCGGCTGGATCAACCACGGCTGGCTTATTCAAGGCCCTGACGTGGACGCTCTGACCAACACCGACCGGTTCTCCAACGTGGTGGCCGAGGGCTGCTGGCCGGCGGCCATGCCCGAGTCGGACTGCATGGCCGAACACTTCCTGTTCCACAATATCAACGGCGGCGGCGGAGTATCCTTCTGCGGCAACACCCGGGTGGGCTGGTCCGACGGCGAGACCCAGACGATGGGTTCCTCGGCCATGGAGCGAGGCTGGTGGAAAGCCCTGATGGGCGAAAATCTGTTCCACCTGGGCGAAATGGTGGCCTGGGCCAAGTACCAGCATGACCAGGATCTGGCGCCCTATGACTCAATCTGGAAGCACTGCGAGTGGGAGTTCGTCCTGGCCGGCGATCCGGCCATGCCGCTGTGGACCGACACGCCGGAGAGTCTGACCGTGATCCACCCGGGGACCCTGCCGGGGGGCAGCTCCTCTTTTGCCGTCCACGTGAGCTCAGGCGGCAGCAATCTGGATAACGCCTATGTCTGCCTGTGGAAGTCCGGGGAGGTCTATCTGACCGCATTCACAGATGCCGGCGGCGACGCCGGTTTCGCGCCCGCCCCGGCCACCGCCGGCAGCCTGCACGTCACAGTGACCAAGCATAACTATCTGCCCTACCGGGGAAACACCCAGGTGACCGAACCGGCCTCGCCGCCGGTAACCGACCTGTCCATCCAGATGTGTCACAACGACCTGGCGCTGGCCTGGACATCACCGGAAACCAAGACCATCGTGCGCTACATCATCTACCGCAACACGGCCGGCGATTTCGTGCCGGTCCCCGAGGACTCCATTGCGGGCACGTCGGGCACATCATACACCGACGCCGGCGCCGTGGGCGGCTCGGGCAGCGGATATTACTACGTCGTCAGGACGATCAGCGACTCGGGCGGAAAATCGGAGCCGTCGAATGTTGTGGGAAAATATGATGTGCCGCTGGGAAATACAAAGTAAGCTAAAGGTAATTGATGAAATATGCGGGGGCGCGGCCTGCCGCGCCCTTTTTTACTTCCTGAACCTATGAGAAAAGACTCCTTCAATTTCTAAATTCACTCTTAAATGGCATTAATTAAGACTCTTGACAAACACAGAAACTTCTGTTAGAATATTTTTATAGGTATGAATGTTGCTCAAGCAAGAAGATCTGCAGCCTTTCGTCGCTTGGCCGGTTCTCTGAGCCGCCGGAATGATGGCAAACTCTGCAGAGTGGATTCGCCGCGCAGACCGGCCGATCGGGCGCTTTTTATGGAGGTCTTGTGAAAACGAACGCTTTTCGAGTGAATGTGCTTATCTTTTTTTTCGCTCTCCAGATCGCTGCCATTCTCGCCATCCCCCCGAAAGCGTTCTGCGCCGATCAGGCTGACGCTTTTTCTCCACCACAGCGGGCCAAGGTTATTCCCAAGGGCGACACCCTGACCGTCATCCAGCGGCCCCTGCTGAACATCCCTGCGCTGATCACTCCGGGGGATACCCTGACCATCGAGTGTCAGGCCAGCTCAGGCACCTCCGGTTGGACCGCGGAGCTCTATCACGGCCAGACGCAGATTTCCCTGCCGGTCCTGTCCTCAAGCTATGACACCTCGACGCTGTGGTGGACCCTCTCGGCACAGATCCCCGCCGTTTCGCTCTATGAACTCTACGACCTGGCGGTCACCGCCAGCGGCGGCATCGCCGACACCACCTGGCAGGCGGTCAAGATCATCCCCGAGTTCCGCGATGACTACTATTTCATCCACATCACCGACACTCATCTGCCCACGCATCTTTATTACTATGAATCGGGAGCCGACACCGACACCTCCGAAATAGATGATTTCCGGGCCGTGATTGACGACATCAACATCATCAATCCGGAGTTCATCCTGTTCACCGGCGACGCCATCAACGAGGGGGAACTGGAGGATTATCTCGATAAACGTTACTACACGCGCACTCAGAAGCTGTTGACCGAGTTCGAGGTCCCCGTTTTTCTCACCTCCGGCAATCACGACATCGGCGGCTGGGACGACACCCCGCCGTCCTATGGCACCGCCCGGCGGGATTGGTGGCGATTTTTCGGCTGGCGCCGGCTGGACGATCCCCCGCCCGGGGCACCCTGGTACACGCAGAACTACAGTTTCGACTACGGGCCGGTGCACTACGCCGGACTGGAAGCCTACGACAACTACGACAATTGGCGGTCGGCCATCTATGGCAGCGACAGCTTCACAGCGGGCCAGATGGACTGGCTGGATGAAGATCTGACCGCAGCCTCCGGCAGCATCTCGCAGGTTCTTTTCTACCACTATGACTTTTCGAACCAGATCAACCTCAACTCCCTGGGGGTGGAGATGGCTTTGTGGGGACACATCCACTCCGATCAGGGGAGTATCTCCTCTCCACCGTACGATCTGGCCACGAACAATGTCTGTGATGAAAACCGGTCTTATCGTCTCATCAGGGTCCAGGACGGCACCCTCCTGCCGACAGAAACGATCTCAGCGGGATCCTCGGGAAACAACCTGTCGGTTCAATATTCCCCGGCCAACGACGGGACACACACATCGGTCACCGCCGGGATCGACAATAATCACGATGAGCGCTTTGAGTATGCCCTGCTGCGCTTCCTGATGCCCGGCAGCAGCGTCTCCGTCATTGGCGGCAGTCTGGTCCAGGTGGATGATTCCGATCCCGTGGTCGTCTGTTACGTGGCCGTGGACATCCTGGCGAATTCATATCAGACTGTGACCGTCAGCATGAATGAAAACACCGGCCCGCCGGCGTCCATCTCGGATTTGGCGGCTGCTCTGGCCGGCGATGAGATTCAGCTGAGCTGGTCGGCCGTCACCGAGGATACGGCCGGCACGCCCATCACAGTGGATCATTACGTCATCTACCGCCATGCTGATCCGAATTTCACTCCTATTCCCTCGGATTCTATGGGCCACACCACGGGCAATGTCTATGAAGACGCCACGCCCGCGCTGAAAGACACCGGCATCAACCACTACTATGTCGTCAGAGCGGTGGACGATCAGGATCGCAAGGCGGCTGATTCCAATACCGCGGGTGAATTCGACCTTGACATGATCACAGCCCCTTGAGGCGAGTGAACTTCTTGCTTCCCTTGTGCATTCGAACACACAGGCCCTTCCCTCGCCGGGGGAAGGACCTTTTTACAGGTCAGCGCTATCGAACGGCCGGTTCAGCTTGCATCGGGCACCGCCTAAATACCACTAAATCTCAATAAAATTAATGTCTTGACAGAATACCAATGATGTGATAAAATGGTAGAAGAGGGAGTACTGATAGGCATGGGACTCCCTATTTTTCCATGAGGACCTTGCCATACGGACGGCATTGTCAACATTCACACATCCAGAGACCGATAGCAAAGGAGGTCGAAAGATGGTATCTCGTCGTGTGATCATCGTTGGTCTGACCGCCCTGATGGCCCTGGTTATCTCTCAGGGCGCTTCCGCGGCTCAGGAAACCACCGTGACTCTCAACTTCGAGAAGGATCAGTTCATCATCGATCAACTGGCCGGTTACGACCGGCTCCGGTTGAAGGAAGGAAGCATTTCAGGCCAGGCCGGCGAGCCGGCCATGCCCGCCCTGCAGATCAGGATCGCCATTCCATCGGGAAACAAAGCGACCGCTGTCGTGGTGCGCCCGGTGGACAGCCAGGAGATACCCGGGATCTACCGGATCTACCCCGGTCAGCATCCGGCCCGCCTGGACGGCAGCCCGCCGCCGCCTTTCACCGAGCCCGACCCGAAGATCTACAGCTCCACCGATCTCTATCCGGCTCAATCGGCCAAACTGAGCGGCCAAACCGACCTGGCCGGTCAGCAAATGGCCGTGGTGACCGTCTATCCCATGCAGATCGTCCCGGCCACCGGAGAGCTGATCCTGCATCGGGAGCTGGAGATCACCGTATCGAGCGAGCCGGGCTTTTCATCGGAAGAACGTTACGCCAAATTCACTCAGAAGCATCGCGACCATTACGAACCCCTGGTTCGTGATATGGTGGTAAATCCCGAGGATGTTTTTCTGAATCCATCCTTGGTCGCTCTCTCAAAATCCCTTCCTTCCGGCGATTTCGACCATGTGATCATCACCTCCAGCTCGTACACATCCTATTTCGACGACCTGGTGGAGTGGCACAACAAGCGGGGACTGCGCGACACGGTGGTGACCACCACTTATATCTACGGCAACTACAGCGGTTCCGATAACGCCCAGAGGATTCGCAATTTCATCATCGACGCCCGCAGCACCTGGGGCACGATGTATTTTCTCATGGGCGGCGAGGACGGCACAGTACCGTTCAAGTACCGGACCTACTACGGCGAGAGCATTCCCAGCGACAACTACTATGCCGACTATGACGACGACTGGACCTGGGAGGTGTATGTGGGCCGCCTGTCCGGCTCCAGCTCCACGCAGTTCAGCACGGCCATCGATAAAATCATTAACTACGAGAAGAACCCGCCCACCAGCAACTTCGCCGAGGACGTCCTGCTCATCGGCATGGATCTGACGCTAGCTTCAGATCCACCATATTATACTCTCACTGCAGCCGAGGACCTCAAGGAGACCATCGACGGCTAAATCCCATCGGGGTTCAATGTCACCAAGGTCTATGACAGCCAGGGTACCAACCATGAGACGGCCACCATCACCGCCCTCAACGCCGGCCAGAACCTGGTCAACCACGCCGACCACTCCAACAGCAACGTGATGGGACTGGGCTATCTCAACCATGGCTCCTGGGCTTTGTACAACGACGACGTGGACGACCTGACCAACAACGGCCAGCCAAGTAACGTAGTTAGCATGGGCTGTTGGGCCAACGACATGACCTACAGCGACGGCATCGGCGAGCACTTCGTGATCTACAATCCCAACCAGGCCGGCGTCTCCTTCACGGGCAACACCCGTTCCGGCTGGTTCTACATAGGTTGGACCGAAGAGCTATCCTGCCAGCTGGACCGCGACTGGTGGCGGGGACTGTTCAATTACGATCAATATCTTCTCGGCCACACCCTGGCCTATGCCAAGCATCAGTTCGACGAACACTCAGATACGGATGTCAGTGAATACTGTGAGTGGACTCTCAGCCTGTTAGGTGATCCGGCCATGCCTCTGTGGACCAATGACCCGGCCAGCCTGACCGTCACCCA
>CAZOYL010000072.1:0-13065 GCA_964584035.1 uncultured Gemmatimonadota bacterium | reverse complement strand
TCCGCCGGGTGGACGCCCGTCAGCCTGTCGAGGAAATCTTCATCTGCCGGGTGGACGCCCGTCAGCCTGTCGAGGAAATCTTCATCTGCCGGGTGGACACGGGTCAGCTCATCGAGGAGAGTTTTATCTGCCGGCCGGCGGCCACCTTTTTTGAAAAAAATACTTGCATTTTCCCTCATTTAGACATACTATTTGGGCGCATTGAGGCCGTATCATCAGGGTAAACGGCCGGTGTGCTTCCGTTTTCTCTGTCGCTTCGGAAGCAATCAAATGAACGATAAGATCGAAGGAGGCGATGTCCATCGAGGGGTAAATGTTCGGAGCACCCTCCTATCGCCAATCAAGCATGGAGGGAACCAATGCTATTTATGTCGATCTTCACCTTCGATGCGATAAACCGTGAGAGGATCGTCAAACGGCGTGTCCTGGGCGGCGAAAAGATACCGGAAGGCGTTCAGGTGCTCCAGGAGGTAGTCGATCTTCAACAGAACCGGGTCTTTCGCATCACCGAGGTGACCGATCCCAAGGCCATTTTAGCAGCGAATATGGCCTGGAACGATCTCGGAGATATCGAGACCATTCCGGTCATGGAAACGGAGGAGGTGCTGGAGGCGCTGCACCGCATAAGCCAGAAGGAACGCCATCGAGAGAGACCCGTGCGGTCGGTTGCTTTCTTTTCCCAGCCGCAGATCTGATCGCCTGCGGCTGAAAGGATCCCGTCTCCTGCCGGAAGACGGTCGGCCCCATCGGATCGGAGAGCGCGTTCGGGGCAGGTCAGCTTTGACCTGCCCCGAATCCTAGTGCGCGAGCAGTTCGGTAGAAGAAAATATGCTGATAAAAATTCATTAAATATGATAAATATCTTGACAAAAATCGCTCCATGTGTTAAAATATACGTGTGGGCCGAAACGGAGCGGTGGTAAACATCCGAAGGGAGGTGAAGCAATCGAACAGACTGCAAACGGAAACCTCCGGCGCTTGAGGGCGCTGCATCAAAAAGGAGATTACCATGATGTTCATGTCCATCTTCACCTTTGATGCGGCAAACCGAGAGGCCATCGTCAGACAGCGTGCCCTGGGAGATGCGATCGTCCCCGAGGGCGTGCAGATACGCATGGAGGTCGTTGATCTCTCAGAGAATCGTGTTTACCGCATCTTTGAGGTGACCGATCCGAAAGCCATCCTGGAAACCAATCTGGCCTGGAGCGGCCTGGCGCGCATCGAGACCTTCCCGGTGATGGAGGCCGATGAGATCCTGGAAGCGCTCGACCGCATCAAGCTCAAAGCGGAAGGAGCAGCGGAACTCAAATCCTCACTGGAACTGGCATCGTTGATGTGATCCGGTGGGACCGCCCGCTGTGAGGCTGGCGACCAGTGGCTGGCAGAGAGGTGGAAAAAGGCCGGACGATGAAAACGTCCGGCCTTTTTATATGCTCGGCAGCGAGCGCGATGGCCATCGGCCGCACCATCGGGTCGATGACCGCCTTGTTACCCGCTTCTCTTCAACTTGCCGCTTTTTTTGGCGAAGATCTCCGCCTGGTGGAAAACGAGCAGGCCCAGCGGGATGAGCAGCAGCCCGGTGGCCAGCAACAGCAGCATCGTGGACCACATCTCTCCCAGGGGGCGGCCGTCCAGGAGCGCAGCCCGCATGGCCCTCAGGGTATAGGTGGCCGGAGAAATCACCGATAGCGGCCGGATCCAGGACGGCAGGATGCTGGTCTCGTAGTAGACGCCGGAGATCAGCAGCAGAACCGCCTGGAAGATATGGGTGGCCTGGGAGCCCTTCTCCGGAGACATCAGCGGCAGGACGGCGGCGATCAGGCCCAGGCCGATGAAAGACAGGCTGGAGACCACCAGGATCACCAGCGCGGCCATCAGATTGGCGTTCTGCAGATCCAGGTGGAAAAACAGGGCCACCGCCACCAGCAGCACGCCGGTTCTGATGATGCCGTAGATAATGGCATACAGGCACATGCCGCCCAGGTGGGTGAAGCGGTGCACGGGTGCCATGAAGGTGTATTCGATGGTCCCCTCCCATCGTTCCCAGGAGACCGATTCGCTGACCTCGTGGAACAGAATCGAGAGAAATCCCCACAGCATAGCTCCCACAACCAGATAGAGCACCGTGTCCTTGCCCTGAGTGACGCCGATGAAGCCGATGGTCAGGGCATTGACGATGGTGTAGATCAGGAACACGATCTCCCAGCCCAGGTAACGCTTGACCAGGTTGAATTGCCGCTCCACGAAAGCGTAAAGAGATTTCAGCTCCATCGCCGTCTGGTTCATTCCCCCTCCTCCCAGTCTCTCCCGGTGAGCTCCATGAACACATCCTCCAGGGTGGCCGTCTGACCTTCCCGGGCCACCATCCGCTTGAGGCCTTCCGGAGTATCCAGCGCCACGAACCGCCCGCGGTCGATGATGGCCACCCGGTCGCAGACCCTGTCGGCCTCGTCCATGTCGTGCGTGGTCAGCAGCACGGTGGAATCATGCTTTTCCCGGACCTGCAGCACGAATTCCTGCACCTGCCGCTTCGATTTGGGATCCAGACCGGTGGTGGGCTCATCCAGCAGCAGCAGCACCGGCGAGGTGAAATAGGCCCGGGCAATGGCCACCATCTGCTGCATCCCCCGGGAAAGGTGCTCCATCGGCTGGTGCATGCGGTCTTCCGCGAAACCGAACCGGCCCAGGATGTTGACCGCTCTCTCTCTGGCGATCTTGATGGGAACGCCATAGAGCCGGGCGGCATAGCTGAGGTTCTCCCAGCAGGACAACTTCTTGAAAAAGGCGGCATCAACGGAGACCCGGTTGATCATCCGGCGAACCTTGAGTTTCTCTTTGGTCACGTCCAATCCGAAAACCTCGATCCGGCCGCTGTCGGGCAACAGCAAGGTGGAGATCAGGCGCACCAGGGTGGATTTCCCGGATCCGTTGGGCCCGACGATGCCGAAGATTTCCCCCCGGTCCACGCTCATGTCGAGCGCGTTCACGGCGGTCAGGGGTTTTTTGTTCCGGTGGCGGCGAAAGAAACCCTTTCCGTTGCCGGACCCCTTGTTGCGAAAAACTTTTGTGATCTTGCGACAATGTATGGCGGGATTCATTTGACAGCGCTCCGCTGTTTTTTTATCTATGGATAATTGCTCAGGTCGGTCATCGTCGGGCGGTCACCGCTAATCGACATAATCGGACACGCGTAAAAGCGGCCATTTTTTGACGATCAGCGGTCAGCGACAGGCGATAACTAAAAAAACGACCGTGGATCATAAAGTATCCACGGCCGATGGCTCTTGAACATCTGGATCGAACGCTTTCAGCAGTGGATATACCCCCCCCATGAATTGGGCGTCGGGATCATTCCTGCCTGAACAGGCACCGTCATGATGTCCTTCCATCTGAACATATCGATCTCCCGCTGAAAGTTGCTCTAATATACGTCCCCTCTGTCGCAAAGGCAAGGATAATTTTTCTCGATATCGCCCTCATGTCCGGCGACTTGCCTCCGACCCTCCATGGTTCGGCCCGGCTTCCTTTTCTATATATAATGAAGGAAGGCCCGCTGGCGAATTCCTCGATAAAAAAGGGGATTGACAAAAACGACCCCTTATGATACAATGATAATGAGCCAACCATAAGAATGATAGAGAATTCAGGAGATCATCACTTTTATGGAGGAAATTTCGATGGCTTCAACGCGTCCGGTTTCCACGCTGGCGGTTGTCACCATGGTCTTGGTCATCATGGTCTTTTCCACCGTGATCTTTTTGACCGGCCCCGCGGAGGCGGTCCGCCGGACGGTGCCCAGTCCCTACACCAGCATCCAGGCCGCCATCGACGCCGCCAACACCGGGGACACCGTTCTGGTGGCCGATGGGGATTATATCGAGAACATCAATTTCACGGGAAAGCAGATCACCGTGGCATCGCATTTCATCATCGACGGGCGCTTCGATCATGTGGAGTCTACCACCATCGAGGCCCTCGATTCGGCCGCCGTGGTCATCTTCGAGACCGGAGAAACACGCGACGCAAAGCTGGCCGGCTTCACCATCACCGGAGGCCAGGAAAGCGGCATCCGGTGTCTGGGCGAACTCGGCGGCGCCGTTTACGCCACCATCTCTTTCTGTATCATCGATGCCAACTACAGTCCGGATGAGGGCGGCGGATTGTTCTGTGAGTATGCCAGCCCATGGGTCAACAATTGCTGGCTCACAAATAATGAGGCTCGAGACGGGGGCGGTATGTACCTCAGCCGCCAGGGGGCTCACCCCTTCTATCCTGAATTTTACAACTGCGAGATCACCGATAACTATGCATTCGATGGCGGCGGGGGCGGCATCTACACCGCCGACAATGACATCCGCCTGGTCAACTGTCTGATCGCCGACAACACCGCCGAAAACGAGGAGGCCAAGGGGGATGGCGACGGCGGTGGCCTGTACATCGACGACAGCTTCTGGAGCGGTTATTCGAAATTGGAGAACTGTACTTTCACCGGCAACGAGGCAGAGCAAGGCGGGGGGATGTACATATCGGGCAGCGGCTCCACTCCCCGGATCAGGAACTGTATCTTCTGGGCCAACTCGGCCGAGGCCCACGACGACGGCCCGGATATCTACATGACCACCAGCCCCTACGTGACCATCTCCTGGTGCCGGGTCCATCCGGACAGCATTCACTCGAATTCCCATCTCACCTGGGAGGGGGTCAATCCCTCCGGAGATCCGTATTTCGTCGGCGCCGGAGATTACCATCTCAGCAATGTCTCCGGCTGCATCGACGCCGGCCATCCCGACGCTGCCTATGACGACCCGGAGCATCCCTGCCGGCCGGGCATGGCCAAGCCCCTGGGATTGAGCACGGTGCGCAACGACCAGGGAGCCTATGGGGGCCCCGGAGCCGATGACTGGTATGCCATGAAGCTGAAGGTCGATCCCCTGGCTTTTGACTTCGGGTACGTCCCCGTCGATGAGGAATCCACCATGACCGATACGGTCTTCAACCTGGGGATCTATTCCGAGCTGGAACTGGAGATCTGCGATGTGCAGTGTTCCAACCCGGTCTTCGAGATCGATGTGATCGACTCCCTGGTGAGCGCCGACGATTGGGCGGAGATCGATATCACCTTCATGCCGACGGCCGTGGGCCGGGAAAACGGCACCGTCACCATCCTGACCAGCGACGGTGACCGGCCGGTTACCGTGACCGGCTACGGCTCCGGTCCGGTGCTGGCCGTCACGCCCGACACCCTCGATTTCGGAGCGGTGGTGGTGGGCACCGAGGCAGTAGACACCTGCTACATCTCCAACCCGGGAACCGACACCCTGGAGGTCACCGAGCTGGACTGGGACCACCCCGCCTTCGAGGTGGAGGACAACACCCCCTTCCCGGTGGCTCCCGGAGAGATCGAGCCGGTCGAGGTGACCTTCGCCCCCCTGGCCATCCAGACCGAGGAGACGATCGTGGAGGTTTTCACCAACGCCGGGGACGATGCCCTGGTCCTTCGGGGAACGGGAGCACCTCTGGCCGCCGTCCAGCATCTCTGGACGAGACTCCTCCGGCCCCATCTGTATCTCAAGTGGGAGCCGATCCTGGGAGCGACTCATTACCGCATCTACCGTCATACCGATCCTTTGTTCATTCCCTCCCCCGGCGACTCCCTGGCCATGACCACGGCCTGGAGCTTCGTGGACTCGGGGGCCGTCGGAGATCCGCTGGAAAATTATTACTACCTCGTTTTCTCGGCCAACGAGCTGATCGTCTCAGGGCCCTCCAAGCGGATCGGCGAGTTCGACCGAGATCTGATCAACGCCTCCTCACTGGCCGCATTCAGGGGATCCTTCCGGGAACGATAAGCGCTCCCATCGCCGCCATCGCAAAAAAACTTCACAAGCCCCGCTCCGGCGGGGCTTTTTTCTAGCCTCAAGAGACAACTCCTGATGAGACGGCATCGATAAAAGTATTGACAATGATCGGGCCGACCCGTATTATTTCTTTTTGCCTTTCTCCCGTTTCTCTCATCACCCATGGTGTCGTGGAAGAATTCTCATGCGATACGTCCCCACGCTCCTGGCCGCTCTGGCCGTCATCGTCCTGCCGGCGGCGGCAACACATGCTCAATACGCCGATGCCGAGGATGAATCACCCCCGGCTTATCAATTGGATCTGATCATCACCTCGGCCTTTCGAGAAAGCGAGGCCTTCTTTTCCGCCGTGGAGCAGATCACGGCGGAGGATCTCCGTCAGCAGGGCGTCACCACGGTGGCCGGGGCACTGGATCTTCTGCCCGGGCTGCGGACCGGAGTATGCCGGGTGGGCCATGGCGCCTATGTCTCCCTGAGAGGTTATGAACAGCAGAATCTGCTGATCGTGGTGGACGATGTGCCGCTGTATGCCCCCTTCGACGGCTTGGTGGAGCTGGATCAACTGTCGGTCGAGCAGATCCGCTCCATCCGGGTGATCAAGGGTTCCGCCCCCCTCCACTATGGCCCCAACACCCTGGGCGGCGTGATTCAGATCGTCACCGGAGATCATTCCAACGCCCCCCCCAATAATGCCTCCGTGTCCATATCCGAGAACGGAACCTACGGGCTGCAGCTGGCCTCCGGATGGCAGCGGGGTCCCTGGCGGCTGTCCCTTTCGGGCAGCCGTGACCGGTCGGACGGATTTCGCCTGGCGGCCGACTTTCAGTCGGCGGCGGTGCCGGCTCTGCCGGGCGGTCAGACAGATCTGCACTATGAGGACGGCGGCTGGCGGGACAACAGCGATCAGGTCAGGGATGCCGCTCACCTGAGGGGAAGTTTTATTCCCAGCGACCGATTCCGGGTGGACCTGTCCCTCGGGCTAGCCGATAATCACTGGGGCGTTCCCCCCCACCCTATCTATAATCCGGAGAAAGACAAGAGCCGCGTTCGTTACTGGCGATTTGAGGAATGGAAGCAGACCCAGACCGGCCTGACGGCTTCCGGCCGGCTGAACGATCGCGCCTGGATACAGACCGCCCTGTTTTACCACACCTATGATAACATCCTGGACGGCTATGACGACGACACGTATAGCTCACAGGAAAAACCCTATGCCTTTCACAGCATCTATGATGACCACGCCCTGGGCGGCCGCCTTGGTCTCGACCTCATACCGGGGCGCGTCGGCCGTGTGACCGTGTCTGCCGGCCTGACCGAGGATGTCCATCGCGATACGCCCGACCGCGGGGAGCCGACCGACCAGTACCGTCACAGGACCTGGTGGTGGTCCCTGGAGGACCAGGCCAGTCTGAGCACGGGCGTATCGGTCAATGCCGGCTGCGCAGGTACCTATCAGGAGAAAATCCAGGCGGCCGGCGAAAAAGATCCCGGCGAAGATCCGGCCTCTTTCAACCCCCGCCTCTCCCTGGCCGCGGTGATCTCCCCGTCCGTTCGCCTCTATCTGACCGGGGCCGGCCTGAGCCGCTTTCCGACCATGAAACAGCTCTATGGCACCGACGGCAATCCCGATCTGAAAGTACAGCGCTCTGTTCACCTGGAGCTGGGCGGAAAATGGACCCCGGCGGCCCGGCTGCAGATCATGGGATCGGCCTATTTCGATCGTGTCCAAAACCTCATCGGGGGCAATTATACCTCCCCCGCGCTGCTCAATATTCCCAGGGCGATCCTCACCGGCGGAGAGATAACCTTTCTGACCGATCCATTCTCCGGATTTCACACCCGGCTGAGCTACAGCTGCCTGTGGGCCGAAAACCGGTCGCGGAACAGACCCGGGGACGACCTCCAGTATCGCCCCCGGCACCAGGTGGACTGGACCCTACGAACCGATCTGCCCCACGATATTCGCCTGTATCTTTCCGGCTCGGCCATCTCCCGGAGATATTTCTACAACGATTTCTATGGCGGCCGCCGGGACCACCTGGCTTCCTACGCCATCGTCGATATCATGCTGCGGAGAACTTTTCCTCTCGGCCTGGAGCCCTTCGTGTCCGTCCAGAATCTTTTCGACACCCCTTACCATCACGTCTATACCAGCCCGGCGCCGGGGCGGCAGATCCGTGGCGGATTGAGCATCAGCTGGTAGAGAAGCCGGCGGCTGTTTCCGGCCACCGACGTCACAGGGCCTTGCCGGCCTTCCAACGAACTCGAACAGCGAACACACAGACATATGATCTCATCTGTATGTGGATGTTTTTTAACCAAAAACGGCTTGACTTTCGTGCCGCCATCGGATATACTGTCTCTGTTAGAAAAAGGCGGACGCAAACTCCTGTGAGGTCACCCCGAACGGAGCCGGAGATCTCACCAAGCTGTTCATCCCACCTCATTTCAACTTCTTCTATCTTATGAAGCCCACATTCCGGGGTCATATCTTTCTCGGTCTTGTGATCATGCTGGCCGCATCGGGCCTGGCTGCTCAAGCCCCCGGCCAGGATGCCCGGGGCCGTTCAGCCTCTTTAACCCCCAGCGCCGGCAAACCCCTGGTGGACGACTACTGGCACTATACCACCATCGGCAACGTCGGCATGACGGTGACCAATTTCAGTAACTTCGGCAACGGCTTCTCCAATCCGGATCAGCCTTCCTGCGAGTACCCGCTGGGTTCGGGCATCGAACATATCTACCGGGGCGGTCTCTGGGTGGGCGCAAAGCTGCCCGACGGGATCTACCGGGTGACCACCGGCGCCCTGGATGCCGGATCGGTGGATCAGGGCGAGGAGGGTTTCGAGTTCGCCGCCGATCTGAGGGACAGCATCGCCGAATATTCCTCCATCACCACCTCCCGGTACTACAGCCCCTCGGCCATCTCCGAACAGGATTTCGTCGCCACCTACACCGACACCCACACCGTGGTTCCCGGGACCTCCATCCAGATCCCCAACCATGTTCCTCTGGGCATCGAGGTGCACCAGGAGACCTATGCCTGGAGCTATCCCTTCGCCGATGCCTTCGTCATCCTCAACTTCACCATCAAGAACATCCGAAAGGACGACCTGCCGCTGAGAGAGGTCTACCTGGGATTCTGGGTGGACACCACCGTGGGCAATCGCAATCTCACCGATCCCGAAGAGGGCGACTGGAACTACTATGATGATAGCAATGGATACGTGGACAGTCTCCGTCTGGCCTACGAATATGACGATGACGGCGATTACGGCTATGCCGACAGTTACGTGGGAATGAAGCTGCTGGGCACCACCCCCCGGATCGGCCTGGACAGCCTGACCAACTACAATCACTGGCTGTTCCGTCGCAGCAGCTCGGCCGACCCTACCTATCAGTATCTGCTGATGCCCAGAGATGAGCAGGCCCGTTATGATAAGATGGGAAACAGCTACCTGGATCTGGACCCCAATGCCAGTCCGGTCACCCCGGAGCCCAGAGACTGGGTCATGCTGCTGTCCTGCGGACCTATCGAGGAGCTGGCGGCCAATGACAGTCTCAACGTGGTTTTCGCTATCGTCTGCGGCAAGTGGGGTCCGGACACGGACCGCCTGGCCTATCTCAAGCTGAACGCCGCCTGGGCTCAGATCGCCTATGATAACGATTACAGTCTGCCCACCCCGCCGCCCTCGCCGGATCTTCAGGCCGATCCCCGGGACGGTCAGGTGCTGCTGTCCTGGAATGACGAACCGGAGAGCTATATCGATCCGGTCAGCCACCAGCAGGATTTCGAGGGCTACCGCATCTATCGCAGCATCTCCTTCGAGGGGAAGACGGAGAGCTTTATCCTCCTGGCCCAGTTCGACGCGATCGATGAGCTGGGGTATAACACCGGAGTCGTACACCAGTTTCTCAACGATAATGTTCACAACGGCTGGCCTTACTGGTATGCCGTGACCGCGTTTGACCGGGGAGATCCGGACAACAACCTGCCCAGCCTGGAGAGCACCATCAACCTGAACAAGATGCTCGTCTACCCCGGCACCAAGCCGGCCTCCCAAGGAGAGATCGGCGTCTACCCCAATCCCTATCGGGCCCGGGCGGTGTGGGATGGCCTGGGCGAGCGGGAGCGGATGCTGTATTTCAATAACCTCCCGGCAGATGCCCAGATTCGTATCTACACGCTGGCCGGCGATCTGGTGGATGTGTTCGAGCATCATGATCCGGAGTATGGCGAACATGCCTGGGACATGATCTCCCAAAAGGATCAGCCGGTAGCCACCGGCCTGTATATTTGCGCCGTGAAAGATCTGAACAGCGGCGAGGTGAGAACCGCCAAATTCCTGGTCATCAAGTAACCTCTATCCCAAGGGGGGCTGAAGATGAGGACTTTCATCGTTATCGGCATGCTGGTGCTGATCCTGGCCTGGATCGCGCCGGCCAGCGGGCAGATTCCCTATCCCTTCATGAGCATTCCGGAGATTCAGGAGGTTCAGGCCGGGGGCGACAGCTCCTACCAGGCCGCCTTCCCCACCGACACCATCTGGACCACCGGCATCGTCACGGTGGGAGCCGGCGAGATGTACGCCGGCGGCAATATCACCCTGTACATGCAGGACGTCGCCGGCGGCCCGTGGAGCGGAATTCTCCTCTTCAACAGCGATAACTCGGCCTTCAATGTCGGGCGAGGGGACTCCATCATCGTCATCGGCACGATAGGGGAATACACCACCGTCAGCGACAGCCTGGAGACGGGATACAACATAGAGACCAGCATGACCGAGATCTACACCTCCTCGGCCGTGCTCAAGGTCGGAGAGGGAAAACCACAGCCCGAGATCATCACCCTGACCCCGGCCGATCTGGATTCCATGTCCGCTCTGGAGCGAGACGCCGAACAGTATGAGGGCTGCCGGGTGAAGGTGGAGAACGTGGTGGTCACCTCTCAGGAGTCGGCCTACGCGCAGTTCTGGGTCAGCGACGACGGCGGCTGGTCGCAGTCCTGCGTCATCCGCCTGTACGCCGACAGCCTGACCACTTATCCCATTCCCCCTGCCGGCTCGGTGTTCGAGTCGATCACCGGCGTGGTCTATCACGTTTACGGAAACTACACCCTGCTGTGCCGCAAGCCCGAGGACCTGGTCCTGGCCACCGGAGCGCCCCTGATCGGTTACTCCTATGCCCCCATGCCGCCCCAGCCTGCGGACACGGTGATGGTGACCATCACCATCGTGGATGACGGCACCGTGGTGGAGTCGGTCCTCTATTATCAGTTGAACGGCGGCGAGTTCTACGACGCGCCCCTGGAACACCTGGGCGGCGCCTCCTACCTGGGCCGGATCCCGCCGCAGCCGTTGGGAACCACGGTCGGTTTCTACATCACCGCCACCGACAACATCGGGCAGACCTCCTATGAGCCGGAGAACGCTCCCAGCGAGGTGGTCAGCTACTCGGTGGTGCAGTCGGTGCCGGCCACCATCTATGATGTCCAGTTCACCGCCGATCCCGGACCCAACAGCACGTATCCCTCCCCCATGGAGAGCCTGCTGGTGACCATCACCGGCGTGGTCACCGAGGATCACTCCCACTCCAGCACCCATATTCATATCCAGGACGACGCGGATCCTCAGGGCACCGGCGGGGCCTGGAACGGCATCTACGTATATGACGCCGGGGCATACAGTCCGGCGGTCGGGGACAAGGTCCAGATCACCGGTCAGATCTCGGAATATTTCGGCAAGACCGAGATCGGCGACCTGGCCTCCTACACGCTGCTGAGCTCCGGCCACGATCTCCCTCCGGTGGAATGCACCACCGCGGAGCTGGGTTTCGAGGACCCGGCCAGCGAGCCGTATGAGGGCGTCTATGTCATGGTGAGGGACGTCACCGTGACCAATCCCGACGACGGCTTCGGCAACTGGCACATCGACGACGGGAGCGGCACGGCCCAGGTGGACGTCAGCGGCACATACAGCTACGAGCCGCAGCTCAACGACCACATCGACTATATCCAGGGCGTCATCGACTACAGCTACGATCAATACGAGATCGAGCTCCGAGGCGACGACGACATCGGCACGGTCACCACCGGCGTGGAAGAGACCGCCGGCCGGATGCCCGAAGCGTATGCCCTGTCGCAGAACTACCCCAATCCCTTCAACCCGGTCACCCGGCTGACCTATGCCCTGCCGCAGGCCGGTCCGGTGCGGATCGAGATCTTCAACATCGCCGGGCAGAAGGTGCGCACCCTGGTGGACGGGGTTGAATCGGCCGGCCAGCACACCCTCACCTGGAGAGGCCTGGACGATCACGGGCTGGAAGTGTCCAGCGGGATCTACTTCTGCCGGTTCCAGGCCGGTGATCTGAAAACCGTTCGCAAGATGGTCCTTTTGAAATAATGCTTTTCATCTGTACACGTCCTTTGAAAATCGCAATAGCGCTGATCACCATCCTGCTGCCGCTGCTGCCGGCCGGAGCGCGGGCCCGCCTGGCGGATCTGCACTATGCGGGCAGCGCGCTGTGGACGGACGTCCGCGATGTCATCATCTGCGGGGACACCGCCTACTGCGCCTTCGCAAATGGCGTGGTGGCGCTCAAGCTGCATCCCGACCAGCCCCCCACGGAACTGAGCCGGCTGTTCCTGCCGGGCACCGGCCTGGATCTGGACATCCGGGGAGATGACATCTTCCTGGCCGATGGTCCGGGCGGCCTGCAGATCGCGCGGCATGATGCCGGCGGCCTGGTTTCGGCAGGGAAATTGAGCCTGGCCGGGCCGGTCCGGGGCGTTTCCGCCGGCGATGGCCTGATCTTTCTGGCCGCCGGGGAGTCCGGCCTGCAGATCATCGACGTATCGGATCCCGCCGAACCGCGATGGCTGGCCACCCTGCCCACCACGGAGGACGCTCAGGCCGTGGTCGCTTCCGACTCCCTGGCCTTCGTGGCCAGCGGATACGGCGGCGTGGACATCTTCGGGATCGCCGACCCGGAGCATCCGGCAGTGGTGTCAAACTACCGTTTCCCCGGACGTATCTTCGCCGCTGACCTGTTCCTGAAGGACACTCTGCTGTTCGTGGCTGCGGGCGTCAGCGGGCTGCGGATCCTGGATGTCGGTGACCCGGCGCTGCCATTGGAACGGGGCTCCTACGATAGTCCGGGAAGCTGCGTGGGCCTCGATGTATCCGGGAGTCTGGCCGTTTTAGCCGAC
>CAZOYL010000071.1:0-13316 GCA_964584035.1 uncultured Gemmatimonadota bacterium | reverse complement strand
AAAACCGGGACCCGAGGTGACCGTCATGGCCTTGCGCCCGCTCCAGACGGCTCCGATGACGCTGGCCAGAGATCCCAGCTCGTCCTCCATCTGAATAAAGATGGCTCCCACCTGGGGACAGCGCTGGGAAAATCTCTCGGCCACCTCGGTGGACGGCGTGATGGGGTATCCGCCGAAAAACCGGCAGCCGGCCGCCAGAGCTCCCTCGGCGCAGGCGTGATCGCCGTCCAGGAAGTGATCGCCGGTCATTACCCCTTTGGGATCAGCCTTCAACACGGGCCTCCTTTGGCTCCTTGGGAAGAACAAAGATGGCAAAATCCGGGCACAGCATCTCGCACAGCTGGCACTGCACACAACTCTCAGGGTCCTTCACGCGGGGCGGATGATATCCCTTGGCGTTATATTCCTCGGACATCTCCAATACATCCTTAGGGCAATATTCCACGCAGAACCCGCACCCCTTACAACGGTCAAGAATGATGTGAACCTCACCGTGTGGAACCCTGACCTCATCGCTGTCCAGAGGCCGTCGCCAATATTTCATCGCCCATTCCTCATCGTAAGAGAACCAACAATTCGAGAAATAGAGTATCTCTACTGATTTTAGTACATTGATCCAACATTGTCAAGACCTTTCCGGAGCGATCCGGTGTTCTTTCCGGAAAGAGGGTTTCCCTTACTGCCGATCCGGCGATGATCCCTCTTCCAGCTGCTTCTGAACCAGGTCGACGATGTCGGCCGGCCGGTCGGCCACGGGGATGCCGGCCTTCTCCAGAGCGGCGATCTTCTCCTCGGCCGTTCCGGATCCGCCGGAGATGATCGCACCGGCGTGCCCCATGCGCTTGCCCGGAGGAGCCGTCCGGCCGGCGATGAAAGCCGCCACCGGTTTGCTGACCTGCTGAGAGATATACTCGGCCGCCTCCTCTTCATCGGTGCCGCCGATCTCGCCGATGAGGACCATTGCCCGGGTGTCCGGATCGGCCTCGAACAGCTCCAGGACATCCACGAACCGGGTGCCGATGACGGGATCGCCTCCCAGCCCGATCACCGTGCTCTGGCCCAGGCCGGCCATGGTCAGCTGGTAGGCCACCTCATACGTCAGGGTTCCGCTGCGGGAAACCACTCCCACCGGTCCCGGCTGGAAGATACGGCCCGGGAGGATGCCCACTTTGGACTGGCCGGGAGAGATCAGGCCGGGGCTGTTGGGTCCCAGGAGTCGGGATTGGCCGGCCGACAGGTATTGCATCACGGTGATCATCTCGCGTGTCGGAATGCCCTCGGTAATACAGACGATCAGACCGCAGCCGGCGTCGGCCGCCTCGTAAATGGCATCCGGAGCAAAGGCGCCGGGCACATAGATGATCGAGGTGTTGGCCCCTTCCTTTTCGACGGCTTCCCCGACCGTGTTGAATACCGGGATCCCCTGCACCTCCTGCCCACCCTTGCCCGGCGTCACGCCGGCCACCACCCTGGTTCCGTACTCCTTCATCTGCCCGGCATGAAAGGCTCCATCCCGCCCGGTGATGCCCTGAACGACCAGCTTCGTGTTGCTATCGACCAGTATGCTCATGGGTCCATTTCTCCTGTTGGTGTTTCCTCCCTGAAAATGTGCTCATCTGATGCTCTATTCCGCAGCCGTAGGATCTCGGCCCGGATATCGGCCGCCTCGGGATCGTCCGGCCGCAAGCGAAGATACCGTTCCCAGAGGCCGGCGGCCTCGAGAGGGCTGTTCAACCGGTAGGCCAACAGAACGCCCAGATTCCTCAACGGATCCGGAAACCGGGCATCCAGCTCGATGGCCCGTCGATAGACCCCAGCGGCCTCGCGGTATCGTCCGGCCTGTTTGAGAGCCAATCCCAGATCGTTGTAGACCTGAGCCCGGCCGGGCTGAAGGGCCAGACTCTGGCGGTAAAGCTCGATCGCCCGGTCGGACGAGTCCGCCCTGAGGTAGGCCAGGGCCAGGTGATCGACGACTTCGGCCCGCTCCGGAGCCAGCCGCCGGGCGGCTTGGCAGGACTCGATCGCCTGCCGATAGCGGCCCTGATGAATATAGACCTGACCCAGGGCCAGATGTGACCCGTAGAAGGTGGAATCCATCGCCACGGCCATTCCGGCCTGCCGCAGGGCCGCATCGAACTCTCCCCTGCGGGCCAGCTCCCCGGCCAGATTACCCCGGGCCGCGACCAGATTCTGAAATAACTCCCGCAGGAAGAAATCCTCCCGCAGGCGCCGGCGGTCCGGAGGATCCCAGGGATACTCCTCCCAGACCTGTAATAATGTCTCTGTCTCGACCGGCTCCTGGCGGAGCTGATAGAGCATGCCCAGGCCGTGAGGGCGCCACCCGGGGATGTCCGGGAGCTCCCCGGGCATCGTTCCATAGAGCGGCCGGCGGCGGGGATCGGCCGGCACGGGCGGGGGCTGAAGCCATCGAAAGATATCACCCGAACCGGAATGTTTCAGGCTGACATCTGGCCTCAAGCCCTCCACAATGCGGGTGTAGGCCACGGCAAAGGTGGGCGTGTCCCGGCCGGTGAACAGGATCGCCTGAGGTTCCAGAGTGGTCAGCAGACTCCGGCCCAGCCGGGCCACCATCCATTCCCGGCTATGGTCGCCGGCCGCGAAATTGTGCCGGCCGGGAACGATGGCCAGCAGAGGGATGAGACAGCCCAGGATCCACCCCAGCGATCGAGCCGCAGGCTTTCTGCCCGGGCCCGCCCAGACCATCAGCCGTTCGGCCATCCAGGCCACTCCCAGTCCCAGCCAGAGGGCCATCACGGCAAAGGCCGGGATGAAGAATACCCGCACCAGATACAGTTCCCGCTGGGTGTCGTGAAAATTCAACAGAGCGATGATGCCCAATCCCGTGGTCCCGAACAGGATCAGGGTGAAGACGGCCCAATCCCGCAGACGTCGAAACAGGACCACCAGGCCGACCAGAGCCACAAGCGGCCAGCCGCGACCCATCTGCCGCGCCAGCAGACCGGCCCAGGCGACCAGCTGCTTTCCCAGCAAGGCCAGGGACCGGGGATGTTTGCTCAGGCTGCCGTAAGAGGCCCGGGTGACATGAGCCAACAGCTTTTCCAGGCCCGCCGGGTGTCCCCAATCCAGGGGCGGTCTGCCCAAAGCCCGGAGGAGCAGATACAGCTGCGGTGTTAAACCGAGAATCAGCAATCCCAGCATCAGAAAGGGAATGTTGCGGTTTTCAAAGAGCCGGCCGCGATGCCAGAGCAGAAAAATCAGAAAGGCCGGAGCCGCCAGCAGCGCCCCGGGATGATGGCTCAGGCTGAGGCCATAGATAAAGGCGAATAGAAGAAGAAAACGCCCCTCCCCGGTTCTTTGCCACCAGAGCAGAGAGGCCATACAGAGCAGCAGAAACAGCAGATGGAGCGCATAGACCTCGGCGATCACGGCCTGGGTCCACAGGGTCCGGGAAAAAGCGCAGGCCAGAGCGGCCAGCAGGGCGGCACCCTCAATCCAGGGACCGCCGGAGACGGATCGATCCGCGGTCCGGCGGCGAGATCGGATGATCAGCTCCCGGGCCAGCAGAAAGATGAGGCCGGCGCACAGCAGGGCGCACAGGCTCGAAAAGAAATTCAGCCGATGAGCTACACCGCCCATCGGCAACAGAGAAAAGAGCCGGCCCAGCAAACAGTATATCGGGTATCCCGGGGGATGAACGATGCCCAGACAGTACGCCCCGGTGATCAATTCGCCGCTGTCTCCGGAGTAAATGGTCGGACACAGGGTGCGCAGATAGACCACCAAGGGGATCAGTATAGCCAGGGCTCCCCAGATAAAGACGGCTCTGCCGGTGACGATCTGGTCGTCGACAGTCTGTTTCATCGATGGCATCATCACGGCCCACGGGCTAAGCTTCGGCCATCTGAACCGCTCGCTGAACAACCTCCTCCATTGAATCGACCGCCGTGAGATCGGCCCCTCGGAGAATCTCTTTGGCCTGCTCCGCATTGGTGCCGGTCAGGCGAATGACCATGGGCAGATTCGCGCCCATCTCCCCGATGGCCGCGATCAGCCCGTTGGCCACGTCATCGCACCGGGTGATGCCGCCGAATATATTAAAAAGGATCACTTTGACGTTGCTATCCCGGAGCAGGATGTCCATGGCCGTTTTGACCTTCTGAGGGCTGGAGCTGCCGCCGATGTCCAGGAAATTGGCCGGCTCGCCGCCATAGTACTTGATCAGATCCATAGTGCCCATGGCCAGGCCGGCTCCATTGACAATGCATCCCACGGCTCCATCCAGCTTGACGTAACTGAGGCCCTCCTCTCTGGCCTCCAGTTCCTCGGGAACCTCGGCAGCGGCATCTCTCATCTGGGCGATGCGCGGCTGGCGGTAGAGGGCGTTGTCGTCCACGTTGAATTTGGCGTCCAGGGCCATCACCTGACCGTCGCCGGTGACCACCAGAGGATTGATCTCCATCAGGCTGGCATCGCATTCCCAGAAGGCCCGGTACAGCTGCTGCAGGATCCTGGCTGCCCGCAGGGCCACGCCGGGATCATCGTAGATCCGAAAAGCCAGCTCTCTGGCCTGATAGGCCTGCAGACCGAACAGGGGATCCACGGCCAGCTTGTGGATCTTCTCGGGCGTCTCCCGGGCCACCTCCTCGATATCCACGCCGCCGGCCGCGCTGACCATGACGACGGGAACCTGATTGGCTCGATCCACGATGACGCCCAGATAGGCTTCACTGTCGATATCCAGCGCTTTATAGATGAGAACCTTGCGCACTTCCAGGCCCTTGATCTTCATGCCCAGTATCTTCTCGCTCAGCTCGCCGGCCTGATCCACCGTCCTGGCCAATTTGATGCCGCCGGCTTTGCCCCGGCCGCCGACATGGACCTGCGCTTTGACCATCACCGGCGGACCGACCCGGGCGGCGATCTCCCTGACCTGCCCGGGAGTGTCGGCCACCTGACCCGGAGGAATGGGGATACCATAATCGGCGAAAATTTCTTTGGCCTGGTACTCGTGGACCTTCATCGTTTTCCTCTCCTCTGAGAACCTGGGCCTGGACAGTCCGGTCCGAGAGCCCTTCATTCAGATCAACCGTCGTCCGCCGCCGGTCAGGCGCCGAAAAAATCGCCCAGCACTCCGGTCAGATCGGGTTTCCCGATCTCCTCCAACTCGTAGTGCACGCGGACATGGGGCTGCTCGATCTTCAGAATCCGGGTCAGATCGATGGGTGTTCCCAGAACCACCGCATCGCAGGGAACGGCGGCGATGGTCTCCTCCAGATCGGCAACCTGTCCGGCGCCATACCCCATGGCCGGGAGAAGATGTCCGATCTCGGGATAGGTGCGATAGGTGTCCTTCAGGGACCCCTTGAGATAGGGCCGGGGATCGATGATCTCGGCGGCGCCATACTTGCGCGCAGCCACGGTCCCGGCGCCATATTCCATGCCGCCGTGGGTCAGCGTGGGACCGTCTTCCACCACCAGCACCCGTTTCCCCTCGATGATCTCGGGCCGCTCAACGGTGACTGGGGAATTGGCATTGATCATGACGGCCGATGGATTGATCTGGTGAGCGTTGTGTTTGACGATCTCGATGTCCTCGGGCCGGGCTGTATCCTGTTTGTTGACCACGATCACATCGGCCATGCTCAGGCAGGTGTGGCCGGGGTAAAAGCCCAGCTCATGTCCCGGGCGATGGGGATCGACCAAAACGATGAACAGATCCGGGCGGTAGAATGGGAAGTCGTTGTTGCCGCCGTCCCAGACGATGACATCGGCCTCCTGCTCGGCCTGCTCCAGAATCAGACCGTAGTCCACTCCGGCATAGACCACGTTGCCGCAATCGATGTGGGGTTCATATTCCTCCCGCTCCTCCACGGTGCAACGGTGACGATCCAGATCCTGGTAAGTGGCAAACCGCTGTACCTTTTGTTCGACGAGATTGCCGTAGGGCATGGGATGCCGGATGACGACCGCCTTTTTGCCCATCTCCTTGAGGACTTCCAGCACCCGCCGGGTGGTCTGACTCTTGCCGCAGCCGGTGCGCACCGCCCCGATGGCGATGACCGGCTTGGAGCTCTTTATCATGGTGGGACCGACACCCAGGAGGACGAAGTCGGTCCCCCAGGAATTGACCCGGTTGGCCTCATACATGACATAGTGGTGCGAGACATCGCTGTAGGAGAAGATAACCTGTTGGACACCATGCTCCTCGAGTATCGTCTTCAGATCCTCCTCCGCCAGGATGGGAATGCCTTCCGGATACAGGTTTCCGGACAGCTCCGGAGGATACCGGCGGCCCTCGATATCGGGGATCTGGGCGGCAGTAAAAGCCACCACACGATATCTCTCATCGTCGCGGAATCGGACATTGAAATTGTGAAAATCACGCCCGGCGGCGCCCATGATGACCACGCTGATCTTTTCTTTTGCCATCGAAAACCTCATGAGGGGGTGAAACTACCCGGTGAACTCGGAAATGGACTTGGCCTGGGTATAGAGCAGCAGGTAATCCCGGCCGCCGGCCTTGGAATCGGTGCCCGACATATTGAAACCCCCGAAGGGATGTCCGCCCACCAGAGCTCCGGTGCATTTGCGGTTGATGTATAAATTCCCGCAATGGAAGATGTTCTTGGCCTTTTCGATCTTATCCCGGTTGTCGCTGTAAACCGCGCCGGTCAGGCCATACTCGGTGTTGTTGGCAATCTCCAGAGCGTGATCGAAATCACGGGCCTTGATGACGGCCAGTACCGGCCCGAAGATCTCCTCCCGGGCGATCCGTGCTCCCGGATCCAGGTCGGCGATGATGGTCGGCTGGATATAAAATCCTCCCTCCCCGGCCGGTTCCCCTCCGGTGATGAGCCGTCCCTCTTTCCTGCCGATCTCGATGTACCCCATGATCGAGTCCATGGCCCGCTGATTGATCACCGGGCCCATGTAATTCTTCTGATCGCTGACGTCACCCACCGTAATGGCCGCAGTCTTCTCGGCCAGCAGCTCTAGAAAGCGGTCATAGACGTCCTCCAGGACGATGGCCCGGGAGCAGGCGGAGCACTTCTGCCCCTGGAAGCCGAAGGCGGCCGCCTTGACACCCTCGGCCGCCCGGTCCAGGTCGGTCTCCCGGTCCACGATGATGGCATCCTTCCCGCCCATCTCGGCGATCACCCGTTTGATCCAGATCTGCCCGGGAGCCGTTTTGGCGGCCAGTTCCACGATCCCCAGGCCGACGGCCTTGGAGCCGGTGAAGGAGATGAAACGAGTCTGGGGATGCCCCACCAGGGTATCGCCGATGGCCGCTCCGCTGCCGGTGATGAAATTCACCACGCCCGGCGGCAGGCCGGCCTCCGCCATGATCTCCATGAACTGGTAGCCCATGGCCGGCGAGTCGCTGGACGGCTTCAGCACCACGGTATTGCCCGCCACCAGGGAGGCGGATGTCATGCCCGTGAGGATGGCCAGGGGAAAATTCCAGGGGGGAATGACCACACCCAGGCCCAGGGGGATATAGACCAGTTCGTTATCCTCCCCGGGAACCCTGGTGAGGGGCTGTTTTCCGTCCAACCGGATCATCTCCCGGCCGTAGAACTCGAGAAAATCGATGGCCTCGGCCACATCGGCGTCGGCCTCCAGCCAGTTCTTTCCTTCCTCCAGGATCATCCAGGCATTCAGCTCCATCCGGCGCCGGCGCATGGCCGCGGCGGCCCGGAACAGATACTCGGCCCGCTCGGCCGGATCGACCCGGCGCCAGCTCTGAAATGTATCCAGGGCGGTTTGAACGGCCCGCTGGGCCTCCGCAGCAGAGGCCTTTTGGAACACACCCACGACCTGATCCTTCCGGGAGGGATTGATCGAATTGAACTGCTCGGCCGCCTTCACCTTTTCCGAACCGATGATCAGATCATATTCCTGCCCCAACCGGCCGCCGACAGTGTCCAAAGCGGCCTGCAGTTCGCGCCGGCTCTCTTTCTTGGAAAAATCGGTATAGGGTTCATTCTTGAACTCGGAGAGCATGGCTGACCTCCCTATCACGATGCGCATCGGACCGATCGATAAGATCCAAAAAACCGATCGGCATCGGCCGGGCCGGGGAAAAACCCGTCGCCCGACAGACCTTGTGAATTATTTCACACATCAGACAATATAGAAAAAGGCTGCACCCAAGTCAACACCATTCTGGCATCGTTCTGGCGTCATTTTGACATCCGCGAGTGTTTTATAATATAATACAATCTAACGCCTTACGGATTCCAAAAGCTCCTTCGAAGGGGCTCCCGAGGTGGCGCTCGAAGACGGCTTCGCGGGCGGTTTCGCAAACGGCTTGGCAAACGGCCCGGCAGACGCTTTCACAGACGGCCTGGAGACGGTCTCACGACGACTTTCGGGAGGATGATTTCTCTCTGAAATCGGCCAGCTCCCTGGCCATCCGGGCGATGTGCTCCCCGCTGACCTCGAACTCCTTGACCAGCTCCCAGGGCTGGCCGGATTCTCCAAAGCGATCCTTTACACCGACCATGCCCATAAGGATCGGCCGGCCGTAAAGTTCCCGCGATTGGGCCATGGCGGCGCTGATCCAGTTGCCGAAACCGCCCACCTGATGCTCTTCGGCGGTGACCACCAGGCCGGTATCCCCGGCGGCCCGAACGATGGCCTCCCGGTCGAGCGGCTTGACGGTGTGCATGTCCACCACCCGTGTCTCCAGACCGAAATCCTCTTTGAGGATATAAGCGGCCCGCAGGGCCTCGGGAACGGACGGGCCGCAGGCGATGATGGCCACATCCTCATCCTCGGAGCGGTATTCCGACGCCAGGAACCACTCGAAGGCGTCGCTGAAGCGCTCCTGCATTCCGCGGTATCGGACCACATTGGCCTTGCCCCACCGGTACGGCGTCTGCGGGGTGGTCACCACCGGCGTGGCCTCTCTGGCGAAACGGACATACTTGGGCCCCTGGTGATGCAGCAGCAGATGCTCACAGGCCAGGCGGGTTTGCGGGGCATCGCAGGGCACCTCGACGACCATATTCGGCAAGCCGCACATCTGGAACAGCTCCTCCAGGGCCTGATGAGTGGCCCCGTCGGGGCCCACCGAGACGCCGCCGTGGGCGCCGGCGATGAACACGTTGAACTCCCCATAGCAGACGGTGGTCCGGAGCTGGTCCAGGTTACGCCCGGAGGCAAACACGCCGTAGGTGCCGAACACGGGCAGTTTTCCCTCTTTGGCCAGTCCGGCGGCCACCGCCGTGGCGCTCTGCTCGGCGATGCCCATGCTCAGAAAGCGTCCTTTCCTTTCCGGGTGCTTTTCATAGAACTGGCTGATGGTGATGGAGCCGGAGATATCGGCTCCCAGACAGACGATCCGCTGATCATCTCCCAGCTCGTCCAGCGTTCGCCCAAAGCCCTTGCGGGTCGGATCCATCTCCGTCTTCATGCGCTTCTCGTGGTTCCAGAAGTAATCGCGGCTGAACTTGGGCATCTTGGCGTCGAGCTTGGCATCCGCCTCAGCCTGGCAATCCTCGGCCATCTTGTCCAGGGCGGCCAGATCCAGCTGGCCCGACACCCCCAGCTGCTCGAGGGCATCGTCCCGCTGTTCGCAGGCCGGCGCCTTGCCGTGCCATCCGGCCACATCCTCCATAAAATTGACGCCCTGTCCCTTGGTGGTGTGGAACACGATGACGGTGGGCTGCCCGCGATGACCTTTGGCCTTCTCGAGGGCCGTCAGGATCTCTTTCATGTCGTGGCCGTCGGCCTCGATCACGTTCCAGTTGAAGGCTTTATATTTATCGACGATGGGATCGATGTCCATCACCTCCTCGACCCAGCCGTCGATCTGCAGACGATTTTTATCCAGGATATTGATCAGATGATCCAGCCGGTAATGGCCGGCCTCCATGGCCGCCTCCCAGATCTGTCCCTCCTGATGCTCCCCGTCCCCGGTCAGGGCGTAAACGGTGTAGTCTTTTTTATCCAGCCTGCCGGCCAGGGCGATGCCCACGGCGATGCTCAGGCCCTGCCCTAAAGATCCGGTGGAGGCCTCCACGCCGGGCAATTTCAACCAGTGCGGGTGACCCTGAAAGGGAGCATACAGCTTGCGCAGCTTAACCACCTCACGGACGTCGAAAAATTCGGCCATGCCCAGTCCCAGATATAAAGCCGGTGCCTTATGCCCCGAGGACCAGATGATGCGGTCGCGATCTTGCCATAAAGGATCTTCTGGATCATGATTGGCGACGTGAAGATACAGGGCGGCGGTGATGTCCATGATCGACAGCGTGCCGCCCGAATGGCCGGATCCGGCGGCGCACAGGGCGACCATATTCAGGCCCCTCATGTAATCGGCGGCCTGCTTCAATTCCTTCACGGAGTATGATCTGCGAACCTTTCCGGTTTTTGAATCAACAATCGGCATGGCCCCTCCCGGTTCGAACGGCGCAGTGAATAACCCTTTATATGATATTATAGAAGTGAAAATATGCAAAGAAATTTATCATACAAAGATTTTATCCTTAAGTCAAGGGGTATTTAAAGGTCCTTTCACTCGTTCCCGAAGCACACCCCCATGGCTTTATTGACCACGATCAACGGGTGATCGGGGGGCACCAGTTTCTGCCGGGCGACAGCCCTGGCAATGTCGACCGAGACCACCCGGCTGCCCCTGAGCGCCACCATCTTGCCGACGTCTCCGGCAGCGGCCAGATCGGCGGCGGCGCAGCCGAACTGGGTGGCCAGAATACGGTCCGCCGGCACCGGGCTGCCCCCGCGCTGGATATGCCCCAGAACGGTCACGCGGCATTCCAGGCCGGTCCCTTCCTCTAGATCCAGAGCCAGCTTTCGACCGATGCCCCCCAGACGCCAGGGATCGGTGCTCTCCTCGCCCACCCGGTCGATGACCACCTCCCCCCCGCAGGGCTTGGCGCCCTCGGCCACCACCACGATACTGAATCGTTTGCCTCTGTGGCTGCGCTGCTGCACCCGCCGGGCGATGACGTCCAGATCGTAGGGTATCTCCGGGATGAGGATGACGTCGCCTCCCGAGGCCACGCCGGCGGCCAATGCGATCCAGCCGGCATAGCGGCCCATGGTCTCGATCATCATGACCCGGTGGTGAGATTGAGCGGTGGTGTGGATCTTGTCGATGGCCTCGGTGGCATTGGCCACCGCGGTGGCAAACCCGAAGGTGGCATCGGTTTCCGAGAGATCATTGTCGATCGTCTTGGGAACACCGACCACCGGCATGCCCTTCTCGAACAGACCCTGAGCGATGGACAGGGATCCGTCGCCGCCGATGACGACCAGGGCCTTCAACTGGTTTTGGTCGAAGTGCGACATCACCTGGTCTGAAACATCCTCGAAGACCAGTCCCTCCGGTCCCTCCCGGGCTTCTCTGAAGGGATTGGCCCGGTTGGAGGTGCCCAGGATGGTTCCTCCCAGGGTGAGAATTCCGGAAACATCATCGTACGACAGGACCCGGCGCTGATTGTGGATCAGACCCCAAAAACCGTCCACAAATCCCACCACCTCAAAGCCATATTTCACCATGGCCGTTTTGCTGACCGCCCGAATGACGGCGTTAATGCCGGGACAGTCACCACCTCCGGTCAGTATCCCGATGCGTTCCGCTTTATTCTGGGTCATGAACAACCTCCTGGTTGAACGTCACCGGTTTCCGGCCTTTTTTTCTTCTGATGATCCTCCCCGGCGATGTCGATCAGGGGCCGCAGAGCAGCCGCCTCCCGGTGTCCGGTCAGGCGGAGGAATTTTTCCATCATCTCCTCCTCCAGCTGTTCCCGTTGCCCGGCATCCATGCCGCTGCCGTCCACCCAGCCACCGGCCAGCATATTATGCCCCCCGGCACGGCCCCGACGGCCCACCAGACGCTGAATCAGACGGCCGGCGCGGGCCCGGGTATTGGTGGTCCGTATCGACAGCACCAGCCGCTCTTCGTGCCAGGCCAGACAGAGGGACCAGGTGATACGCTCCAGCCGGACCAGCAGATCGGCCACCTCGGCCACCAGCTCGGGAACCTCGACCGGTCCCAGCCGGGCCATGACCACGTTCCGGTAGGTGCTGGCCCCCACTAATGAACGGCCCAGGACGTTGAAGTAGGACCGCGGCAGGCTGGGCCTCTCGATTCGGGCCAGGTGCTTCTTATTGGTCAGGGAAAACAACGACAGATAGGCCTGTGTGTCCGCCTCTGTGGCCTCCCGGCCGAGGGCCTCGGTCTCGGAGTGTATCCCATAGAACAAGGCCGTGGCCAGCGGAGTGGAGATCTTGCATTCACTGGCCCGGAGGTATTCGAACAGGATGGTGGCCGCGGCACCATACTCCGGACGGACATCGATCAGGGATGCCTTGGTCGTCTGCCTGAGCGGGTGATGGTCGATGACCATGGTCGCCTTGACCTTCTCCGGCAGAGAATTGTTGCCCGCCCGGGGCTGCGTGTCCACCAGAGCGATATGCCGGTAGGCGTGCATTCGGATCCGCGAGACCGGACTGAGCTTGATCTTCAGCAGCCTCAGCATGGCCCGGTTCTCGGCCCGCCCCACCATACCCCCATAAGCTACTGTGGACTGGATGCCGAATCGTTCCTTGACCAGGTGTTTCAGAGCCACGGCGCTGGCGATGGAATCGGGATCCGGATTGTCGTGAGTGAGGATCAGCAGGCGGTGCCGGTTCCGGAATATCATCTCCATCCTGTTCAGAGCTCTCTGGGTGGGACTCTCTGCAACCATCATGTCGCTCTCCTCATCATCGTGGATCTCCCCCCTCAGATCAGGTCCGTTCCCCGCCGGGCGATCTCCTTGATCTGCAGCCGCGGCTCACAGGCCCTGGGCAAGCTCTCCGGACGGCCCTTCGCGCCATCGATCGGATCGTAGAGATAGGCGTGCCGGACGGACTTGGCCCCCTCCGGAAATCGCCAATAATCCCATGGTATGGAGAGCACCCCGCGGAGACTGAATTTCCGCAGATGTTCGGGTATGTCCCCCATGACCACCTCACCCTCAACCTCCAGCCGGCGGAGAATCGGTAAAAAATCCTGAAGCCGGTCCCGGGCGCGGTACATCCGGACCGATCGAAGCAGTTCCCAGATCCTCTTCCGGACCCATCCCTTCCGGTGGTGCATGGGGTACAGACCCCGCACGAACTGGGTGTGGTACACCAGATGGGCGTCCGCCTCAACCAGCCAGATCCCCTCAGGGTCCCGTCCCTGCCAGTGTTTGGCCAGCCACCGGCGGTGCTGCCGGCGTTCCGGCTCCGGAACCAGGCGCCGGTAATCGATCCACAGCTCCCGGTAATGGACATCGGTCACCAGCCACTCGATCAGGCCCATGTCCTCGCCTTCATCG